>JAPKZB010000053.1 GCA_026393985.1 Acidobacteriota bacterium
GCGCCAGTCAGGATGGATTGATCCTAGTCTTACATGACACAACTGAGTTCTCGGTCAAGCGGGACAATCCGGCGCCCGTTGGCCTCCTCAAAAGCTTACGTTCGGGCCGATCCTATGTCACCCCGGAGGTAACTACCTGTGAGGTGCTATTACACCCAAATTATGCACAGGGGGCAAAGCTTTCCCTCCCCGCGCATCAGAAGCGGCGCATGGGCGGTCGGTGACCGATATTTGCTGAAGCGTTTCGTCCTTCGATAGTCCTCCTTTCCGCCATGTTTTGCGCTATCCGCAGCCGGATCATATTGAAAAAAGATGCGCCTCTGCCGGTTTACCGCGGCTTGATGCTCGGTCGTGAACTGGAACCCGGCCGCAGACAGGGCGCCGAAACTACTGAGGGCAGCGGCCGTTTGAACAAAATGACGGCGGCCAATGAGTTCCGATGAACCCTGTTTGGGCTTATGGTTTTCATGCATCGCGACGCCTCCTGGTGTCACCGTGCTCGTGGTACGTCTCTCATTTCAGATGTAGCTCGGCCTTTTCAACCTTCACAGCCATAGAGGGCGTGAACGGGCCTTTTCGGTCGACTGCAATAGCAATGCTGTTTTCGCCTTGTTTCAGGATCGCGGTAGGCACGAGGAACTCAATACGGGTAAGGTGCTGGGCTTCGAGGTTCTTCACGAGTGCTCCAGGCGTCACGGTCTCCGGCTGTGGCAGCGGAGAGAAAATCCGAGCATCCTTCCACTGCGGGTCCACGAGTTCTCGCTTGAGCATGGCGCCGTTGAGTCGCACAGCGACGGCGTCGCCTTCGACGTGGTTAAACACCACGAGCCGCAGCCTTGCGCCGGTGCCGGGCTTCACCGGCTCCCATACTGGCAGGCTGAGCGTGGAAGGCGTGCCGTCGAACCGGAGCGCGACCGGCAACGGGGCGCCTTCGTTTGACGAACCGTGGCCTTCCACATGAGCGTAGCCTCCTCGTCGATCGAGCGCGTAGTAGCGCGGCTTACCGGCAATGGTGGCAAGACTGCCAATCGTGGTGAGGATCTCCGGATCGTACTTCGCCTGTTGGCGGAACCCGAGTCGTCTCGCCTGTTCGGCAGACCCGGCCGGGTTATTGAAGATGCCAACGCCGTCCGCGCCCTGGTGCAGGTAGTTGCCAAAGACACCCCTGAGCAGATCGAGCGACTGATCGCCGTGGTAGCCGTCAGTGGCATGGTAACAGTCGAAGCTTGGGATGAGCTTCACGGGTGCACTGGCCATCACCTTGCGGAAGGAGGCCACATCCACTTTGATCGTGCGCGTGCCGAGCACGAGCACATCCACGAGCCCCTGCGAGGCCCAGGCCTTGAGGTCGAAACCATCGGTGTGACAGCCCTCGACCGAATCCGGCACCCGCGCGGCCAGCAGGAAGGGACGGCCGCGTTTGGCAGCGCGTTCCTGCAGCATCTTGCGCACGTCGCGCAGGAAGCCGGTTAGGTGCTCGCGGTTTTCCCACTGCTTGCCCGGCGGGAGGAAGGGTGTGTGCCGGAGAAAGTCGAGATGCACGCCGTCGAAGTCATACTGCTCCACTACCTCGCGCACGACGGATAGGCGATAGTCCCGGACCTCCTTCACCGCGTAGTTCCAAAAGCCCTGCCACCACCAGGAGCGGATGAGCCAGTCGGGATGCGCGGCCTTCACCGGATTCTGTAGGTCCTTTGCGATCTTCGGTGCCCCTCCGATTGTTTCATACGCGGCGAGGTCACCACGCTCGACCTCGTTCATGCGCAGGCCCCACCAGATTTCCTTGCCCCGCTTGTGGCCGTGCTTGATCAGTTCCTCGAAGTAGTCAAGCCCCTGCTCGCGCCACTTCATCAGGCCCGGATGCTCAATGGGGCGCAGAATCTTGCTGCGATAATGGGCGACACCTTCATTCGAGACATCGAGGCAGATCGCATCGAGCTGGCTGCCGGGCATGACGGCGAAATCGAAGACGTACCCCATCAACGCCTCCATGTCCGTGCCGAAGCCACCCGTGAGCTGGATGTCGGCGGCAGGATCATATTGGAAAAAGATGCGCCGCTGCCGGTTTACCGCGGTTTGATGCTCGGGCGTGAGTTTGAAGTCGGCCGCGCTTAGTGCGCCGAAACTACTGAGGGCAGCTGCAGTTTGCACAAAATGGCGGCGGCCCATGAGCTGCCATGAGCCCGGCTTTGGCTTGTGGTTTCTATGTCGATTGTTTTCATGCATCGCGATGCCTCCTGCTGTCACTGTCTGGTAGTACGGCTCTCATTCCAAATGGAGTTCGATCTTCTCGAACCTCCGCGGCGGAAAGGCTCCCGCCCGCCGGGCAGACACAGCGATTTCGTACGCGCCTCGATTCAGCGCCGGCGACAAGTCCAGCCACGGCAGATGGCCTACGCCATTTCATTGACATGCAGCTCTATTTTCTCAACCCGGATCGTCTCGGTGGGCCGAAACGGTCCCCGCTTGGCCACGCGGAGGGATGCGGTATTGCCGCCCACACGCATGCCGGGCGGAGCGACGGCGTACTCGACCATGGTCAACTCTTGTTTGCCGGCCTTGCGAAAAAAGTTGTGCCCGCCGGAAACCGGCTGCGGTTCCGGTGAGAAAATCTGCCCGTCACGCCAGTCCCGATCGCGGCGCCGCTCGACCAGAGGAGCGCCGTTCCACGCTACTTCCACAGCGTCGCCAGGCCCCATTTGGTGGAACACAACGCGGAGAACGAGATCGCGTGGCCAACGTCGCAGGTCCTCCCAAACCGGAAGGCGCACGATTGCGGCGCCGCCGCTATTGGCCAACGCCGCCGGCAACGGTGCGTCGTCGTTCCGGTTGAAGTATCCTTCGGCGAACGGATAGCCACCGCGCCGCTCCACTACGTAGAAGCGGCTCCCCTTGATCGTCTCCAGGCTGCCGATCTCATGAATGGCCTCGCCGTGCGATACAGGACTCGCCAACGCTCCCGCTTCTTTCGACATCACCGGCGACGCACTCGCCCAGTTCATCGTCGCCACGCTGTGCGCGCCCTGGCGCCACCAGCTTCCGAACACCCCGCGGAAAAACTCGATCGGCGGATTGCGGTAGCCGTCCGTTGCGTGCCAGTCATCCAGGCTCGGCTGAAGCCGCACATGCGAGCGGCGGGTCAGGTCGCGAAAAGACGCGATGTCTACATCCACCGACCGTGAGCCGAGCGCCAGGATGTCGATCAATCCCCGATCCACCCATTGCTGGACGTCAAACCCGTCGATCCGGCAGCCTTTCAGGTTCTGCGGAACTCTTACCCCCAGAAGAAACGGCCGGCCTCTCTCCTCGCCTCGACGCAACAACATCCGACGCACCATGGCGACGAATTGCGTTGCCTCATCGCGGTGCTCCCATTGACTGCCGGGCGGTAGTACGGGAACGTGCCGCGCGAAATCCAACTGGAGTCCGTCGAGATCGTAACGGCGCACCAGTTCCTCCAATACCGATAGCTTGAATTCCCTTAAGCCCGGCGCAGCAAGGTTCCAGTGGCCCTGCCACCACCAGGTAGGAATCACCCAATCCGGATGCGCCCGCTTGAGCGGGTTCCAGTTCTCCAGATCCACGCCGCCGCCGATGCGGAACCCGCCCACGCCGCGTTCCACCTCGCTCATCCGATGGTTCCAAAAGCATCGAATCTTACGCTGATGACAGCCGGTCACGATGCGTTCAATGAAATCGATGCCCTGGTCCCACCATTTCTGAAGGCCCGGCTGCTGCCAGCGCGGCAGGATGCGGCTGGCGTAGGGCAGAATGCCTTCGTTGGAGATGTCCAGGCAATAAGTGTCGATCTGGTTCCCTGGCTCATCCATGAATCCAAAGCGTTGGCGCAGCCACTTACCGATCTCCATCCCATACATGTCGGGCGGCTCGAAGTTAGCCGAGTCGTGTTGAAAGAAGATTCGTTGCGGGGCCGTCGCCAACTTCCGGTGTGGTTCCGGCAAGCTGAGGCGCGGCGCCTGGCTGAGCGCTGGCGCCGCCGCGAGGAGGCCTCGTCGTGAGAGTTGGGCCATAGTGCGCATCACAGCTTCGGAGCGATATCCATCGCCAGCGACCGGAAATTACGGACGCGGTGAAAGGTGGCCAGGTCGGCATCGTGGTAGTCGCCCGAATCGCGGCCCGTGCGCGAGAGCAGGGCGATGTCGTCCCCGTCGACCACCATCGAAGGGTACATGAAGGACTGCGTCATCTTCGGGGCTTTCGCGATGGAGCAGGCGGGCAACCAGTTCAAGGCATCGAGGCTATAGGACAGCATCAGCAGCCGTCGATCTTCGCGCAGGGACTGCCAGGCAGGCTTGTTCGGAGGCAGCTTGAGTTCAGGATCCTGATAGAGGCCCAACGAGTTGGTAGGGAAGTTCGAGGCCATCCAGAACAGCCTTGACCGTTCATCCCAGAGGATGTGGAACTTGCACTGCCCCCCGGGCACCGGGTAAAGCTGCCTGAAAGTGAGCGCGAGCGTTCGACCCTGCCGCGTCAGATCAAACACAGCGGCCATGTTGGCCGTCCCGTAACGATTGATGACCGCACGGGCGATGACGAGTAGCCGGCCACCCGAGTGGACAACATTACCTTCGAGGCAGCGCATGGGCGAACCGTCGCTAAAGGTGCCCGACATGATCTCCTGCGGTATCGGCATCACGACTGCCTCGGAGGCGACCCACGCCTCGGGATTGAGCAGCCCTTTCTTGATTTCGCAGGCCACCACGCCCATGTCCTCGAAGGCGCGGCCATTGGCCCAGTAGAGCCACCCGTCCTGAACCACCATGCCCGTCTGAATGCCCCAGTGTTTGCGGGCAGGATCGGCCTTGATCACCTCGACTGGTTCGGTCCAACTCGCGCCCTCGTCATCGCTCGCACTGACCCACACGCCGCTGAAGGTTTTGATCTGCGTGAACAGGTAGAGCCGGCCTTCATGGACGAAGAGCGTGGCCTCCGACCACGGCTTCTCGCAGACTTTGGTCCACGTTTTCCCTCTATCCTTACTGCGCGACACAACTACCGAACGCAACTTGTCCTGCGAAGCGCCTGGAGTCCGCGGACCCCGCCCCCAGACCGGCGCAGCGACGATCAGGCAACCATTCGGCAGGATGGTCATGGCCGGGTCGTGGATGAAATGGTCTTTGTCCGGCACCTGCGTGACGACCACATAGTCCTGGCCGAGCGGCTGGTTCAAGGCAGTCCGGATTTTGCCTTTGCCCTCGTCAGCCGCCACTGCACGAGTGGTCGCTCCAGCCGCGCTGCCGAGAGCGGCGGCGGTTTGAACAAAGTGCCGCCGGGTAATGAAATTCAGGGAACCCGGTCGAGCCTTGGGGTTGCTGTTTTGTTTGGTTGCGTTCATGGTGACTGCCTCGGCGTCTCAGTTCAGATGTAGGATGGTCCGCTAGAAAATCAACCGCAGGCCAAGCTGCAACTGGCGCGGAGTATTGCCCAGCGTGAGGACCCGGCCGAAATTTGGACTCGTGATGTTGGCGGTTGGGAGGCCGAAAACCGTGTGGTTGAGTAGATTGAACGCCTCGCCGCGCAGTTCCATGGAGAGGCTCTCTCGGATGCGGAACTGCCGGAAAATAGAAGCGTCCAGATTCTCCAGCCCATCGGACCGCAAGGAGTGGCGGCCGGCGTTGCCGAACGTGAAAGGTGCCGGGGCCGCGAAGGCGGAGCGGTTGAACCACGCTTCCGGCCGCGGACTGTCGAGCTTATGGTTCCCCACGACGTTCAACCGCATGTATTCGTTGTTGCCGGTGTTTGCGATATCGCCGCTCGCCGTCGGCGTGTACACGCGCCCCGAGCGCAAGCTCAATATCCCGTTCAGCTGCCAGCCCGAGGCCAACAGGTCCAGTGCGTGGTTGTGCGTGGAGAACCGCCCCTTGCCGAACGGCAACTCATAGACCCAGCTTGTCGTGAAGTTGTGGGTCAGGTCGGTGGCCGACACACTGCGATCGGCGTTCACGTCATAAGGGTTCTGCACCGAGCATCCCTCCACGCCGAACCAGCCCGAACAGCCGGTATCGATTGACTTCGACCATGTGTAGGAAACCAGGTAGGTCAGTCCGCGGCTCGCCCGCCGGTTCAGGCCGACCTGGAGGCCGTGATAAGTACCCCGGCCGTGGCTGCGGTCGTAGTTCATTGCATTGATGTAGGGAAACGGTGCGCGATCCCGCGGGTTGCCGGGTCCCGGAGTTAACGCGACGTTGTAGAGCCCGCCGATGTCCAGGCGCTTCGACCCGGAACCGACATAGTGCACCGAGAGGACCGTGCCGTCCATCAACTGATGCTGCGCACCCAGCGTCCACTGCAGCGAGTAGGGATTCTTCCAGAGTGGATCGGCCCAAAACTGATTCCGGGTGAACGGCGTGGCCTCCGGAGTGAGTCCACTGGCCGCGCCGTCAAACGGATTCTTGAACGTTACCGTTGGCGGGCCATCACTTCGATTCAGGTTCGACACCAACTGTTGGGCCAATGACGGCCAGGAGCCCTGCACGTTGGTCGAGATCTGTTCAATGCCCGCCCAGTTATCGAAGGAGACACCGAACGAAGCACGCAATGAGGTTGAGGGCCGTAGGCGATAGGCTAACCCGAAGCGTGGCTGCAGATTGAGGTTGTTGTTCCTTCGCAGTTGGCCATCCGGCACGACAAGCACGTTGGCCGGTAGCGCGCCGCCGGTTGTCGGAATGCAAGGCGCACGACGACGCTCAGCACACGACGCCACCGATTGCTGCAGTAAGTACACCCCGCGATTGAAATCCATGAGCCCAACTTCCTGGTTCCGGTCCTCCGGCCGTCCGAAGCGGGGCCAGGCCGCACGGTCATACCGCAGGCCTATATTCACGGTCAGCTTGTTGGTGGCACGCCCTTGATCCTGGAGGTAGAGGCCGAAGAGATTGCGCGCCGAGCGGCTGATGATCGTGTTGCGGCGCTGGGCGTTGTCCGGGAACCCCAGGAGAAAAGAGGCAAGCGCGCTACCGGTAGTGGCGGCTGCGGCCGGGTTCGAAGTCTGCGTTGCGATGAAGCTGACGGTGGCCGTGTTGGGAATGATGCGAACTCCTGAACGTACCCAATCGACGCCGAACTTCAGGCTGTGACGGCCCACGTTCCGGGACACGTCGCCACGGTATTGGTGGTTCCATGAGTCACTTGGTTGTAAATTCTCGCCGCCACCGAAAAAGTCGGCGACATTGAGCCCTGGAATGAGTTCCCGCGTGAGTTCGTAGTTCCTTGACAGGGCGTCAGAGAAGCCGGCGCTGGCCAGAAAGTTATCGGGCAGGCCACGGAATCGCGTGATTATCTCGTCGAACTGCCGGCTGTGTCCGAACTGGAGTTGCAGTACGGTAGCTGCGTTGAACGTATGAATCCAGGCAGCGCCGATATTGCGGCTCGAGGTGGGATTGGTGGTGGGCAGCGTGGGACGCCCGGCGGAAGTGCTGACGCTCGACAAGCGCCCGCTCCACCGGAACCAGGCCAGATCCCGTTCGCTGAAGGTGTGGTCGACGCGCGCATGGTACTCCTCCTGATTCTGCGAGAAGGGTGTGTCATCCTGAGCGTTTCGGTCACTGACTCCGGTCACGATGGGAGCGGGCAGCGTCGACCGGGCATAGAGGAGGGCGCCAGCATCCAGCAAGTTGGCCGGAATCCGGTTGCCCGGGAACGGATCGCGGAGAAACGTGCCCGGCCGGGCCGGGTCCTGCCGCGTCGTCAGCGGATTGAAAATCTGGCGCGGCCAGTCACTCAGGTCGCCATTGAGGTTTGCCGCGGTCGGTACACGGAAGAAGGATTGGTTGGGGCGGCGCAGTGTGTACCCCTGGTAGCCCAATAGGAAGAATGTCCGATTCTTCCCCGAATAGAGCTTTGGGATGGTGGCCGGTCCACCGACACTGCCGCCATACTGATTCCATCGGAAAGGTGTCACGGCGGGTTGAAAGAAACTGCGGGCATCAAAGGCATCGTTGCGCACGAACCACCAGCCGCTACCGTGCAACTCGTTCGTGCCAGCCTTCGTCACCACGTTCACTACTCCTCCGAGTCCGCCACCGAACTCAGCCAGGTCATTGTGCGCCTGCACCTTGAACTCCTGAATCGTTTCGACGATCGGCGTGACGATATAGTAGTTCTGATTGGCGCCGAAGTTCACGACACCATCGAGCAAGAAGATGTTGCTCCGGCCGGTCTGTCCGTTTACCGACGGCATTACCACCGTGCCTACCGAGCGCAGCGGCCCGGTCGCGTTCTGGCTGACGCTCACAGGAGAAACGCCCGGCGTCAGGGCAAGGAGTTGGGAGAAGTTGCGGCCATTCAGCGGGAGATCCGCCACGGCCTTTTGGGAGACCACCGTTCCGAGTTCGGCTGTCGAACTCTGAACTTCTGCAGCCGATCCAGATACGGTAACCGACTGGGTGACGTCGCCCAGCTTCAGATCGAAATCGAGCGTGGCCGTCTGGTTCACTTGCAGCGTGAAGGCACGCAAGCGTTGAGGCGCCATGCCGGTGGCCGATGCTTGCAGCGTGTAGCTGCCAGGCTGGATGCCAAGAAAGGTGTAGATCCCCGAATCATTGCTGGCCGTCCGCCTGGCGATACCGGTTCCCGTGTTGGTCAGTTCGATTGATGCACCTGGAATCGTGGCGCCGGTTGCGTCCCGGACGCTACCGCTCACAGTCGCCGTTGACAGTTGGGCCGGCAGTTTGGGGGCGACCATGAACAGGACCGCAACGGCGGCAAACATCCTTTGAAACGAAACCTTCATGAGCGTAGGGATACCACCCACCAAGCGGCGCGGGAAGGTGTTTTACTGTCATTTGACCGTCACTAGCTCTGTGTTTTCATCGGCTTGAGGAATTGGGGGATTTGGGCGTCGGATGACGCAACTCCTGCGACAAACCGACGCCAAAGCGCCATGCGGGGTCCGCGGTGGGCCTGCGCGCAAAACATGGCCTCGCGGTATTGCAAGAACCGACTGATGAGAACATACGGGATAACGGCCCCACGGTGATTGAGCTCCTGCGTGCGGACCGCAACGGCCTGCTGCTGAAGCCGGTGTCGATCGCGAGCGGCTACCGGGCCCATCACCTGCCGGACCGCTACTACAGCATCCCGCGAACGGACCTGTTGACGCGCCTGAAGCTGCTCTTTGAGCGGGGAGTCCTCAAGATCGAGCGCACCGCCGCCGGGGTCGACATCCTGGAGCGCGAACTGATCCAGTTCGAACCCGGAGGCCGCCAGCCGGAGCACGACGACCTCGTCATGGCCCTCGCCCTGTCCGTCTGGCAAGCGGTCGAGGACCACAAAGAGCTGATCGGCATGCCGGCCAGCCCACCGCCAAGACCAGCCGCCCGTCTGCTACGAAGCGCACAGGCCGCGCAGGCCGGGCGAGGAACTCGCCCGAAGCGAGTCCGTTGTGCGCGTTCCTCAGAAACACAGGTTCTCCCCCAGTCTGTGCTCTCGATGCGCCCTGCGGCTGCCCTTCGAACCGACGGCCCGCTCAGCGAAACAACGCCGTTAAGGCATCAGCAAACAGGCGCATCCCGTGGGCATCCGGATGGTTGATCGCATTCAACAGCAGGGTGCTGTAGGGAATGCCCTGCCGCCATAGCCGCCCGTAGCGGAGCGAAGCATCGGCCAGCGGTACCCCGTGCCGGGCGGTGAACTGCCGCAAACCGGCAACGTAGGGGCGCGGGTCGGCATCGATCTCCCGTTCGCGGGTAAAGTCCATCCGCTGCGGCTGCACGTAGTGCGGCGTCAGAATGATCCACGCCGCGCCGATGGCCTCGAAGTCGGCCAGCAGTTTGCTATAGCGCTCCTCGACGCGGGCCGGGGTAAGGTTCGAATCATTGACGAACTCGGAGACGATGAGATCCGGCTTCAGCGCCAGTACCTTCTCCTGATAGTTATGGGCGCTGCCGGGCGGCTCGGCCAAGTAGCTGCTCGTATTCCTGCCGCCCCAGGCTTCGGTGATCATCTCGATGCGCGCCCGCGGAAACTGCTGCCGGAGCCGTACAGCGAGCTGCTCCTGCCAGCGCTGCGTGGCCCGGTTGGGCAGGTAACTGGCGTCGGTGACGCTATCGCCCCAGGCGAGAATGCGCAGCGTCTCGCCGGTTTCCAGGCGCCGCACCAGGCGCGCGATCACCGGATGGCGCTCCCCGCGGGGCGGCTCCGGATAGGCCGTTTCGAGAATCGGAAACAGATGGTCGGCCGTGAGCCGTTCGATGGCGCGGGGCACGAAGACGTTGCCGAGCAGGCGGTCGCCGGGCGCGAGCGGGGCGGGCGCGGGCGCGGCGGCGCGCGGCGGGCCGGGGCGCAGAGCCAGGCGACCCGCGGCCGTCAGCACCACGGCGTCCAGCCGCATCTCCGCGTGGCGATAGGTAGCGTAGACGGGCTGCTCGGCGCCGATCCGGCCGCCCGCCAGGCGCCCGAAGGTTCCCCAGACAGGATCGAGCTCATAGTCGACACCGGCTGTAAAGAGCGCGGCGTCGGGCGCGGGGCCGGCGCGCAGGGCGAAGCTGGTCGGATCGAGCAGATAAGCGCTCGTCGTCTCCTGCGCGCGCACCCCAACGAGCCGCGCGCCGCGGGCCCAGCCGCCGGCCTGCGGATTGAAAACCGGCAGTGCATCGTGCCTCTCGGCGGTAACGCTGCGGATCAGAGGCGGGGCCACCGCCAGCGTCTCGGCGGGCACGCCGGGGCGAGACACCCGGACGGCCCAGTCGCCGGCAACGCCGAAGGTGGTAGGCGCGGCTTCGATTTCGGCCAGCGTATCGGCCAGGATGAAGTTGTCGAAGTAGATCGTATCCACGGAAGCCCGGTGGGGACTGCGATGGATTCCGGGCTGGCAGAAGTAGACCGCCTCCGGCCCCTTTGTCTTCAGCGCCTGATCGAGTACCATTTGCCCGTCGAACCAGAGACGGACGTGGCCCTTGGTCTCGTCCTCGGACCAGCGAATGTGCATCGCGAGCCGGTGCCACTGGCCGGGCGTGAACTCCGCCTGCCAGTGGGTGCCGTTGCGGCCCAGGTTCCCCGTGCCGTACTTGATCAGCGCCTTACCGTTTTCGCCTGGCTCCACCCACCAGGTCATGACGTTATTGTACCGGGGCGGCGGGTTGCCCTCCCAGTAGAAAAAGTTATCGCGGTCCAGCGGCGCCTGAGGCATGTAGAGCGAGAGGGCGAGATAGGTATCCGAGCCATCTTCTACGGTGACGCGCGGACCGCCCAGTTGGACGCGGAGTTGGCGATCGTTGAAGACATCGTCCGGGTGAATCGTCATCCGGACGGCGTAGCGGCCTTCGTGGACGATGTCGGAGACAACCTGTACGTTGCGCGGCGTCGCGTTCTGGCCGCGGGTGCCGGTCTGCGTCCACTGGCTCAGATCCCCGGTTTCGAAATCGGCGCGGAAGAGAACGCGGCCCACCGCCGGGGCGGCGAGCCAGAGCAGGAGCAGCAGAGAGCGCAGCGGCATGGCCATTCCTCAGAACATGTACTTCAGCGCGAACTGCACGCGCCGCGGGTCGGCGGCGCTGGTGATGCGGCCCGCGGCGGGCGTACCGATCGCGGTGCTGGGCACGCCGAAGTTGGCGGTGTTAGTGGCGTTGAACGCCTCGGCACGGAACTGCAGCGAATGGCTCTCCCAGGGCATGGCGAACGACCGGCTCACCATCAGATCCAGGTTCTTCGTGCCCGGCCCGTAGATGAGATTGCGGCCGGCGTTGCCGATGGTACCCGGGGCGTTGGCGATGAAGGCGGTGAGGTCGAACCAGCGATCGATCGTTCGCTCACCCGCGGGGAGATTGGGATTTCGCACCCAGTCGCCGCGGACGGCGCCGCCCAGGTTCTGGTTGTTCACGTTGATCGAATGGGTAATCGGCATGCCGGAGTAGAAGGCGACGATGGCGCCCACCTGCCAGCCGCCGAGCAGCCAGTTGCCGGCACCGGATTCAAAACGCCCCTTGCCCTTGCCGAAGGGCAGTTCGTACACGGAGGAAAGGTTATAGGCCAGGCGGCGGTCGAGCGTCGAGTTACCACGCTCGCGGCGCATATCATAGGGCGTGACGACGCCGGTCGAGCCGTCGAGCAGGTCTTCGTTGTTGTAGTCGATGTTGTGGCTCCAGGTGAAGGAACTCAGGAAGGTGAAGCCTTTGGCGAAGCGCTTTTCGAGTTTGACAGCCAACGAATTGTAGCTCGAATTCTGTCCGGTTTGCGCGTAGCTGACGGCGTTAAACTCGGGCCGGATCAGGCGGAGATTCGAGGCCACGGTGGCGGAAGGCGTCCGGGGCAGATTGATGTTCTGGCTCCAGGCGAGGAAGCTGCCCTTGGTGCCGTTGTAGCCGACGGTGAGCAGGATGTCGAGCGGCAGGGTGCGCTGCACGTCGAAGAACCACTGGTAGGCGAGTAGGTTCTCGCGGAAATCGGGGAAGACAGAGATGCCGGACCCGCGGGGAATCGTTGTGCCGAAGGTGATCTGCGGGAAGCCCTGCTGCACGTAAATGTTGGTGGTTTCAAAGGCCTGCTGAATGGCGATTTCGGTGGCGCGCGGGGCGCCGGGGACGAAGTTGGCGTTATCGGTGCCGAGGTTGTTCGGCTCGCCGTAGAAGAAGCCGCCGCCCGAACGGATCACCGTCTTCGGCGTCAGGCTCCAGGCGAAGCCGAGGCGCGGGGCGTAGTTATTCAGGTCGTTCTTGCAGTCGCAGGAACCGGCCTTCGGGAAGGTGATCTTCTCGTCGGCGAGGTTGGCCACGTTGACGCCGGCAAAGAGGTAGCGGGAGACGCCCTGACGGTCGGGATCCGGGAAAGTGGCCTTGTAGATGACCTCGTAGCGGAGGCCGAAGTTGATTGTCAGCGTGCGGGAGATCTTCCAGTCGTCCTGGACATAAATGCCCCAATACTTGTTGTTGATGTCTTCGCCCTGGTTGGTGCCGTAGCTGCCGCCGGAGACCCAGCCGAGGACCATGTCGGCGAAGCCGTTGCCCGTGTTGGCGCGGCTGGCGCCCACGTTGGGGCTCTGCGAGGTGAAGCGGCCGTCAAAGGCGAACTGCCCGCGGCGGAAGCGGGAGGCGTTGCGGAACTGGTTGGTGTGGCGGTACTCGCCGCCGAACTTGATGCTGTGCTTGCCACGCTGAATGACGGTGCCGTTGTTCAACAGATAGGTGTTGATGTTATTCACATTGGGCCAGAAGCTGCGCGGACCCATTTCGGCGAAGCCCGAAGGAGAGAAGCGGGTCCAGCCGTTGTTCTTGAACCCGTCATTGAGATAGTCGGCCGGGGCGTTTTTGATGCCGAGCTTGGGATTATCCCAGGCGTCGTAAGGGATATCGAGAATCGTGTTGAACTGCGTCCACCCGAAGCGCAGATCGTTGAAGATGGAGGGGCTGATCGTGGAGGTGAGAGAGCTGGCGAGGTTGTTCCCGCGCAGGACTACCGACTGGCCTTGGCCGCCGGCGGCGGGGAAAGGCAGCACGCCGTTCTCGAGGCGGTCCTGGTTGCGGCGGCTGAAGCGGGCGAAGAAGCGGTGGTTGGCGCTCACATTGTGATCGCCGCGGAAGTCATACTGGTCGGCGTCGTCCGAGTCTGAAGGGCTGAAGAAGTAGTTATTCGGGGCGTTGTCGAGGCCGGGGATGTTCGACACCGGGTAGAGCGAGAGAATCCGACCGACCACGGGATCGAGCCGGGAGCGGGGGATGACGTTGTTCGGGAACTGCAGGCGCGCGGCGGTTGCGCCCGTGCCGGTGAGCGTCAGCGGGTCGAAGACGTTGCGGCGGATGGCCGGCTGCTGGCTGAAGTCGAAGCGCTCGACAAGATCGCGGCTCGGCACCGAGGAGACAAACGAGCGTCCGGTGCGGATGCGGGTCCCCTGGTAGGAGCCGAAGAAGAAGGTGCGGTTCTTGATGGCGGGACCGCCGAAGGTAGCGCCGAACTGGTTCTGCCGGTAGGTGGGCTTCTTCGCGCCGGAGGCGTTGGCGAAGAAGTTGGCGCCGTCGAGCTTTTCGTTGCGGAGGAACTCGTAAACAGAGCCGTGGAGTTCGTTGGTACCGGACTTGGTGGAGACGAGCACCTTGGCGCCGGCGCGGTAGCCGTACTCGGCGCTCATGTTGTTGGTGACGACCTTGAATTCGGTGACGGCATCGACGGGCGGCTTCACGGCCTGCGCTTCAAAGCCGAGTTGGCCGCCGGAGGTGCGCGAAGAGTTGTCGTTGCCGTCGAGCAGCACATTGTTTTGCGCAATCTGCATGCCCACCGCGGCGAAGGCGCCTTCGGTGCGCGCGCGGGAGCCGGCCGCGAGATTGCCGCCGGGCAGCACGCCGGTGGTGAACAGAGCCAGTTGCAAGTAGTTGCGGCCGTTGAGGGGCATCTCGAGGATGCGCTTGGAGTCAATCACCTGGCCCACTTCGCTTGTCTCGGAGTTGATCAGCACAGCCGAGGCGGAGACGTTGATGGATTCGACCACCGAGCCGGGCTTGAGTTCGAAGTCGAGGCGGGCGGTTTGCCCGGTCTCGAGGCGCACTTCGTTGACCTTCTGCGAGGCGAAGCCCTGGCTGGCGGCCTCGACGCGGTAGGCTCCCGGAGGCAGCAGGGGAACGGTGTAGATACCCTCGGCGTTGGTCGTGGCCGTGCGAGCGGTCTGCGTGGCGAGATTGGTGATGGTGACGGTGGCGCCGGAGATGGCGGCCTTTGAAGCGTCGGTTACCACCCCCTGCATGGCGGAATTTTGAGCGAGCGCAAGGGAAGCCGCAAGAACCAGCGAGAGAGCGAGACGAAACATAAAGGTGAGTCTATCAAACAGGGTAGAACTCACCGGTCGGCCCAAGCAGGCTGCGGCGGCCTGTGGCAGTATCTTAGGGTGAGACTTCTCCTGGCAGCCGCATCCGCTATCGCCCTGTTCGGGCAGATTCCAACGACGGATACAAAGTTCACCGCCCCGTCGTTCGCCACGCTCGAGGAATGGAAGGCCCGCCGGGCCGACCTGCAGAAGCAGGTGCGCGCGGCCGCCGGCCTGCTCCCCTTCCCCGTCCGCAATCCGCTCAACGCCCAGGTTTTCGGCCGCATCGCCTACGCCGACTACTCGATTGAAAAGGTCTATATTGAAACGCTGCCCGGCTTCTA
The DNA here is from genome assembly GCA_026393985.1 of Acidobacteriota bacterium. GTDB lineage: Bacteria > Acidobacteriota > Terriglobia > Bryobacterales > Bryobacteraceae. The sequence goes on from JAPKZB010000053.1 coordinate 15,094, forward strand.
TCTGGCCGGCAACCTCTACCGCCCCGTCGGCAAGAAGGGCCCGTTCCCCGGCATGCTGGCGCCGCATGGGCACGCGCAATACGGGCGCCTGGCCGACGACGAACTCTTCTCGGTGCCATCGCGCGGCATCAACCATGCGCGGCAGGGCTACGTCGTCTTCGCCTACGACATGATCGGCTATAACGACACCGTGCAGCTGCCGCACGTCTTCGGCACCACGCCGCGCGAGCAGCTATGGAGCTTCGGCCCGCTTGGCCTGCAGACCTGGAACTCAGTGCGCGCCCTCGACTTTCTCGAGTCGCTGCCGGATGTCGATAAAAACCGGCTGCTTGTCACCGGCGAATCCGGCGGCGGCACGCAGACCTTTATGCTCTGCGCCGTTGACGACCGCCCCAAGTGGTCCGCCCCGGTTAACATGATCTCGCTGATCATGCAGGGCGGCTCCCCGTGCGAGAACGCCCCGAGCCTCCGCGTCGGCACCAACAACGTCGAGATTGCGGCGCTCATGGCGCCCAAGCCCATGCTGATGGTGGCCGCCACGGGCGACTGGACGCGCAACACCCCGCGGGAGGAGTACCCCGCCATGAAGAAGATCTACGATCTCTACGATGCCGGTTCGCAGGTGGAGACCGTGCAGATCGACGCGCCGCACAACTACAACAAAGCGAGCCGGGAGCAGGTCTATCGGTTCTTCGGCAAGCACGTGCTGGGCGAAACGGACCTGAGTAAGTTCGGCGAGAAGCGGATCCGGCAGGAGAAGCTGCAGGATATGCTCGCCTTCCATGGCCGGCCCCTGCCGCCGAACGCCCTCGACCTGCGGGGCCTGTTCGCGCAGTGGGTGAAGTCGGCCGACGCGCAGAACGCCGCCGAGCGGGACGTCAAGGCCATCCGCGAGCGGCTCGCCGTGGCGCTCGGGGTGCAATGGCCGCGGCGCGTGGAAGCCGCGCCCGGGGCCTTCACGAAAGGCAAAGGCGGCGCCGTGCTCGCCATCGGCACGGCCGGCCCCAGCGATGGACGCAGCGAGCTGCGTGTCGACCTGCGGCCCGACTCTCCGGCGGCGGCGCTCGAAACCCGCTACTATCTCACCTTCAACCGCAGCGACGACGCCCGGCGCGTGCAGGACATCGTCAACGCCGTCGCCTGGCTCCGGCAGCAGGGCGAGACCACGATCACGATCAAAGCCGCGGGCAAGGCCGCCGTGCTGGCGACCTTCGCCGCCGCGGTACTGGAACAGCCGGTGAAGCTGGACGCCCCGTTGGGATCGTTTCGCGGAACCGATGAGGAGATGATCGCCAACTGCTTCGTCCCCGGCCTACAGAAGGCGGGCGGCATCCAGGCGGCGCTGCGGCTGCTGCAATGAGGATGTTGCGATGAAGCGGGTGGCCGTCGTCACCGGCGCCTCGGCCGGACTGGGCGCGGAGTTCGCGCGGCAGTTGCGGGAGCGGGGATACGAACTGATCTTGGCAGCCCGCCGGGCGGACCGGCTGGCTGTGATGGAGGGCGAGCGCTGGGTGGCGGACCTGAGTGTGGAGTCCGAACTTGAGCTGCTCGCCGAGTACCTCGAAAGCCGTGACGACATTGCCCTGCTCGTCAACAACGCCGGCTTCGGTACGCAGGGCCGGTTCGCGGAAACGGCTCTCGACGCCCAGATGGCGATGCACCGGCTGCATGTGCTGGCGACGGTACGGTTGACGCGGGCCGTGCTGCCGGGGATGATCCGGCGGGGAAGCGGGGCCATCGTCAATGTGAGTTCGGTAGCCGGTTTCGCGCGGTCGGCCAACAACGTGAGTTACTGCGCGACGAAGGCCTGGCTGAACGCGTTCAGCGAAGGGCTATGGCTGGAGCTGCAAGGCACTGGGGTGACGGTGCAGGCGCTGTGTCCCGGGTTCACCTACACGGAGTTCCACGATGTGATGGGTGTCGACCGGGCGAAGCATCCGCGCTGGATGTGGCTCACGGCCGGGTTCGTGGTCGGGGAGTCGCTGCGGAACTTGCGTAAGCTCTACGTGGTGCCCGATTGGAAGTACCAGCTCTTTGTCGCGCTGTGGACTAAGCTGCCGGCGTGGCTGCGACTGCGGGCGCAGCTCCGGCGCGGATGACCAGGGCCGCGTTAGTTCTTCTTGACGCGATGGGGCTGCGCCAGCTTCGCAAACTCCTTGGCGACGGTCACCGCACCCGCCGGACGGCTACGCACCGCTCCTGTTCTGGTGACGGAGAGCATAAGGGGATTCGCACGCGAAAACTTACCGGGCCTCGAGCACGACTTCGGCGAGCTGAGCATCATCCATTCCGCGAACGTTCCATTAGCGGAACTCCTTCTGCCGCCCCAACTCCGCCTACAGCAGGCGACCGGCGAAGTGTTGCGCACGCCCCCCATCGATAGACATTGACTCCGGCGCATCCTGACTGGCGTTGGGAGTCAACGGGCCAGCCACCTGGTCCACCAGCTTCTGACCTGGGAGCGATAAGTCCCTTCCCTTCGCGAAACTCTTCGACGGCACGGCATCGCCCCCCGCCATCGGCAAAGCCAGTGACGGCGTCGAGAGGCACGGCGAAGTTCAAGTTCTGGCCCCTGCCGAAGCGCTGCCACCACCAGCGCCACCGCCTCCCCCTTCCCCTTCCGATCAAGAAGCACGCCGCCGCTCGAACCGGGCAAGGCGGGGGCCGTAAACCACATCAGCCGGTATCCCGTCCCTGCTCCCGGCAGCTCATCGGCAGCGCGCACCCCGAAACCACGGCGTTCGAGACGGACCCCCGCAAACCGGGTGGATTCTCAATCAGCGTCAACGGATCGCCGAAGGTCACTTTTCCCGCATCGGCCAAGGGCGGCACCGGCAAACAGAGAGCGGCAATCCGAATAGCCGCCACTTTCCGCCGGCTATCAACCCCCAGGAGTTGCCCGTTGTCAAGAACCTCGCCGTTCCGAAAGCGGACAACTAAGGAGCGCTCTTGCCGCACCAAATACCAGACCCCCGTCGTCCCGAACAACCGTCGCCGTCCTACTGCCCACCATCCCTCGTTGGTTCGGCTTCCCACCAGAGGGACGGCCGGGAAGAAAGCCACGCACTCAAAAATCCGGAGAGCCGTTAGCACCCCGTCCAACACCCCAGTCACTCAACGTCCGCCCGGCGCCAACATCGTCCCCGTTTTCCATATGATAGGGTCATGCGTATCGTCCTCTGGTTCCTCCCCTGCCTCCTGTTCGCCCAGGCCGACTGGCGAACCTACCGGGGTGGACCAGCCCAAACGAACTCCTCCGATCTCAAGCAGATCAACAAAGCCAACGTCGCCAAACTACAGCCCGCTTGGACCTACGACACCGGCGACGCTGAAAAAGGCACCGAGATTCAATGCAACCCCCTGGTCATCGACGGCGTCCTCTACGGCACCTCCGCCAAGCAAAAGGTCTTCGCCCTCAACGCCGCCACCGGCCAGCCCCTCTGGCAGTTTGACCCCAGCGAAGGCAAACCAGCCCGCGGCCGCAACCGCGGCCTCGTGATGTGGCAGGAAGGCAAGGAACGCCGCCTCTTCTTCACCTGGCGCAACTGGCTGTTCGCCCTCAACCCCGCCAATGGCCAGCCCATCCCGAGCTTCGGCAAACAAGGCCGCGTCGACCTCCGCGAAGGCCTCGGCCGCGACCCCGAACAGGTCTCCATCTCCGCGCCCACCCCTGGCATCCTCTACAAGGACATGCTCATTCAAGGCTCGCTCGTGCCCGAAGGCCTCCCCTCGGCCCCGGGCGACATCCGCGCCTACGACGTCCGCACCGGCGCCATCCGCTGGACCTTCCATACCCTGCCCCGCCCCGGCGAACCCGGTTACGAAACCTGGCCCAAAGACGCCTGGACCTACGCCGGCGGCACCAACTCCTGGCCCGGCCTTGCCCTCGATGAAAAGCGCGGCATCGTCTACGCCCCCACCGGTTCGGCCTCCTTCGACTTCTACGGCGCCAACCGCCACGGCAACAACCTCTACGCCAACTGCCTCCTCGCCCTCGACGCCGCAACCGGCCAGCGCAAATGGCACTTCCAGTTCGTCAAACACGACGTCTGGGACCGCGACCTCCCCGCCCCGCCCACCCTCGTCACCATCCAACGCAACGGCAAATCCATCGACGCCGTCGCCCAGATCACCAAGTCCGGTCACGTTTTCGTCTTCCACCGCGAAACCGGCGAAAGCCTCTTCCCGCTCACCACCGTCGACACCCCCGATAGCGACGTCGAAGGCGAAAAACTCGCCCGCCAGCAGGTGCTTCCGCTCCGCCCGGAGCCCTTCTCCCGCCAGCAGCTCACCGAAGACATGATCCCCCACCCGGTCGCCAGAGCGCGGTTCCGCCAAGTCCGCAGCGGCCCTCAGTTCACCCCGCCCAGCAAAGAAGGCACTATCGTCTTCCCCGGCTTTGACGGCGGCGGCGAGTGGGGCGGCGCGGCGTTTGACGCCTCCACCGGCCTCCTCTACGTCAACGCCAACGAGATGCCCTGGATCCTTCGCCTCGTGCCGCGCCCCGCGGCCAAAGGCGTCACCTCCGCCCGGACGCTCTATGTCCAGAACTGCGCCGGCTGCCACCGGGAGGACCGTGCCGGCAGCCCCCCCGAGTTCCCGCAGCTCGCCAAACTCGATCCAGCCCAACGGGCCGAACACGCCCGCATCATCGCCAAAGGCCAGGGACGCATGCCGGGCTTCGGCCACCTAACCGCAGCCCAGCAGGAAGCCATACTCGACTACCTGCTCACTGGCAAAGATGCTGCCGCCACGGCCGTCGCCGCCAACTCCCTGATCGAACAGGCCTACCAGACCGACGGCTACAACAAGTTCCTCGACCCCGACGGCTACCCCGCCGTCAAGCCGCCCTGGGGCACCCTCAATGCGATCAACCTCAACACCGGCGAGTACGCCTGGCGTCAACCTTTCGGCGAGTTCCCCGAACTGGCCGACAAAACCACGGGTACAGAGAACTACGGTGGGCCGCTCGTCACCGCTGGGGGCTTACTCTTCATCGGCGCCACCAACCACGACCGCCAGTTCCGGGCCTTCGACAAAGATACCGGCAAACTACTCTGGAAGACCACTCTTTCTGCGGGCGGCAACGCCACGCCGGCCACTTACACCGTCAGGGGCAAGCAGTATGTGGTCGTCGCGGCCGGCGGCGGCAAGAGCAAGGCGCCGAGCGGTGGCCTCTACCACGCCTTCGCGCTGCCCTAGCACTACTGCGTTATCGACGTCGGGCACAACAAAGCGGGCAACACGGAAGCCGCCCTGCCAGGACCCGAAGGCGGTGACCGTTTTCGACGCGATGGCGGCGTTGGGCCGTCTGCCTCTTCTGCACTATGATGTCGACGGAAACACGACGGTGACGCGCTTGCCTAAACCCGACGAGCACCAACGCAAGATTCTGGATGCGCTCAAAGTCAGCCTGCCTATCAGGTAAAACGTAGTCAGGCAGACAAGAGCCGACGGCCAGCCACAATCCTCACTGAATCATGGATGTAGCGGCCAGAATAGTTCTCTTCCGGGGGGAAGATCCGCCAGAAGAGAGGCAACCTCCAATTGATGAGCAACTTCGGGGTTTGGGAGAACCACAATTCGCGAATCTCTCCCTCGGCGGCCTTAGAATGGACCAAGCCGGAAATGTTGGGATGGCCGCGCCCGGGCATCGAAGTCTACTCCGCCACCGGTGAACCGCTCGGCAAAATCCTCACGCCGGAACGCCCCACCAACTGCGGCTGGAGCGGCGGTACTCTCTATCACCACGCCAACCTCGATCTACCAGATCCAAACAAAAGCGAGCAGCACCCTCACCTTTGGGCTACTTGCCCAACAGTACCTTCACCGCCGCTTCCAACTGCGAGTCTTTGCCCTGATAGCTTTCCCCCATCGGCCGCGACACCGGCACATCGACTGGCCGCGGGTTCATTTCCATGTTTTCGCCCTCCGCAGTCGTGATTCGCGTGGACGGCACGCGAATCGATCCACCGTCCAGCAGCGTCTGGCTGCCGGTGAAGATGATCCACCCCGCCGTCGGCTCGCCCACCACCTTGCCCAGCCCCAAGGCCCGATACCCCTCGGTGAAGTTCTCCGCATCGCTCAGCGAACGCTGATTGGTGACCAGCACCGTCGGCTTCTCAATCGTTCTCTGCCCCAGCGTCGCCCGTGCCGGCGCCGTTTCCAATCCCCGCGGCTGCATCCCCAAATAGTTCCTTCGCGTCAGGATATCCAAAGCATACGCATTCACAAACCCTCCGTTATTGTTCCGCACATCCACCACTACGCCTTCTTTCCCATGCGTCTCCGTATCCAGGTCGAGCGTCAACTTCTCCAGTGACGAATCACCCATATCGAACATATGCACGTAGCCCAGCCGCCCGTTGCTGTACCTGGTCACCAGCGCCCTCCGCTCCTCCACCCACTTCTCATAGCGCAGCGTCTTCTCCGCCTGTAGCGCAATCGGCCGCACCCGCACCGTCTTCCCATTTCCCAGCGTCAGCGAAACCTCATTGCCCACCTGCCGTTCCAACAGGGCGTCCAGGTTCAGACTCGGGGCCAATGCCCTTCCATTCACCGCCGCCAACACATCACCCGCGGCAATTCCCCCGGCCAGCGCCGCCGGCCCGCGCGGCAACACACCCGTCACTTGCAACGCCCCGTTCACTTCCAACCAGTCCAAACCCAACTTCCCGAACGTCGCCGCCGGCAGCCCCGTAATTGGCCCGCTCACTCCCAAATGCGACGCGTTCAATTCGCCCACCATCAGGTTCAACACCCGCCGCATTTCATCCGGCGTCCTCGCTCCCGCCACCGCCTCCCCGTAGATCCGCTTCACTTCGCCAGTCCAATCAGCTCCGTGAAACTTCGGATCGTAGAAGGAATCCCGCATCCGCATCCACGCCTGCCGGAACACCGCCATCTTCGTCTCATCGAACCGTTCAATCATTTCCGCCGTCACCATCACCGCCTTCGGCGTCCGCGTCGCCAAGTCAATCGTCATTACCCGGCCCGCCTCCAGGTAGGTCAATGACTTACTATCCGAACTCCACACCGGCGCAGATTTCGCCCCCGGCGTGGCAGTAACCTGCCGTGCCGTCACCCGCTCCCGCGCATCCCGTTCCAGCGAGTAACTATATAAGTTGCCCTGCCCCGCCAGCGAACCGACAAACACCAGGGTTTTGCCATCCGGACTCACCGCCGGTTCCGATGCCGCCAGACCCAACGGCAACAGCCGCAGCCGGTCCCGCAGCCCCTCCTTTACCAGCTCCGTCTTCGGGGCCCCTTTCTTCTCCGCGCCCGTCGCTGCCTTCTCAAACAGCTTCCGGAACTCCTCTTCGCGGAACTCCGGCCTTATCTGTTTCAGGTCCAACACGGCCACCCGCGATTGCTCCGTCCGCTGACCCGTGATAAACACCAGCGATGCCCCGTCCGGCGTCCAACGCACACTCGTCGCAAACGAATTCGGCAGCCAACTCACTTGTTCTTTCGCTCCCCCATCGGCCCGGAGCAGCCACGCATTCTGAAAATTCTTCACGCCCGGCAGAATCGCCGCCACCCACTCCCCGTCCGGTGACCATGCCATGCTCAGCCCGCGCTGTCCGAACCTGCCAGCATAGATCGTCCGCTCGCTCCCGTCCGCGAGCGTCCGCACGCGCAACTCCTCCCCGTCCACCGCATACGCCAACCGCTTGCCGTCCGGTGACCACGCCGGCGAACCGTGCACCCGCGCAGCCGTCGTCAACGCCCGGCTCTCTTTCTGTACAAAGTCGTAAACCATCACCTGCCGCACGCCATCGCCATCGCTCAAATACGCCAGTTGATGCGAGTCCGGGGACCACACCGGCTCCCCATCGGCGTCCGCGCTCCGCGTCACCCGGAACGCCTCCCCGCCCGACTTCGCCGCCGCCCACACCTCTCCCTTGGCCACCACCGCCAGTTTCTTCCCATCGGCCGATACATTCAATCCGCTAAACCCGCTCGAAATCGTCACCCGGTCTGACAAGTCCGGCCCCGCCGGCGCCCCGCGCAGCGTCACGGCAATCGGCTCCGCCTTCCCAGTCGCCGTGTCCATCCGCCAAATACCAAAGTCCCGTTCAAACACCAGCGTCCTGCCGTCCACACTTAACGATGGGAACAAAACCCGCCCGCTCGTAAACGAAGTCACCTGCCGCTCGCCCTTCCCCATCGTGTAAACATGCACGTTCTGTTGCCCGCGGTTACGGTCGCTCACAAAATAGAAAGATTTCCCATCCGGCATCCACTGCGGCCAAAACTGCTTCGCCCCGCGACCCAGCAGCATCTGGTCCTTCACTGCCGCCTTCTCATCCAGCAGCCAGATCTCGCTCTCATCCAAATGGCTCCGCCCCTTGCGCCAATACTGCGTCGCGTTAAACCCGCGCGCCACAAACAGCAGCCGCTTCCCGTCGGGTGTCGGCGCCGCGTGGTACTCGCTCGCATACCGGTCTGCGCTTACCTTCTCCGGCGTCCCGCCTCCGGCCCGCACCCGCCAAACATCCATCATCGCGCCCACGTCCCCGGCGGACGTCGAAAAGTACACGTACGCCGAGTCCCGGCTCCATCCGTCCAGCATCTCCGCCTCGTCGGAATACGTCAGCCGGCGCACCGCCCCACTCGCCAGTTCCAGCGCGTAAATGTTCGACGCGCCGTTCCGGTTTGAAACAAACGCCAGCCATTTCCCATCCGGGCTATAGCTCGGACGCGTGTCGTTGGCGCTATGGGATAGCAGCAGGCGCGCCTCGCCTCCCGCCAAGGAAACCGTCCAGATGTCGCCTCCGGAAACAAAGGCCACCTCCTTCCGGTCCGCCGAAATCGAAGGCTCCGCCATCGGCGTGATCGCCGCAAGGCAGGAGCCGCCAATCAAACCCAAAAACAATAGGCGCATAGGCTCAGGTTACAACGGCTCGTGTACTGCTTCGTAAATGGTAAAAAGCTCACAATTCAGGGCGACAAGATGACGACCGAGGAGTTTGTCGCCTTCTTCAACACCACTGTGTTTAGAGACGGAAGGCACAACAAGGCGGGCAACACGGAAGCCGCCCTTGCCAGCACTCTGGCGACCAGCATACGCAAAATGACACGCAAAATGATGCGCAAAGTGGCAATCGACCGGGGGTCATGGCGCTGTGCCCGCCCCGCGCGGCTTCCAGTCGGATGGAACTTCGGCTAGGGCGAGTTGGAGCTGGCCAGCGCGGGCCGAGCGGGAAAACCGGCTTCGTTCCGCGATCAGAAAGCCGTAAACGGTAATGCCCTTAAGCCGCAAGGGAAAGAGTGGCGTGATGAGGGAATCCCCGCCAGCCGCACCCCGCCGTGAATCCGCGGTACCCCCTGAGCGGGTTGTCCCGGCGAATCGCCCGAATCAAGGATCGGACGTCCGCCAGGATGGCCGGTAGTACCCACTTTCCCCGTCGAGTTTTCCATGTCCAGAACAGGCGGAATCCCTTGCGGTGCCAATCGATCACCGTCGCCGGCTTGACACTGATGGAACTCGGTTGCCAATCCGCCCAAGCCGCCGACAACCAGGCCAAAAAAACGATCAGCGGCGGTCAACTTCGGCCGCTTCACCGACCGTTGCAGAACATCGAGCTGATGACGAAGGGCCAAAATCTCAAGCGGAAGTGTCGTTCGCTGGCGAAAGAGAGCCGGGAAAGCCGCCGCCAGCGCCACCAACGGAGACGAACAATGGAATCGAAGGAAGAAAGGCAACCCCACTTTTTCAGCAACTTCGAGCTTTGCGAGAACGACAGTAGCGGCGGACGGGGATTGACCGGTTGGAGAGGCTTGTTGATGCAGCGACTGACGGGCGTTTTAGTTTTGAGTTCTTTCGCTTTGCCGGGGGCGGCGGAGCCGGTTCCGGGGTTGCGGGAGCGGGTGGAGATTCTGGGCGAGCAGTGGGGGGGGGGCGCATACCTATGCCAAGAATATCCCGACCTCGACGCGAGCGCGAAGCCAGCGCCACGCAAGCCGGCATCGCCGGCGATAAGGTCCGCCGCGCCCGCAATCGAGACCGCTGGTCGCGCGAAATCTCGGTCATCCACTATCAGAAAGTCTTCTGGACCCTGCGGCGCGATAGCCCGCTGATGCCGCCCGAACCGGTCAGCATCGCCGCCGAAAGGCAGCCCGACGAGCGGGAGTGATCGGCAACAATTAGACCTCCCGGCAACACGCTGGGAGAAATAGTTGACGCCGGACACGGGAGCTTCCGTCGCCGGCCGTGGTCAATCGCGTCATCCCGCGTTTGCCGCGCGCCACCTACGCCCAAAACCGCCAGGGGAACCAGCGGCCCGGCCCGACGCCACCAGCCCGGCGGCTTCGATTGTGCGCTCCCCTATGAAAGTGCAGCGGATCGGTCCACCCTCATCCCTGGAGAATCGCCCGAATGACGCAACGCTCACCGGCGAAGAGGGTCCGCTCTCCCTTGCAGGCTGAACCAACCAACCCTCGCGCCATGGCTGCCTCTGGTAACCGGATTTCGCTCGTCCCTTGCCTTCAATCTAACACCACGTCCCGCACCTTCGTCCACCGCGCCTTGCCCGCCGGCCCCTCCACCTCGAGCGTCACCACATACTCCCCCGCTGCCTTGTACACATGCACCGGATGCGTCTCCTCCGACGTCTCCCCATCCCCGAAGCTCCACCTCCGCCGCGTGACGGTCCCCACGGACCGGTCTTGAAACGCCACCGCCCGCCGCCCCGCGGCCAGCAACTGGTAGCTCCACCGCGCGGCCAACTGCGGCCGCCACTCCGGCTCGAGACCCATCAGCCGGAACGCCACCAGCTCCGACGCCTTCCCGTACATCGTGGTCTTATGCGACAGATTCCAGAACCCGTCATACTCTGGCGCCGCCACATCGTCATAGTCCAGCACGGCCCACGACATCGCGATCACTTTGTTCTCCACCAACTCGGAAACCACGGCCCGTGCCGGCCCCTCGTAGGGCGCGTAATCGAACGGAGTAATCCAGAACTCGAGAGTCAGCTTCCCGCCCTCGCCGTGCTGAAAGTGGTAGTCATACGCCGCATTCGCCCACGGCAGCTCTTTGATCCACGGCTGACAGCCCCACACAAACGCCCAGTCGCGCTCCGGCGCCGGGGTAAAGATGTGGTAGTTCTGGGCGTGTACCCCGTGAAAGGAACGGAACGCCTCGCCCGCGCTCATGCGATTGTCCGGATGCATCGCGGCAACGAGGGGTCCACCGGACCGGTCGCCATCAACTACCACCTCGAAAATATCGTTATGCCGGTCTCCCCGCCGGAAATCCCAGTAGTCGTCCGTCGCTTCGTAGAGAAAATAAAGTCGGTTCAGCCCCTTTACCCATCCGACCTTGACACTCACATCGAGGTCTTTTCGATCGTAGGCAAACCCTTTCCCGCGAACAGTCTCTTTCAACTGATCCATGCCAATCGCATAAGACGCCGGCACAATGGCCCAATCGTCGGCCTTGGCATCAATGCGGGGAATCCGATCCGCCGGAAACTGAAAAATCTTATACTCGACGCCTGGGCGTTCGAGCCCCCACACCACGCCCACTCCGCCAAGCAAACAAAACCACATCAGGAGAATCCGCATCATCCGCACCTCCCGACCATCTTCCTATGGGAGCCTTCCGATGGCAGCATCACCCTTGGCCGCCCCGGAATCGAATCTCCCTAGGCGCTGAATTGGATCGAAACCCGGCCCTCCGTCAGGTCCTCCCCACCGCTCATGCCATAGACCGGCGAGGCCTCGCGCGCATCCCGCCCCGCGGACGGGAGCTGATCGGGGATCTGGCGCCAAGCTTCCAACAGCGTTTCAAGCAACTTCTGCACCTCCACCAAAGGAGCCTTCTGCTGCTCAACATTGGCTTGGATGAGCCGCTGATGCATGTAAACGTACAACTCAGCCAAATCCTGAGCCACCTTACCACCCCGCTCCTTATCTAGCGAAATCGCCAACTCCTCAATAATCGAGCAAGCCTTGGTGATCTGGCGCGACCGTTCCCGAATTTCCCCGCTCTCCAGATTCTCGCGAGCGGACCGCACCGCGGCAATCGCTCCGCTGTAAAGCATCCGCACCAATTCCATCGGTGAGGCTGACAACACGTTCATATCCTGGGTGTTTTGATAAGCGGCGAGAGACATTAATCTTCCTGAAGCTCATATCGCATCCCGCACTCCAACCTTGAGCGTAAAAAATCCGCCCTAGTCGGTCTGCAGTTGGGAAGCCATCCGCAACGCATACTCCGAAGGCACCTGACGAATCACCTCCTTCGTCTGCCGATCAATAATCCGTACCAGAGTCTTTTGGTTGGGCCGGTCAAACACAAACGTGAGTTCGTAATTCTCTCCGAACAACGCTGACTCGTTGATCGCCTTCACCGCACGTACCAGGGTCCGCCGATCCTCGACCTGCTGCCTATCCAAATCGAGAGTTGCAGCGGAAGAAATGGACGAGAACTGGTTGATGGATTTGGGTTCCATAACGATAGCTCTCCTATGAATTTAAGGGTCTATCGTGGTTATCGCTAATCCAGCGGAAAGCTTTAATCTAAATTGAGCATCTTCAGCGTTGTGCCGCGCTCAGCGTCGATCTTTTTCTGCAACATCATGATGGCGTAAATCAGCTGCTCCGGACGCGGCGGGCACCCAGGCACATAAACATCTACCGGAATCACCTGGTTCACCGGCACCAAAGCATAATTGCTGAAAACGCCGGTAGAAGTCGCGCACGCTCCCATCGAAATCACCCACTTCGGCTCCGGCATCTGGTTGTACAGTTGCCGAATCACCGGCGCCATCTTGTTCGAAACCCGTCCTGCGATGATCATCAGATCCGACTGCCGGGGCGAACCGCGAAACACCTCAGCGCCAAATCGGGCAATGTCGAAACGCGAAGCGCTCATCGCCATCATCTCAATCGCGCAACACGCCAAGCCAAATGTCATGGGCCAGATCGAGTTCTTCCGTCCCCAGTTAATCGCCTTATCAAGAGTCGTCAGCACCAGGCTGTCCGACAAATCTCCCACCCCATCCGCATCAATGCGCGCAAACAGGTCTTCGGGAGCCGACGGGAGAATTCGCTGTTCCATGATCAGGTCGCTTCTCCCTCCAGTATGCCACGCGCCGCCCCCGCCCGGCGATTGACCCCATCCCGGCTACACTAAAGATTCCCCCGCATGGCCTCTCCGCTTCCCGCCCTCCCCTCCCAAGACCTCGACCACGCTACGGCCCAAGCGGCGGAACTGCTCGGCGTCCAATCCGTCTACTGGGATATCTGGGGCCGCGAACACCGGCCCGCACCGGCCATTCAGCGCTCCATTCTAGCCGCACTGGCCTTCCCCACCGATTCCGCCGCCGCCCTCGACGACGCCACCCGCTGCCACGTCCACACCGCCCGCCTCGCCCTGCTGCCGCCGGCGGCAGTGACGACGCCCGCCGACCTGGACGTCCCCCTCTGCCTTCCCCACCCCTCCGGACCAGCCGCCTGGCAACTCACCCTCGAAGACGGCTCGCATCTCTCCGGCCCCTGCACGGCCAGCCCCACCGAAACCATCCAGTTCGAAGGCGCCGCCTACGATCTCGTCCCGCTCCGCCTCCCGGCCAGCCTCGCCTACGGCTATCACCGCCTCACGGTCACCTGCGCGGACCGCCAAGCCACCACCCACCTCGTTCACTGCCCGCCCGCCGCGCCCTGCCTGCCCCCCGGCCAGCGCCTGTCCGGCATCGCCGTCTCCCTCTACGGCCTGCGCTCCCACCGCAACTGGGGCGTCGGCGACACCACCGATCTCGAAGGCTTCGTCACCTGGGCCCACGCCGAGGCCGGCGCCGCCTTCGTCGCCCTCAATCCCCTCCACGCCATCGGCAACCGCCTGCCCTATAACGCCAGCCCCTACCTGCCCAACTGCACCTTCTACCGCAACTTCCTCTACATCGACGTCGAACGCGTACCCGGCTTCAACACCAGCCCCACCTGCCAGCGCCTGCTCGCCCGCAACGCCCCGCACATCGACTCCCTGCGCCAAGCCCCGCTCGTCCAGTACGAAGCCGTCGCCCGCCTCAAACTCCGCTTCCTCAAGCAGCTCTACCGCGAATTCCGCCGCCAGCCCGACCAATCGGCCTTCTCCCACTACGTCGCCGCCGAAGGCGAACTCCTTCGCCGCTACGCCCTCTACTGCGCCCTCGACGAAACACTCCACAAGCAGAATCCCGATGTCTGGATCTGGCCCCAGTGGCCCGCCGAACTCCAGGATCCCGACTCCCCCGCCGTCGCCGCCTTCGCCGCCGCCCACCCCCGGCTCATCGAGTTCTACTCCTGGCTCGCCTGGACCGTCGACGAGCAACTCGCCCGCGTCCAACGCCACGCCAGAACCATCGGCATGCCCATCGGGCTTTATCACGACCTCGCCCTCGCCACCGACCGCTGCGGCTCCGACCTCTGGGCCCACCGCCCCTTCTATATGCAGGGCTGCCGCGTCGGCGCCCCGCCCGATGGCTTCGCGCCGCAAGGTCAGGACTGGGGCTTCCCCCCGCCCAACGCCCTACGCCACCAACAGGACGGCTTCCGCCTGTTCGCCGCCGCCATCCGCAACAACTGCCGCCACGGCGGCGCCCTGCGCATGGATCACGTCATGCGCTTCTTCCGGCTCTATTGGATCCCCGCCGATCGCGACGCCACCGGCGGCACCTACGTCAAGGAACACTGGCAGCCCCTGCTCCGCATCATCGCCCTCGAAGCCCACCGCGCCGGCGTCATTGTCATCGGCGAAGACCTCGGCACGGTCGAAGACTACGTCCGCCAGGCGCTCAGCGAGTTTCACGTTCTCAGCTACCGTCTCCTCTACTTTGAACGCCACCCCGGCGGCGCCTTCAAACTCCCCGCCGACTACCCGCCGCTCGCCATCGTCAGCTCCACCACCCACGACCTGCCCACCCTCGCCGGCTTCTGGACCGGCCGCGACATCGAGGCCCGCCACGCCGCCGGACTCATCGACGAAGCCGGCTACCGCGCCCAATGGACCAGCCGCGAGTTGGACAAACAGCACCTGCTGCACGCCCTGCACCACCTCCAACTCCTCCCCCCCGGCTACCCCGATGACATCCGCCACGTCCCCGAGCTGAGCGGAGAACTCCACAACGCCATCATCGGCTTCCTCGCCGCCACCCCTGCGCAGTTACTCGTCCTCAACCAGGAGGATCTCACCAAGGAAACCGAGCAACAGAACCTCCCCGGCGCCACCTGGCAGTATCCCAACTGGCAGCGTAAGATGCGCTACACCCTCGAAGAGTTATCCACCGACTCGCGCGTGCACGACTTCACCCGGATGTACCGCGGCTGGCTCGAACGCACCGGCCGCATTTAGCGGGAACTTTCCGCCGCCTCTTTGCGTTCGCTACGATTGTGGTTGTGCGGGTCGACCCGCACGGGAGAGGCTGCTTTGATTCTGGGAAAATTTTGGGGCGCTATCAGCGCCCAGCTCAATAAGATCGCCAACCTGTTCTGGGAAGCCGATCCCATCGCGCAGATGCAACTCGAACACGATCGCGCCCTCGAGCAGATGAAGGAGGGCCGGCGCGGCCTCGAAACCTATCGTGGTCTCGTCGAACGCGTCACCCGCCAGGTGGCCACCGCTCGCGCCCACGTGCAGAAGCTGGAGGTTGAAACCAAGGCCTATCTTAAGATCGGCAACCGCGAAACAGCGGCTAAGTTCGCCCTCGAATTACAAAAGGCCAAGCAGGAACTCGCCGGCCATCTCGAGCAACTCGAGATGCACGAAACGGCCTATGAAAACAACCTCAAGAAGATCCAGCACGCCAGCCATCAATTGGCTGAAGTAAAAACCCGGATCCAGAAGTACGACGCCGAACTCAAAATGAGCGCCGCCGAAGCCGAGATCGCCGCCATCTCGGAATCGTTCAACATGAGTGTCACCACCGACTTCGGCCAGATCGAACGCGTCATTCAGGACCGCATCGACCGCAACCGCGGCAAGGCCCGCGTCGCCGCCGACCTGTCGGGCGAAGGGATCGCCGAAATCGAAGCCCAGGAACAGTTGCAGCAGTCGCTCGCCGAAGACGCCCTGCTGCAGTTTGAAAGTGAGCTCGGCCTGCGGTCGCCCGAAACGACGCGCCTCGCCGAAACACAAAAAGATTTGGGACCGGCCGTGACCGGCCCGAAACTCACCGAACACAGCTAATCCGACCCGACTCTTTACTGTTATGGCTCAACCCAAACCCGCCTTCTACGTCGCTGTCTTCCTTGTTGTCGCCGGCCTGGCCGGCTATGGCCTCTGGCGTTTCAGTTCGCTGCCGCAGAAAGCCGCCGGCGTCATCTCGAAAGAGGATCTCGGTGGCGGCGCCGAAGCCCCGGACACGACCGGTATCACCACCGCCAAGGACTACAACTACGTCCCGGCGCAGAAGCTGCCCGCCGTGCAGGGCATCTCGAGCTACAAGCCCATGGCCGACCGTACCGTCCGCTTTGCCCTCAACGTGTGGGCCGGCTGGGCGCCCATCCTTCTCGCCAACCAGGGCCTGAAGCCGGGTAAGGTCTGGAAAACCCCCGCCGGCAAAGACTTCAAAGTTGAACTCGTGCTCATCGACGACCCCGTAGCCATGCGCGACGCCTACGCCGCCGGCAACGTCCACATCGGCTGGGGCACGCTCGACATGGTCCCCCTCCTGCTCGACAGTCTGAAGAAGGATTCGCGCGTCATGCCGCGCATCTATCAGCAGGTCGATTTTTCGAACGGCGGCGACGGCATCGTCGTCCGCGACAGCATCAAGTCCGTGGCCGATCTCCGCGGCAAAACCATCGTGCTCGCGCAGAACTCCCCGTCCCACTTCTTCGCGCTCAACGCCCTGATCAACGGCGGCGTCCAGCCCGCCGAAGTCAACTTCAAATTCACGCAGGACGCCTTTCAAGCCGCCGCCGCCTTCAACGCCGATAAGTCGCTCGCCGGCGCCGTCTCCTGGGCCCCGGATATCTACAACCTGTCGAAGGTGAAGGGCAACCGGATGCTGGTCACCACCGCCACAGCCAACAAGCTCATCGCCGATGTCTGGTTCGCCCGCGCCGACTTTGCCAAGGATCATCCGGACATCATCGAAGGCCTCGTGCGCGGCATCTTCGACCACATGGAGCTGCTCAAAGAGCAGTCCAATAAACAGGCCGTCGCCAAGCTGATGGCCACCGCTTACTCCATCCCCGAAAGCGACGCGCTCGGCATGCTCGGCGACGCCCACGGCACCAACCACGCCGAAAACCGCGAGTTCTTCCTCAACCAGAACAACCCGACTAACTTCGAACGCACCTGGAACACCGCGTACTATCTCTACAAGCGCATCGGCGCCGTCTCCGACAAAGTCGACTTCGATCAGGTGATGGACTTCAGTGTGATCGAAAAGCTTGGCAAGGAGCCGAAGTACGCCCAGCAGACCAACGAGTACAACGTGCAGTTCGTGCCGACCACGGCCAGCTCAGTTCAGGCTGAATCGGACGAAATTCTCACGAAAACCGTCGTCATTCACTTCTATCCGAACTCGTTTGACCTCGCCAAGGTGGTCGTCAAGAACGTCAACGGCAAGGTCCTCGAAGAACTCTACGACCCCAACGTAAACTTCGTCGTCGAAGAGGTCGGCAAACTGGCCGGCCAGTACGGCGCCGCGCGCATCGTCATCGAAGGCCACACCGACGCGTCGATGAAGGGCCAAGTGCCCGATTCCTCGGTCAAAGATCTGGCCCTGAATCGCGCCAACGCCGTCAAGACCTCGCTCGTCAAGAAGTTCCCCACCCTGCCCACCAACCAGTTCTCCGCCAATGGCCTCGGCTGGGACCGCCCGGCCGACCCGGCCGATCCCCTGAATCACGCGAAAAACCGGCGCGTCGAAATCAAGGTCTATCCGCTCGAGGCCACGAAGTAGCCATGTCGCTCTGGGATCTGCGCATCCCGCCGCCTGGCTACGCCGGCAAACTGCTCGGCGGGTTGACGCTGGCCGCCGTCGCCGGTTTCTGGTGGCTGGCCACGCAGGGCGCGACGCCTGAGGCGCGCTGGATCTCGCCGGTCATTCTGCCCTCGCCGGCCGAAGTCGTCGGCAGCTTCCCGGGGCTCTGGAACGAGCGCAGCCTGCTGGCCTCCATCGTCGCCACGCTGCGCCGCGTGCTGGTCGGCTTCGGCCTCGCCGCGCTGCTCGGCGTGCCGCTCGGCATCCTCGCCGGCGCCTGGCGCGTCTTCGATTCGGCCGCGGCGCCGCTGGCGCTCTTCGGCCGCAATATCCCGGTCGCCGCGCTCATTCCGCTCACCATCCTCTGGTTCGGCATTGAAGAGACGCAGAAGGTGATGTTCCTCTTCCTCGCCTGCGTCCCGTTCATCTTCTCCGATGCCGTGCGCGCCATCATCGCCGTGCCGGACCGCTACGTCGAAACGGCGCAGACGCTGGGCGCCACCTCCTGGCAGATTGTCACCAAGGTGCTCGTCGCCCTCGCCCTGCCCGATATTTATAAGAGCCTGCGCGGCCTGTTCGGCATGGCCTTCGGCTACATCATGCTCGCCGAACTCATCAACGCCGAACACGGCCTCGGCTATCTCCTTTCGACCAGCCAGCGGCGCGGTATGTCCGATCACATCATTCTGATCCTCGTCATCATCGGGCTCATCGCCTTCGGCATCGATCGCTTTCTCCTGTTCATCCAGCGCGGCCTGTTCCCCCACCGCACGGAGGCCGATTGAAAATCGTCCACTTCGACAAGGTCTCCAAAGCCTTCCCCGACGGCACCGAACACGGCCACACTGTCATCAAGGATGTTTCCTTTACGGTCGAAGACCGCCCCGGCCACGGCGAGTTCATCGGCATCCTCGGCCCGAGCGGCTGCGGCAAATCGACGATCCTCCGTCTCATCGCCGGCCTCCGGCCCCACCACCCCGCCACCGCCGGCACCGTCGAAGTGCTCGGCGGGCCCGTGCAGGGGCCGGGAGCCGACCGCGGCATGGTCTTCCAGGACTACACCTCGTTTGATAACCGCACCGTGCTCGACAACATCGCCTTCGGCCTCGAATGCGCCGGCGTCGGCCGCAAGGAGCGTACCGACCAGGCCCGCCTCTGGATCGAGAAGGTCGGCCTCAGCGTCCGGCGCGACGCCGAAAAGTTTCCCCATCAGCTCTCGGGCGGCATGCGCCAGCGCGTCGCCATTGCGCGGACGCTGATTCTCCGGCCGAAAATCATTCTGATGGACGAACCCTTCGGCGCCCTCGACCCCGCCACCCGCCTCAACATGCAGGATCTCCTCGTCAGCCTCTGGCGGGAGCTCGAAGCCACCGTCTTCTTCGTCACCCACGATGTGGACGAAGCGGTTTACCTCGGCGACCGGGTCTTGATCTTCTCCCCTGCCCCCGGCACCATCCTCCACAACCTCCCGGTTCCGCCGCCCGATCGCCCGGCCCGCGAAATGCAGCGCGACCCCGCCTTCGTCAACGTCTCCCGCGAAATCGCCGATATTATTGAGAAACTGGAAGGAAAGGTCTCTGACTCCTAGCTCATGGCCAATCTCTCCGCCGGTCTCGGTGCTTACCTCCAACGCGCGTTTCTCTACCGTTGGAACCTGCTCGTCTTTCTCGGCGCCACGGCGGCCGCGGCGATGAGCCCGATTCCCGACGTCCTCCTGCCCCTCATCGCCGCCGGCGAACTCACCTACCTCACCGCCCTCATCTCGAACGCGAAGTTCCGCCAGGCCATCGACGCCGAACACCACCAGGCCGCCACCGAGCAATCCGCGGCCACCGCGCAGCGGTCGCTGCAGCAGATCGTCGCCACCTTCCCCTTTGAATCCCGCCAGCGCTTTGAACAGCTCCGCAACCGCTGCCTCGAGATGCGCGACATCGCCCACGGCGTCCGCGGCCGCCAGCAGGCCCCCGTCGGCGAAGACTCCAACACCCAGGCGCTCGACCGCATGCTCTGGGTCTTCCTCCGGCTGCAAACCACGCAGCTGTACCTCCAGCGGTTCCTCGAAAAAGCGAACGAGGTCGAAATCCGCAATCGCATCCGCGAGGCCGCAGACCGCCTCGCCGCGCTCAACTCCCCCGACGAACGCATCAAGCGCTCCCTCGAAGATTCGCTCCTCGTCCAGCAGCAACGCCTTGAAAATCACGAAAAAGCCCGGCAAAACCTCGACTACGTCCGCGTCGAATTGGACCGCATCGAAGCCAAAATTCAAGCCATCACCGAAGCCGCCGTCAACCGGCAGGATCCCGACTTCCTCACAAGCCAAATCGATTCGGCCAGCGAGAGCATGGAGTCTACCGAAAAGGCGATCAATGAGCTGCAGCAGTTGACGGGCATTGTCGAGGAGATGCAAGCCCCACCCCTGATTCTCGAGGCCGATCTGAGCCAGGTGCGCCGGTGAAGCCCGCTACGCCGCCGCCCCCCGCCTGGGCCAATCAACTCACCGAACTGTTCTACTCCGGCTCCACGGTGCTGTTCGCCCTGCACGGCAACACGCAGGACCTGATTGCTCATGGCGAAGGCTTCTCACCCCTGCCCGACTTCCTCGCCGAGCAGATCTTCGGCCGCTGGGATCTCGTCCTCTACTACGACCTCGCCCGCGGTCTCCGCGCCTTCGCCGGCTCGGACGCCGCCCGCCTCAAAGAGATGGTCGTCCTGGCCAACCGCAAGGTCGGCGACCTCGCCACCGCCCGCCGCGACCCCGCCATGGCCTTTGCCCTGCTCGACCGCTTCGTGCAGAACAACATCATGGCCGCCGACGCCGACCGCATTTCCGCCGCCGTCGTCATCGATCACGCCAGCTTCCTGCTGCCGGCCGGCGAACCGGGCCGCCTCTCCGTCCCCGCCGCCACGCAAGTGGTTACGCTGCTCAATTGGGCCGCCAGCCCGCATCTCAAGCGGCTCAACATGGCTTTCCTCGTCATCGACGAAAAGCTCTCGGCCCTCAACGAAAGGCTCACCACCAGCCCCCACACGGCCGCCATCGCCATTCCGCTGCCCGATGAAGAGACCCGCGCCCGCTTTGCCCCGGAACTCGCCGCCCAAACGGCCGGGCTTACCCTGCTCGACCTCCGCGCGCTCCAAGAGTCCAAAGAGCCGCTCGAACCCAAGCGCCTCCGGGAGCTCAAAAAGATGCTGATCGAGCGGCAGTCGCAAGGCCTGCTCGAGTTCATCGAACCGCGCTGGAACTTCAGCCACTGGATCGGCCATCCGCCCATCAAGCAGCGGCTCCAGGACGACGCCACACTGCTGCGCCAGGGTAACCTCAACGCCCTGCCGATGGGCTATCTCGTCTGCGGCCCCGTGGGCACCGGGAAGAGTTTCCTCGCCCAGTGCCTGGCCGGCGAGATCGGCATTCCCTGCGTCACGCTCCGCAACTTCCGGTCGAAGTACGTCGGCGAGACCGAAGGAAACCTCGAGCGCCTGCTGAATCTGCTCCGCGCCCTCGGCCCGGTGATCGTCGTCGTCGACGAAGCCGACGCCGCCCTCGGCGACCGCGACCAGGAAGGCGACTCCGGCACCGGCAGCCGCGTCTTTTCAATGATCGCCACGCAGATGGGCGACACCCGCTACCGCGGCAAGATCCTCTGGATGCTGCTCACCGCCCGCCCCGACCTGCTGCCGATCGACCTCAAACGCCAGGGCCGCGCCGAAGTCCACATCCCGCTTTTCTACCCGGCCGACGCCGCGCAGGTCCGCGCCATGTTCCTCGCCATGGCGCACAAGGCGCATACGCCGCTGGCCGAGGAGGACATTCCGCCCATCCCGCACCTCGGCCTGCTCTCCGGCGCCGACGTCGAAGGCATTGTCGGCCGCGCCGCCCGCCAGGCCTTGCTGGCCGGTGCCGCCGGCATCACCCGCGAGGTCCTCGCCGCCGCCGTGGCTGAGTTCCTGCCCTCGACGCAGAGCCTCGAAAAAGAGATGCAGGAGATTGCCGCCATCCTCGAGTGCACCGACCGTCAGTTCCTCCCGCCCGAAATCCTCGAAAAGATGAACGCCGCCGGCGGCCGGGAAAAATTGCAGGAGCGCTACACCCAGCTCCGCCGCATGATCGAATTAGCCTAAGGAGAACCCCATGCCCAAAACCAGTTGGTTTGACGATTCTACAGATCTGCCCGTCATCGAGGAACAGGTCGCCAAGCTCGCCTCCTTCGCCGACGCCATGGCCGACGGAATAATCGAAAAGCATGAGCTCGAACTGCAGCAGACCGTGCTGGTGGAAACCATGCGAACGGTCGAAGGCCTGCTCTCGGACGCCCAGCACGCCGCCGTCACCCGTCTGCTGGTCGAACTCAGCGCCTATAACGTCATGCGCACCGTGCATGAGCTAGAAGCCGGCCGCCTGCGCCGTTCGCTCGCCGTCTAAGCGGCCTGCCATGGTCGATCTCCCGCAAATCGAAGCCGCCGCCGCGCGCATCGCCGGCGCGGTGGCCGTCTCGCCGCAGGTGCGCTCGGAAGAACTGTCCCAGCTTACCGGCAACGACGTCTATCTGAAGCTCGACAACCTGCAGATGACCGGCTCGTTCAAAGAGCGCGGCGCCTTGAACAAAATCCTGACCCTCACGGCGGACGAAGCCGCCCGCGGCGTCATCTGCGCCTCAGCCGGCAACCACGCGCAGGCCGTCTCCTACCACGCCACCAAACGCGGCATCCGCGCCTATATCTACATGCCGCTCCATACGCCGCGCGTCAAGGTGACCGCCACGCGCCGCTACGGCGCGGAAGTCATCCTGCACGGCAACAACTACGACGACGCCTTCGCCGAAGCCCGGCGCCGGGCCGATGCGGAAAACCTTACGTTTCTCCACGCCTTCGATGACCCGGCCGTCATCGCCGGCCAGGGCACGCTGGGCCTCGAAATGCTCGCGCAGGAGCCCTCACTCGAAGCTATAGTCTGCCCCATCGGCGGTGGCGGCCTCATCGGCGGCCTCGCCTGCGCGGTGAAATCGGCCCGCCCCGATGTCCGTGTCATCGGCGTCCAAACCGCCCGGCTGCCCTCCATGCGTGCCGCCCTCGAACACCGCGAGCCAGTCACCATCCCCCGCGCCACCACCATCGCCGATGGCATCGCCGTCCGCCGCGCCGGCGACCACACCTATCCCCTCGTCCGCCGCTACGTCGACTCCATCGTCACCGTCGAAGAGGAGGAGATCGCCAAGGCGATCCTGCTGCTGCTCGAACGCGAAAAGACGCTGGCCGAAGGCGCCGGCGCGGCCGCTCTCGCCGCGGTCCTCCATGACAAGACCGGACTCACCGGCCGCCGCCTCGGCGTACTGGTCTGCGGCGGCAACATCGATGTCACCCTACTCAGCCGCATCATCGAACGCGGCCTCGTCAAAGACGGCCGCCTCGTGCGCCTGCGCATCCACTTGCCGGACCATCCCGGCTCGCTCCACCGCCTCACCCACATCATTACCCAGAACGACGCCAACATCGTCGAAACGCTGCACGACCGCGCCTACTACGGCGTCAACCTCGGCGACACCGTGATCGACGTCACCATGGAAACCCGCGGGCCGGACCACATCGCTACCCTCATGCAGGCCCTGCTCGACGCTGGCTTCCCGCACGACCGGGTGCAGTAGCCGTCCCGCCTCAGGAGGCCGCTTGCATCCAACGGGCAGCGAAAAACGCCGCCGTCACAATCCGGCCCGCAGTAGCCGCAGCGGCCCTCCCCGCACCCGCCCCGCGTGCCGTGCAGGCGCCACTGCTCGTGCAGCAGCACGAGGAGCGTGCCGCGGGCGACCGTTACCGTTTGGCCATTACCCGTTACTGTTACTTCTTCGGTTTCTCCGGCCACGCGACGTTTTTGAAGGGCCATGCAGATCCGATCCAGGTCTTCATATCCGCCCGCAGCTTAGCTTCGAATCCCTTATCGAATTCGGCCTTGGTTACCCACATCCGCACCTGCGCGTCAAAGCCCGGCTGCCGGCTCGGCGAGATGTAGACGCAGCCCAGCTCCCGCTTGCCATCAAGCGTCAGCACCGCGTAGGTAAAGCTCTTGCGGGCCTTGAAGCGAGCTATCTCGCCTTCGACGTCCTTGACGGCATCAGCCATCGTGATCTTGTCATTTGGCCAACTGCCTGTCGAAAACGTGGCGCGCAGATGATCGATCGACGACATGTAAGCATCGTAGTCATGCTTGGCCAGGTCCGGACCCAGCGGCACCAATTGATAGGCCGCCATCTTGGCGCTGGCCGGAACCGGAAAATCCGGCGCGACAAACTGACCAAACAGACTCCCGCAAACCAGAGTGAAGCAAAAGAGGGTACGCATCCTCCAGAGGATACAGCAATTCCGCCGCGCCCCGCTGAGCACGGCGGACTCCCCTGTTTCGGTTACCGCTGCAAAAACCGGGCCGCCAAGCCCAGCACATCGTCCGCCACCGAACCATCGCCGTCCGCATCCAGCATCCCCAGCAGTCCGCCGGCGCGCCCGGCGCCGCCCTGCTGGCTCATCCCGCTCATCACCATCGTCGCCACCACCGGCAGCATCTGCTTCAGAATGTCCGCGCCAATACCGGTATTGGCCGACGCCGCGCTCGCCACCGACCGGCTGACCTCCTTGCTGCCCAGCAGTTGGGCCAAAATGTTGTTTCCCGTCGCGGTCGTCGCGGGCGATTGAATGGCGTCGTTATCTTCGAGATAAGCCTCGGGCCGGTTGCCGCCCAGCAGCCCCAACAAACCTTCCAGCCCCTGCGGTTGCGTGTTCTGCTGCATACCGCCAACCAGCGCCGGCACCAGTTGTCCCAGCGCCGCCGTCGCCTGCTGCTCGTCAAGGCCAAACCGCTGCGCCAACTGGCCCACGGCGCCGCCGCCCTGCGCGTTCATGATTACCTGTAAGAGATCCATTCCCCATACCCTACACGCTCCGCCAGCGTTTTTCCACACCATACTCGTCATCGTTGGCCCCCGGGTTGAAACCCGGCGCGCTTCCAGGCAATCTAGAGTGCTGAGGAGTAATCACCATGGACCGTTTTGAACAACTGAAGGCCAAGTACAAGCCGGCGCTCGATCTCATCCCCGAGCTGCACATCAAACTGAACAACCTGCATGTCGAAAACGACAAACTCGTCCTCCGGGCCCACGCGCCCGCCCAGGATCAGGTCAATGACATGTGGAACAAGATCAAAGCCATCGACCCCACCTACAGCGATCTGGCCGCCGAAATCACCATCGACGCGAGCCTGCCGCCCGTGCCCAAGCGCTACACCGTCGTCGCCGGCGACTCGCTTTGGAAGATTGCCGCCAGCCAGCTCGGCAACGGCAGCAAGTACCCGGAGATCATCAAAGCCAACCCCGGCAAGCTGAAGGACGACAAGAGCGTCATTCATCCGGGCGACGTGCTGATCATTCCCAATCTGTAAGCGCTAGCATGGGGAGCATGGCCACCGTGCTCCCCATGCCGCCCACCCGGGCGGCGCGCTAGATTCATGTATCAGTACCTGCTCTTACACAAACCCTACGGCGTGCTGCCGCAGTTCACCGATGGCTCCCCCGAACCCCGGCCGACGCTCGCCGGCTACATCGACGTCCCCGACATCTACCCGGTGGGCCGCCTCGATCTCGACAGCGAAGGGCTGCTGTTTCTCACCGACGACAACTGGGTGAAGCATCGCATGCTCGACCCCGAATTCAACCACCCCCGCACCTACCACGTGCAGGTCGAAGGCGCCATTACCGACGAAGCGCTCGAGCAACTTCGGCGCGGCGTCGCGGTGGCCGACTACATCTCCCGCCCGCTCAAAGCCAAGCGCGTCAACCCGGTCTACCCGCCCCGCGTCCCCCCCATCCGCTTCCGCGCCAACATCCCCACCTCTTGGGTCCAACTCACCATGACCGAGGGCAAAAACCGCCAGGTGCGCCGCATGACCGCCGCCGTCGGCTTCCCCACCCTGCGCCTGCTCCGCGTCGGCATCGGCGATCTCGCCCTCGACGGCCTAGCCGCCGGCCGGTACCGCAGTTTGAACGCCTCGGAAATCGTCCAACTCCGCGAAGGGTTCAAAAGAAAGCGATGAACGTTCTCGTCCTCAACTGCGGCAGCTCGTCCATCAAGAGCCAGATCATCGAAACGGCCTCGGCCGCCGTCCTTTCAAAGGTCACCATTGAACGGATCGGCCAACCGGACGCCATTCTGACGTCCTTCGATGCGGCCGGCCAGCGCCGCCGCCATACCCTGCCCGTCAAGGATTTCGACGCCGGCCTCGACGCCACCCTCGCCGCCCACTGTGGCGACCTGTGCGATATCCACGCCGTCGGCCACCGCGTCGTCCACGGCGGCGAACGTTTCTCCGCCGCCGCGCTCATGACCCCCGACGTCGTCCACGCCATCGAAGACCTCATCAGCCTCGCCCCCCTCCACAACCCCCACAACCTCCGCGGCTACTACGCGGCCCGGCGCGTGCTGCCCCAAGCCCGCCACGTCGCCGTCTTCGACACCGCTTTCCACCACACCCTGCCGCCCAAGGCCTTTCTCTACGGCCTGCCCTACGCCTACTATACCCGCGACAAGATCCGCCGCTACGGCTTCCACGGCATCTCGCACCGCTATGTCTCGCAGCGCTGCGGCGCCGCCAAAGTCATCACCTGCCACCTCGGCGCCGGCGCCTCGGTCTGCGCGGTGGCCAACGGCGTCTCCGTCGATACCTCCATGGGCTTCACCCCCCTCGAAGGGCTGCTGATGGGCACCCGCTCGGGCGACCTCGACCCCAGCGTCGTGCTCGCCCTCCTCGCCCAGGAAGACGGCACCCCGCAAGGCGTCGAAAACGTCCTGAACCGGCAGAGCGGCCTGCTCGGCCTCTCCGGCCTGTCGCCGGACATGCGCATGCTGCTCGACGCCCGCGCCAACCAGTCCGGCCGCGCCGCGCTCGCCATCGAGGTCTTCACTTACCGCATTCGCAAATACATCGGCGCCTACTGGGCCGTCCTCAACGGCGCCGATGCCCTCGTCTTCACCGGTGGCATCGGCGAGAATTCGCCCGCCATCCGCGCCGAAGCCTGCGCGGATCTCGAAGCCTTCGGCATCGCCATCGATCCTTTGCGAAACGAAGCCACCGTCGGCAGCGAAGGCGCCATCCACCGCGGACGCACCCCCGTCCACGTCATCCCCGCCAACGAAGAGCTGTTGATCGCCCAGGACACCGAACGGTGCCTGGCCTCACTCGTCGAGTAGCTTCTGCCGCGCGGCGGCAAAGGCAAGCTTAGTCTCCTTGCCCACCGTGGGGTAGTCCACCGCCAGATCGAGAATCGTGTTCGTCAAAATCTCGGCCACCGCCGCCCGGGCCACAAACTTGTGGTCGGCCGGAATCACGTACCAAGGCGCGTGCTTGGTCGTCGTCGCCGCCAGCATTTCTTCGTAGGCGGCCCGGTAGTCGTCCCAGAACTTCCGTTCGGCCAGGTCGCCCAGCGAAAACTTCCAGTTCTTGGCCGGCTTTTCCAGACGCTCGAGAAACCGCCGCTTCTGCTCCTCCTTCGAGACATGCAGAAAGATCTTGATGATCCGCGTGCCGTTGCGCGCCAGATGCAGCTCGAAGTTGTTGATGTCCTCGTAGCGCTCCTCCCACATGTCTTTGTGGATAAGCGGCGCCGGCAGCTTCTGCTTGCTCAGCAACTCCGGGTGGACCTTCACGACAAGCACCTCTTCGTAGTGCGAGCGGTTGAAGATCGTAATGGTCCCGCGCGCCGGCGCCACCCGCATGCAGCGCCACAGAAACGAGTGGTCCAACTCCTCGGCCGAAGGCGCCTTGAAGGCATGCACATGGCAGCCCTGCGGATTCAGCCCGCTCATGACATGCTTCACCAGGCCGTCCTTTCCCGCCGCGTCCATCGCCTGCAGCACCACCAGAATGCTCCACTGGTCGCCGGCGTACAGCTTGCCCTGCGCCTCGTTGAGCAGGTCCAGGTTACGCGCCATCGCCTCTTCGGTAATCGCTTCGGACTCTTCGCCCTCGGGCCGCCAGGCCGTATCGTAATCCTTCAGCCGGACCTTCTTGCCGGGCTTGAGCTTGAACTTGGCAATCCGTTTGGGATCGATCATTGCAGGCAGAATACTACACTCAAAATAGGCTATGGGTCTGTTCGCCGCCGCTCTTCTCGACACGCTCCTGCGTCTGGCCGCCGTCCAGCCGGACGCGGCCTTCGACCGCGCCCCGGAGCTCGCCGCCGGGCCCTGGCGCGAGCGGGTGCAGCGCGAAGCCTTCTTTACTCTCGCCTCGAAAGACCCCCGCGCCGCCCACCGCCGCATCGGCGCCATCCTCGACCGCGACTGGCTCGCCGACCTGCCCTTCACCCTCGCGCTCGAACAGGCCTACGCGCTGCCCCCCGCCCCCGGCCAGGCGCTCCTTGAAGCCGCTGCCCGCCGCCAGCCGGAGGCCGCCCTGCGCGAAGCGGCTACCTGCCTGCGCTTCCCCTACGGCCGCCACGTGCTCGGCGCCGCCATCGCCGAAGCCCCGGCCGAAGCCGCCACGCTCGCCGCCCGCCTGCCGGAGTTGGCCGCCCTGGTCGAACACCGCAATCCCGTCACCGCCCCTTTCGCCGTCAAAAAAATACCCTTCCGCGAACCGGTGCTCCACGCCCTGCTCGACGCCTACCGCGCCGACCCTTCCCCCTACTGGCGCCGCGCCCTCGCCCCGGAAGCGGCCGACTTCTTCCGACTGCTGCACCAATCCGGACTCACGCCCCTTGCCGCCCTCGACGGCCCGCAGCGCCTTACCCTGGCTTCGCTCGCCGGCGGTGAAGACGAACTCGCCGTCCTCCCGGCCCTGCTCGCCAAGCCCGAGGCCGACGCGCTGCCCGCGCCCATCCTCCGCCGCGTCCTGGCCCTGGCCGCCGAGCGCAACCGCTTCGCCCCCTTCGACCGCAAGCCGCTGCTCGACCGCGCGCTCGCCAACATCACCACCCTCCCCGACGCCCTCGACGCCGCCGTCATCCTTGGCGCTACCGCCTACCGGCCTCCCCTCGGCAGCACTCCCTTCGCCCGCCTCCTGCTCGGCGCCCCGCCCCCGGCCCGGCTCCAGTTCGGAGCTGAGATCGTCGAGCGGTTCGTTTTCCCGAACGACGACGACGGCGTCGAGTCCTTCGCCAGCTTCCGCGCCGCCTACGCCGGCGACGCGGCCTGGCAGTGGCAGGAAGCCGATGGCGTCGTGCGCCTCCGCGCCAAGGGCATCCTGCTGCTCGCCAACCTCCCACTTGACATTGTCAAGTATCCGGAGCAGACGCCGGAGGCCGCCGGCCGGCAGCAGCGGGTCGAAGCCCTGCTGCCGCGCCCGCCCGAGATCATCGTCCACCGCGGCCATGACTATCACCTGGCGGCCACCATCCCGCTCATCCCCCGGTCAGCGCAAGTGGTCTTCCTCGGCAGTTGCCACGGCACGCAGGCGCTGGCCGAAGTGGTGGCCGCCGCGCCGGGCGCCCAGATTGTCGCCACCCGCGGCATCGGCACCAAGGACGTCAACGACCCCTTTCTGCGCACGATGAACGCCCACCTGCTGCGCCACCGGGGCCGGCTCGATTGGACCGCCCTCTGGCGCGACCTCCGGCAGGCCCTCGGCGACAACGAACACTTCGGCGACTACATCCCGCCCCCCGCCAACGCCGCCGCCAACTTCCTGGCCCGCTACTACGCCTACTTCGACGCCCGGTGACGGATGCCCAGCCCCAGCGTCTTCCGCGCGTAGGCCACCCCGCGCTCGACATGATCGCGCTGCTGATACTGCACCGCGCTCAGAAACTGCGGCGCCACCGGCTGCCCGTAGAGATCCTCCGTCACCACGTGCCCCTCGTACGGCCCGCCGCGCTTGGCCAGCGCCAGGAAGCGCACAAAGTCCCGCGCCTTGGCCTCTGGGAAGCGCTCCCAGTAAGCCGGGTCGTAGATCGGCAGCACCTCGGGCGGCCTTCCCGTAATGGGCTTCACAAACAGATGGACGCCCGTCGCCCGGGCCCGCACCGTGGCCACGATCTTCGGGAAGTCCACGTTGCCTTCGCCCAGTGGCACCCACTGCACGGCGATCCCGCGCGGATGCTCGTACACCACCGAATCCCGCAGATGCACGGTAATCGCGTAGGGCGCCAGCACCTCCACCGCGTGTAACGGATCCTCCATCACAAACACCGGGTTGCCCGTGTCGAGATAGCAGCCCACCGTCTCCTGCCCGGCGGCCTCGAGCAGCCGCTGCATCTCCCAGGCCTGCAGATCCTTGTGATACTCGAGGCCAATCTTCATGCCGGCGTCGAGCAGCTCCGTCCGTACCGCCCGGAAGATCGCGAGGGCCGTCTCGGTATGCTGCGCAATCGAGCCCGGCGGCAGGTGCGCCCGGTCGCTCGCCAGCAGCGCCCGCACGAGCGGCGAACCCATCGCCCGCGCCCTTTGGATTTCGCGCCGTAGCTTGGCGATTTCGTCCGAAATCCCGGCCGGGGTGCGCGGCAGGATCACCCCGCCGCCGGTCTCAAGATGCAGCCCCAGCTCCTTGGCCCGGCGGCTGACCCAGGCCCAGTGAGCAGAATCGTAGCGGCTCGGGTCGGCCGAATCCTGCAGAAAAATCGCGTCGAGTTGTAACTGGGCGCAGTAGTCGAGCAGCTGCGCGTCGGTCCAGCGCAGCGAGCGCAAACAGTAGGTGTTGATGCCGAGGGGAATCATGCCGGGCATCGCTGCTGCTGCGGCAGTCGCGCTGCCCGCAAGGGTCAGAAGGTGGCGGCGAGTCATCGGTAGGTTCAAATCTAACACGCGGTTTCGAGATGATAAACTCGGGGAAATGATCGCCCGGCTCGGCTCTCTCTGTCTGCTCGCTTCCTCGCTCTTCGCCCAGGAACTCAAGATTTCGATCGGTCCCGCCCCCGGCCAGGTGCTCCAGCGGAACGCTGATGGCCGCGCGACGATCAAGCTGGCCGGCACCGCCCTTCGCGCCGCCAACAAGATCGTGGAAGCCCGCATCCTCAGCGGCAACGCGCCCCTCACCGGCTTCGACTGGAAGGCGCTCGAACGCGTCAAGGCGAACAAATGGGAAGGTCTGTTGACGGGCGTGCCGCAGGGCGGCCCCTACTCGCTGGAAGTCCGGATTGTGGCCGGAACGCCCGAAGTGATCAAGGACATCTACGTCGGCGACCTGTGGGTGCTCGCCGGCCAATCGAACATGGAAGGGGTCGGCAACCTGATGGACCTGGAGAGCCCCGAGGAGAGGGTGCGGAGCTTCGACCAGACCGACGTCTGGGGCCAGGCCGTCGAGCCGCTGCACCGTCTGGTCGACGCCGCCGACCGCGTCCACTGGCGCAAAAACGCCGAAGGCCAGGTGGCCAAGCTGACCGGCCCGGCGCTCGAAGAGTTCATCGCCAAGCGCAAGAAAGGCGCGGGCCTGGGCCTCCCCTTCGCCAAACAGATTCTGCTGCGCACCGGCATCCCCATCGGACTCCTCCCCTGCGCCCACGGCGGCACGAGCATGGACCAATGGAGCCCCGACTTGAAGGATAAGCAGGGCGACTCGCTCTACGGCGCCACCCTGCGCCGCGTGATTGCCGCCGGCGGCCGCGTGAAAGGCATGCTCTGGTATCAGGGCGAGTCCGACGCCAGCCCCAAGGCCGCCCCCGAGTACAGCGCCAAGATGGAGAAGCTCATCGCTGCCTTCCGGCAGGACTTCGCCCAACCCGACCTGCCCTTTTACTACGTGCAGATCGGCCGCCACGTGAACTACACCAACGCCGACGAATGGAACCTGGTGCAGGAGTCCGAACGCAAGCTCGAGAGCCGCATTCCCCGCGTCGGCATGGCGCCGGCCGCCGACCTCACCCTCGATGACGGCATCCACGTCAGCACGCCCGATCTCAAGCGGCTCGGGCGCCGCCTCGCCGACATGGTGACCCACGATCTGTACCCGGAGGTGGCCAAGTATCAGCCCTACAAGCGCGGTCCGCGCCCGGCCGGGGCCAAGCGCGATGGCAACGTGGTTCGCATTCTGTTTGCCGAAGTGAACGGCAAGCTGGTAACCACGGGGCGGCTGAACGGTTTTGTGATTTGCGACGCGGCGGGTAAGCCGCTGCCGATCGTCTTCCATCAGCAGATCGACCCGGCCGATGGCAACGCGGTGCTGCTCCACGTTGGCCCGGCCCCGCTGCCGGCGGGCGCCACCGTCCGCTATGGCGCGGGGCGGGATCCCTACCTGAACCTGAATGACGAACTCGATATGGGAACCCCGGTCTTCGGCCCCCTGGCTATCGAGTAGCCGGCTGCCGCCGCTGGCCGGGGCGCCCATCGCGTTCTCGTTTACGGATCACCTTTCCGTGCGGGGCGTGGAGATGGACGCCGCTGCCTTGGTGAGGGAGCGCCGCGTCGTGCTCGTGCGGCGGCTGCGCGGCGCGGCCTTGCGGCGGGTGACCGTCCACGAACTCTTCCACTTTGTCTGGTGGCGGCTGGGCAACCCGGCGCGCCACTCCTGGGAGGCGCTGCTGCTGGCCGAACGCGCCCGCGGCGAAGCCGGCTGGTCCGCCGAATGGCGCAAGGCCGCCCTGTCGGATGCCGACCGCCGCCACCGCACTCGCCGCTGGCGCGAGTACGCCTGCGAAGCCTTCTGCGACTCGGCCGCCGCCCTTTGGGCCAGCCCCGCGCAGAGCACGCTGGCGCCCCGTTTCCTCGCCCGCCGCCAGGCGTGGTTCGCGGCAACCTTGGGCGAGGGGCCGTTATCTATATAATTGAGAGTCAGGAGTTCTCCTTTTTGTATCGGTCAATCGTTCTGAGTGCCGCCCTAGTGGCTTTCCTCACCGGCTGTTCCAGCAGCCCGGATACCGTGCGGGCTGCCGTCAAACCGGTCAGTACGCGCAAAACCGCCCCGCCCATCGCTTTGAAGGACGCCGATGGCAAGCCGCTCAACCTGGCCGATTACAAGGGCAAGGTGGTGCTCCTCAACTTCTGGGCCACCTGGTGCGGCCCCTGCAAGATCGAGATCCCCTGGTTCATCGAATTTGAAAAAACCTACCGGGACCGCGGTTTCGCCGTCATTGGTGTTTCGATGGACGACGACGGCTGGTCCGTCGTCAAACCCCACATGGCGCGCACCGGCATCAACTACCGCATGGTCGTCGGCGACGAGCAGACCGCCATGAAATACGGCGGCGTGGACTCGCTGCCGAGCACGTTTCTGATTGACCGCGAAGGCCGCATCGCGGCCGTGCACATTGGCCTGGTCAGCAAAGGAGACTATGTCAAAGATCTTGAGCAGCTTCTCGGCGCGGCTAAGTAGACTGGCGTTCCTGCTGCCCCTTACGCTCTGCGCGCAGACGGAGCTGCTGACCGTTTCGGCCCCGCCGGTTACCGGAAAAAAGTCCGAGCCGTTCGTCGTCAAGCTCAACGCGCAGCTCAAAGAGGGCCTGCACTGCAACACCAACAAGCCCAACGATGAGCTGCTGATTCCCCTGAAGCTGACCATCGACAAGGGCGGCTTCGACGTGGTGAAGGTGGACTATCCGGCCGGTAAGAACGAGAAGTACTCCTTCTCCGATCAGCCGTTGAACGTTTACACCGGTGCCTTCACGATCTCTGTCACCCTGAAAGCGCGGCCGGGCACCCCCGGTGGTCTGGCGATGGCTGGCGGCAAGCTGCGGTATCAGGCCTGCTCAGAGACGATGTGCTTTCCACCGAAGACCGTGGACGTGCGCATTCCGATCGACCTCCGTTGAAGACCCTGCTGATCCGGCCCGGCGCCATTGGCGACTGCATTGTCAGCCTGCCGGCGCTGGAACACCTGCGGAGCGAGTACACCGAAGTTTGGGTTCGTTTCGTAAATCAGCCTCTCATTCGTTTTGCCGACCGAGTCGATTCGATCACAGCGACCGGTCTTGACCTGGTGGGGATTCAGACGCCGCCGCGGACGATGGAGCGCCTCGCGGAGTTTGACCGGATCATCTCCTGGTACGGCACCAACCACGCGGAGTTCCGCGAGGCGGTGCGCGGGCTGCCCTTCACCTTCCACGCGCCGCTGCCCCGGGATAGGGGCGGGCACGCCGTCGACTTCTACGCGGCGCAGGTAGGCGCGCCGGCCGGGTTGACGCCGCGCATCCCCGTGGGCGAGGTGGCCCGGCGCAACGCCATCGTCATCCATCCCTTCTCCGGTTCGGCGCGGAAGAACTGGCCGCTGGCCCGCTTCGGCGAACTCGCCGCGGCGCTGCCCTGCCCCGTCCAATGGACCGCCGGGCCGGAGGAGCCGCTCGAAGAGGCCACCCGGTTTGACGACCTCTACGACCTGGCCCGCTGGCTGGCCGGCGCCCGCGGCTACATTGGCAACGACAGCGGCATCAGCCACCTGGCGGCGGCCGTCGGTCTGCCGGTGCTGGCGCTCTTCCGCCACGACAACGCGGCGGTGTGGTCCCCCCGGCCCTCGCATGTTAGACTCGTCAACGATGAAACGGCGATCTCTACTCTCACTCCTCTGTTTGGCCTTCTGTTCAACCCTCCCGGGCCTGGGGCAAAAGAAGATTGAGACGATTGCGGGCAACGGGCAACCCGGTTACGCGGCCAACCAGATCAACAATCCCTATGGACTCACGACCGGGCCGGACGGCGCGCTCTATATCTGCGAGATCGACAACCACGTCATCCGCCGCCTGGACCTGAAAACGGGCCAACTCTCTACCGTGGCGGGCAACGGCCGCCGCGGCTACTCCGGCGACGGCGGCCCGGCCACGGCCGCTTCGCTCAACGAGCCCTACGAGATCCGCTTCGATAAGCAAGGCCACATGTTCTTTGTCGAGATGAAGAACCACATCGTCCGGCGTGTGGACGCCAAAACCGGGATGATC
Organism: Acidobacteriota bacterium; assembly: GCA_026393985.1. Lineage (GTDB taxonomy): Bacteria > Acidobacteriota > Terriglobia > Bryobacterales > Bryobacteraceae. The sequence goes on from JAPKZB010000053.1 coordinate 49,847, forward strand.
TCCACCGTGGCGGGCACCGGCAAGCCGGGCTTTGGCGGCGACGGCGGCCCGGCGACGGCGGCGCTGCTGCAGCAGCCGCACAGCATTCAGTTTGACCCGGCCGGCGACCTGCTGATCTGCGACATCCAGAACCAGCGGATCCGGCTGGTCGAAATGAAGACGGGCCTCATCCGCACCTGGGCCGGTACGGGGGAGAAGAAGCCAACGCCGGACGGGGCGCCGCTGGCGGGCACGCCGTTGTGGGGCCCGCGCGCGATCGACTTCGACGCCAAGGGCAACGCCTACCTCGCCCTGCGAGAAGGCAATCAGGTCTTCCGGATCAGCCGGACCACGCAGCGGCTGGAACACCTGGCGGGCACCGGCGAGAAGGGTTATGCCCCCGGCCCCGAACCGGCCAAGACGGCTAAACTGAACGGGCCGAAGGGCGTGGCCTGGTCCCGCGATGGCGGCGTCTACCTCGCCGATACGGAGAGCCATACCATCCGCCGCATCGACCTGAAGACCGGGATGATTGCCACCGTAGCGGGCGCGGGCGTAGCGGGGGATGGGCCGGAGACGAGTCCGCTCGGCTGCAAGATGAAGCGGCCGCACGGGGTGTACGTCGATAAGAAGGGTGTGGTGTACATTGGCGACTCCGAGGCGCACCGGGTGCGGCGGCTGCGGTAGGCGGGCCGCCCCGGCCGGGGGTAACGGCTCGGATGGAGAACCCGATTTGGGGTTCAAAGTTGGGTTCAGCTGGGTTGATTTGGGTTCCACCGGGATCGGAAAACGGAAGAACCGAATTTGTAAGTGGCTTTTTATCAACACTTTCCTGGGTTCTTCCTTCTGCGCGAGCGTGAGGGGCGCGCACGCGCGTTTAGGGAGCGCCGGACGATGGGCCGCGACGAGGCCGACGATCGTGACGATGGCGGTGACGATGGTGAGGAGCAGTGGGATCGACATGATTTTGGTTCTGATGGGGTCTGTGGGGTTCCTACGGGCATCCGTGCGGGAGCGTGAGCCGTGGCGGGACACAGGATGGCCGCGGGAGTTTTTTGGCGTTGGCGTTGGGTGGTTGGTCATAGCTGATTCCCCGTGAGATATTGTGCGGGACGGGTAGGGGGCAACCGGGCGCGGGAGGGGGTAAAAATGGGTCTTTGGCGGGACTTTATTTCTTTTGGAATGAGGTGGATAGCGGGTATTTTGGGGTTCGGGGCGAAGTGCTGTGAACGGTGGCCGGGGGGCGGGGGTTCCCGGTGGTTGGTTGGGCGGGCCTGATCGCAGGCGCGAGGCGCCGAGTGAGGTCTCGTCGCGCGCGGCCGAGCCGCGTGGCAACGGGTGTTTTCGACGTGGTCAATACGATTTGTGCAGAAGCCGTGCAGAAGCCGAGCAGAAGTGGTCAACTCTTGGTGAGCGCCGAGGCGGAACCCTTCTGCTTGTAGACCCTGTGTGCCTCCTTGACTGCGGAGGTTGACGACTTCAGGATACGGTCGAGCCGCTGACTTTTCTCGTGAGATCGACCGCCTCTATTCACTTTTCGGCCAAGTTTTGCGATGCGCTGTGATGGGTTGCTACGGGCTCAAACTGGTCCGGAATCGGCGCACGACTTCGAATGCGGCTTGGCACTCGATTTCGAGTTCGCAGTCGTCAGCCATGGCGCGGAACGGCTGCGCCCAGTGCGGTGGCGGAGGTGTGAGTTCGTTTGGCACTTCGTGGGTGGCGCGCCGTTCGAACGTGCGGCGGAGTGCATCGGCACAGCGTGCTCGATCCAAGGTGCCGGATGCGGTGAGGAGGTAGAGGTCTACCAGATCGCGAACGCGGCTGTTGGGATTCGTGCGCGGTAATGAGTACGCGTGAATCTTTTCGGCGAACTGCTGCTCGCGCGAGATCAGCGCGCGAGATCAGCGCGCGAGATCAGCGGAATGGATGGCGGAGCAATCTCCGCGAACGCGAGCCAATCCCGCGCGGCTACCGTCTCGATTGGTTCGACGATCACATCGCCGATGCCGACATCGACATGGAATCGGACGAACGCCCGGCCATCGACACGCGCTTCGACGGGATGCCGTGCGCCGCCGTAGGGCGCGGCATCCAAATCGGCCATGGCCTCACCGACCCGGAACGTGAAGAAGTCTTCGATGTTGATCGTTGCCGCACGCTGAAGTGACGTGAGCGCGGTATCGTTGTTCCCTTTGCGCAACGTGAAGTCGAGATCTCGCGTGGACCTGGCAGTATCGAAGCGAAGTTCCATCGCGTATCCGCCCTTGAGAATCCAATCGAAGTTGTTGACGGGTGCAAGCCGCGCGAGAAATCGATCAAGGCCAACCTGCCGACAGAGGCGCTGAAAGTCGGGCCGTTCATCCCGAGAGATCGTGTTGCGTCTTTCCTCGAGCGCTTGGCGGAAAGAGCCCGCCGTGGCGTATTTTCGGCTTGCTGGCATTAGCGCTTCCCTCCTCTGATCTTGCGCAGCAGGTCGCGGCGCGCGGAGGGGGACGCGATTTCAGCGATCTCAGTTCGAGTGATCTTTCCGGTGCGTTTCGCTTCGGCGAACGCGGCGCGGAGATCCTCGATGGGGACGGCTTCAGTAGCCGCAACGCCCAGAAGGGCGCGCAGCGCCTTCGTCACCGGCACGCCGTCAACGATCTCGACTTCGTTTGCCGGGACGTCGACCGTGTGGAGGACAAGTGCCCTCGGGATGGGTGCGCTTCGCCGAAAACCGCTGGGGACCGTCATTTGGACGCGCGAGGGCATCGCGTCCTTTAGCTCCTGGAGCGAGAGCGCGGTCTGGTAGCTGTAGATGCCTTGGGGTTCGTCCTGGCGATTGCGTGACCAGAACCACCACAGGAGGAGGTCAGGCCGTGACGGGAGCGGGTGCAGCGCCAGGCGGAAGATTCCGCGGCGCTCTCGAACCCAGTTGCCGGCGTGGACGTGGTAGTTTCGCCTCGGCGCGGTGTAGCCGATGGCGGCGGCTTGCTTGGCCGTGAAGAACCCGCCCTGCGATGTCGCTAGCCGCAGTAGAGCACGCTAGTCATCGACGTAGGATCGAGTCTGCACAAAACGTCAACTCTCCAGAACGATTGCGTCTCACGTTCATCCGGCTCGCAACCGCCTATCAGCCGGTCGGTGCGATGACCGATGCGCGTGGTTGATACCTGTTGCGATTGACTGATCACGAATCTGATCCGGCCTGTTTTGACCGATTACGACCATTTGCAATCTAGGTTTTTTCAACGACTTAACAAAATTGCCGCACATCCAGAAGACGGCTTGCCAGCCCCAAACCGGCCACACGCTCAGAAAACTAAGTTTTCTGAAGACCGCTAACCCGACTTTCGCAGTTCCCGGCAATTTTTGATGATTTCCGCCCGAAATCGAGGGCAAGTCCTATGTTTGCAACGTTGGGTTTTGAAAGCCGCTGCGGTGAAGACCTTCCCCCTAGTACTACTGTGTCATTACATATGATACCCTTTAGACGTGGCCCCGCAACCTCCCCCCGCGCCAGGCCCACGCGAGCAGCGTCTTGCCGCCTACCTTCAGGGTCTGGCGCAAGCGGCAGGACACCGAGACCGACATCAGC
>JAPKZB010000066.1 GCA_026393985.1 Acidobacteriota bacterium
CTTTGTCGCGGCATTGATTTTATTGGGCTCCCGCGAGGGTTCGCCAGAGGCGTGTTCTGCGGCCTCCGCGCTTGCGGCAGCCGATTCCGTCTTCACCAATTGGGTGGCTCCTTTCTTGGCCGCACTTCCAGAAGTCAGACGCGGCCTCGCCCCGTTTTAACCCAGTATTGGCGGGCCCGACCAGGCTACCGCAACGAAAGACCCCAGACAGCCCAAGCCGCCCGGCGGGGGCCCTGTGCATAATTCAGGTTTCACACTCGGCCAATCCCTTGAGTCTTATCGGCACTATCAGAGCTTGATCCAAAAGGTCGATCTTCGGGTCAAGGAAATGATGCAACAGCTGCCATCCAGAGTTAGCCACGACCGAAAGCCCCCTAACAGTCCGTGGTCAAAGTCGGCCCCCCTGCTGAAATCATTTGATGCCGAAAATGTTTCCTCGTAGAATTGGGTATGGCGCTGGGAACACGCAAGCAAAGGGTCCGTCAGGAGACATCAGCTAAATGGCACCCCCCTCGGAGCTCTCGGTTGAGCAACTCGACGCAACGCTCGTACTGGCTTTTCTGGAGCATCTGGAGAAGCAGCGTGAAAACTGCGCCAGAACAAGCAACTCAAGATTGGCTGCCATCAAAACCTTCTTCAAGTTTCTCGAGTATCGCCTGCCGTCCGTCCTTGATCAAGCCCGGAGAGTGCGTGCGATTCTAATCAAGAAGACGGACGAGGTCATCGTTGGATAGCTGAATAAGAACGAGATTCAGGCGTTACTGGATGCACCTGACCCGAGTTGCCGAGATGGAGTGTCATCCCCGCTGGTGCCGTTTTGTGGTGCTGCGAATTGTGACTTCACGACTCGTGTGGCTTTTTTATTGTTGGCCTAAAAATAAGAAAACAAAATGGTTATCGAAAGCACTCGGGTTGCTCTCGGCGGGAACACTGGACTTCGGCGGATAGTGTGAATTCAGCGAACATTGTGTTTGCGGCCTGCCGGGATTAGGTATCGCTCGGTGGGCTTCTTTTTTGGAGGCCCTGAGAATGCGAGGTTCAAAGCTGTGGACTTGCTTGTTCCACTTCTTACTATTTGGTTTGATCGCGGAGCACATAATGGCTGCTCCCCCGCTTACCACGATTCAGGATGTTATCTATAAAGCTGATGGCACCCGTTTTAACGGGGTCGCCTATATCGAATGGAATGCATTCGAGACGCCGAACCAGGTTCCGATCGGTGCGCAAACGTTGACGATTGCGATTGTTGACGGTAACCTGACGGTTCGGCTCGTGCCGACAACGAATAGCTCCACTCAAGGCTATTACCAGGTGCGTTTTTACAGCGATGGGAGAGTCCAGTTCTCCGAGCGCTGGGCTGTGCCGCCCAGCGCAAATCCAATTAGCCTGTCTACGGTTCGGGCGGCGACCTCGCAACAGAACGGCGGTGTAATTATTGCGCCGGCCGAATTGTCTATTGGCGACATTCCCGGGTTGACGGAAGAACTGGCGGCCAGGCCGGTTCGTGGCTTGGGTTATGTTTCAAACCGCGCAATTCGCTCCGGTGCGGGCGGTCTCTTGGAAGCCGTCACGGGCAACCTTACCGATTGTGTCCGCGTGGACGGGACCAGTTCCCCATGCGCCAGCGACGGTGGAAGTTACACGGGGCCCGGTTTCGTCGATGGCGAAACGCCATCTGGTGTGGTGAACGGGTCCAACACAGTGTTTTCGCTTACTAGTCAACCATCTCCTGCAACTAGTTTGGCACTCTATCGCAACGGTGTCTACTTGACGCAGGGCCTCGATTACAACCTGAGCGCCAATTCCATCACCATGTTGGCCGGTGCTACACCAACTACGGGTGACATTCTCAAGGCCAGTTATAGGACGGCAGCCGCCGGCAATCCCACGGCGGCCGCCGGAGGGGCGTTGACAGGAAACTATCCCAATCCTCAGGTTGCGGCCGGGGTGATTTCCAATTCGAACATCTCTTCTGTAGCTGGAATCGTCGAAAGTAAATTGGCGCTCAACTTTCCCACTCACTCGAGCGCGAATGACCCCAGTGCCGCCGAGAAAGCAGCTCTGTCGGGCACTGCCGGCGCCCCCTCGGCGACCAATAAATTTGTCACCGCAAGTGATGGTCGCTTGACTGACGCCAGAACCCCACTAGGCCATCAACTGTTGAGTGCAAACCATAGCGACACGACAGCGGGGACGGTCTCGCGGGGCGACCTGATCGTCGGGCAGGGGCAGTCACCCACTTGGTCAAAGCTTAGTTTGGGCAGCGCCGGACGCTGTCTGACATCAAACGGGGTCGATGCGATTTGGAACACTTGCCTCTATACCGGATTTCAGGTTGGCGCAATACCGTTCGTCAATGCTAGCGGCAATCTCAGCGAGAATATCTTTCAACTGCGCTGGGATCCATCAAACCGCCGGCTTTCGGTCGGTTCCAGCTTGGCGGATGCGACGGCCAACTTCCATGATCTGACGGGTACCACGGGTTTGATCGTACGTGCCGGTGCTGGCCAAGGTAACCAGCCACTAACTCGTTGGCAGGACCCGTCGGGTGTCGATCTGGCCACCGTCCAGGCGGATGGCGTCGTCAGCGGCTCGGCCGTTCAGGTGACCCCGACAGTTAGCCGGGCGCCGTGGCGAGATGCCGGCTTGGCTGGTGATCCAACCATACGGGTTGACGGTGATAGTTGGTACAACACTACCGTCAAGGCACGAAAAACCCATGAAACGGGTCAAACTCATGCCATTTCCCAAGTTATATGCGCCGAGGAAGGTGTATCCAATGACGCGACTACCGCCCAGGTGATTGCCACTTGTGCCCTGCCGCCGGGCTTCTTACGGGCCGGTGATAGGCTCGAACTGATGGTCGATGCCGAGCAGGTTGGACCCTTGGTTCCCTGGAATCTGCGGGTACAGTGGGGATCGACGCAGTGGATTCAGCGTGCTCTGGGTGTGGGAGAGACCAACCTCGCTGTACGTGGTCAGGCATCGCTGCACAGCGGTGGAACAACGCTGGCTGCACAGCACTTTAACGGTGCCGGAGCCATGTTGATCGGAATTCTTCCGGCGAGCGATCCATTTCAGGTAGGCTTGGCGGTCGTAGTTTCAGGTTGGGTTAATACGATGTCGACTGGCTCGAGCGTAGCCGTGCGTAACCTCACGGTAATCCGGCATCCGGCGCAGGTGAATTGAAGTTCCGCCAACCAGTCTGGTCATTTTGTCTTTGTGGCGCGTGCGGTGGAGGGTGGCACAACTCCCTTCATCCGCATGTAGCCGACAATGTTCCCGTAATGAGCATTAACGTTGGCGATATAGCCGATCATCGAATCCACCGGCACGATTTTGCGACTCCCAATGGTCACTTCCGACAGGGTTTGCGCGTCTGTCATTGATTGAATCACGGAGTCACAATAGGAGAAGGATTCGCTGATCGCCTTCTCCATGGCTGGCTTGGTGGTGGCCTTATTGGCATCATGGGCCGGTGCCGTCTTGCCTGCCATGGAGGCGCAGGCGCTGTAGTTCATCCCCGCAGTATGAGTAATCCATTCGCGGAAACTGCGCTGCTCTGGTGTGAGTTTAAACTCGATGAATTCCGCTGGCATCGATGCCGCCGACTCAATGAAATTTAACTTTGCGGTCTCGTACCGGGCCTTAAAAGCGGAAACGATCGGGTCGGCACCCAGAAGGCTGCGGCTGGCCAGAACAACAATCAGAAAAAATCGCATATCGGATTCTACCGAATTTGGTCATCGACTTCGTCAAGCCAGCTCGGACTCTTCAGCACCTCTCGCGGACGGCTGCCATCCGGTGGTCCGATGATCCCATCGCGGTGCATCATGTCTAAAATCCGCGCTGCTCTCCCGTACCCCAAACGCAGTCGCCGCTGCAGCACCGACGTGGATGCTTTGCCAAGTTCGCACACCACCCGGACGGCGTCCCGGTATTGTGGATCTTCACTTCCATCGATAATTTCTTCTTCGCCTTCGCTTGCTTCGTCTTCACTCGGCGGTGCCATCAGGAAGCTCTGATCGTAGTCCGGTTCGGCTTGTCGCTTCCAGTACTCGACAACCGTCGAAGTTTCCGTCTCACTCACATAGGCCCCGTGCACTCGGACCAAGCGCGCCGTTCCAGGGGGCAGAAACAACATATCTCCCTTGCCAAGCAACGAATGGGCACCCATATTGTCGAGAATGGTGCGCGAGTCGACCCGCGTTGCCACCCGGAAGCTGATCCGCGTGGGAAAGTTGGCCTTGATTAGGCCGGTGATCACGTCCACACTCGGACGCTGCGTAGCTAGTACCAGATGGATACCTACGGCCCGGGCCATCTGCGCCAGACGTGTTACGCTCTCTTCGACGCCGGCCCGCTCGAGCATCATTAGATCAGCCAACTCGTCGATAATGATGACGAGGAAGGGAAGCGGCCGCAACTCTTCCGACTCCGGATTGGCTTCCTTCTGGTCAAATAGGCTGCGGGGCACCGCCATCAATTGGCGAACTTTCTTGTTGTACTGCTCAATGTTCCGAACGCTCTGCGCCGCCAGCAGTTTGAGGCGGCGTTCCATCTCAAGCACCGCGTTGCGAAGTGCGTATGTAGCCTTCTTGGGCTCAGTGATGACTGGGGTTAGCAGGTGCGGGATTCCCTCGTAAATACCGAGCTCGACGCGCTTGGGGTCGACCATGATCAGGCGGACTTCTTCCGGCGTGGACTTGTAAAGAAGCGACATGATCAACGTATTCAACATGACGCTCTTGCCGGCACCCGTTGAACCCGCAATCAGCACATGGGGCATTGTTTCAAGCGTTGCCACCTTGATCCGGCCGCTGATATCTTTGCCCATGGTAATCGTAAGCTTGGAGGCCGAACTCACAAACTCCTCGCTCTCCAAGACCTGGCGCAGACTGATCAACTCTCGCCGCTTATTGGGAACTTCTATGCCAACGGTCGGTTTCCCGGGAATTCGCTCAATCAGCACGCTCTCGCATTGCAGGCCCAGACATAGGTCTTCGGCAAGATTCGTGATCTTGTTGTACTTAATACCGGCATCCGGCTTATATTCGAAGGTGGTGACGACCGGTCCGGGATTGATCTGCACTACCGAGCCAAGAACGTTAAACTCTTCAAACTTGGATTTGATCTTCGCCGCGGTTTCCTTCAACTCCTGTTCGTCGTAGGGATTACGCGGCGGAACCTCATTGAGCAACGATGTTCCCGGCATGATGTACGCCCGGTCTGTGCGTTCCTTTCGCCGCCTTCCCGTCTCCTGCTCCGCCACAGAGGTTGGAGCCAGCGACTTATCCCATGGCGGCTCTTCGAGAGCGCGTATCGGTATCTCGTCGTCTTCTTCCTCCGCCTCTTCTTTGGCTTCGGCGGATTCTTGGTCGCGTTTCTCCGGCTCCACTACCCCACCTTTGGCCAGCCAGGGCGGGACCTGTTCGTCCAGCGGCACAACGGGAATCTGCTTCCCCTCTACTTCCACCTCTCGCTTCCCTGCTACCGGCTGTTCGGGTCGCGCTTTAACCGCCCTCGGCATCTCGGCGTCAACCAGGCGTTTCCGCTCCCTCCATGTCCGCCACGCTTCCGTTTGGGCCAAACACCACTCCCATGGTCCGTTCAGGCAGTCGTAGACAAGCTCCATCGAAAAACGGGAAACCAAATAGAACGACAAGAAAATGGCCGTCAGACTGATGATTGCCGCCCCGGTCACGTTGAAATTCCCGATCAGGTAGCCGGCAAGCGCCAAACCCGCAATTCCTCCCGCCGGCACGGATCCTTCAAACGGACGCCAGGCAGGAAACAAGGAAAGTAGCGCGCAAACGCCGCCCAGTAGAAGCACGCTGCCGGCCACCCTCGCCACAGGGGCGCCGACCGGATGGTGACGTAGTCGTTGGATTCCCGCTGCGACTACCAGTAAGGGAAGACAAAACGCAGCCACCCCAAGGACGCTATAAATCAGGTCAGCCACCGTGGAACCAAATCTCCCCGTCCAGTTTCCGGCCTGTTCCAGCCCGGTAGCGGTATTCCACGAAGGGTCACCAGGGTTATAACTGACAAGGCTCAACAGCAGGAACAATCCTGCCCCAATGAACACCACGCCCGTCACTTCATTCAGCCGTAAGTTGGCCGAGGGTTTCAAAATATCCATGCGCGTTATGGCCGCGTCTCCGCCAGAGCTCTTTCAGTATGGCAGAACCCGAGGTCCCCGCGCTATCGGCCCGTTGCCGCCAAGGCAAGCACCACAAGGCCAAACACGATTCGGTACATGACGAAAGGCCGAATTGTGTTGGTGCGCAAGAAGCGCAGAAAGATGGCAATGACTGCGAACCCCGTGAGAGCGCTGACCGCAATACCGATCAACATGGGGGCCTGCATGTCCTCTGCCATACCATGCTTGCGAAGGTCGAGCACCGCCTTCACCGCTGCTGCTCCGACCGCCGGAGTCGACAACAAAAAACTGAAGCGGGCCGCCGCCGCCCGGTCCAGATGCCGGAACAAGCCGGCCGCCAGGGTCACCCCGCTGCGGGATGTCCCAGGCACGATCGCCAGCGCCTGGGCCGTGCCGATAAAAAGGCAGTCGGCCAGAGTCACCTCTCCGAGGTCCCTGCGAGCCTTCGAATAGCGTTCGGCCGCATACATCACGAGTCCGATCACGATAGCCATCACGCCAACCACGTAAGGGCTCCGTAACGTCGTCTCCACTGCATCCTTGAACAGCAATCCGGCAACGGCAACCGGCACGCTGCCCGCCGCTAGATACCAAAGCAGCTTTGGGTTCCTGTTTAACTGAAAGTCGTTGCCAAGCGGCAATCCCACAGCCTGCCCAAGAATCTGCATCCAGTCCTTGAAAAAGTAAACGATCACCGAGAAAAGGGTTCCCAGGTGCAGCGCAACGTCAAACTCAAGGCCCTGGTCCCTCCAGCCGAGCAGCCACGGCGCCATCGCCAGGTGCGCCGAACTCGAAACCGGCAAAAACTCGGTCAACCCTTGCAGGATTGCCAGGACGAGCGCTTGATAAATCGGCATAATAGAAAGATTAGGGTAACGCAGAATGCTCCTGCGATCAAAAACGGCATGAGAACAACAAAGATCGTAGCTACGCTCGGCCCCGCCAGTGATAGCAAAGACATAATTGCAAAGTTGTTTGCCGCTGGTGTGGACGTCTTTCGGCTAAACGCCTCCCATGGAGTTCATGAGGATCACGCCCGCCGGCTACGGTACGTCCGCGAACTCGCCGCGGAATTGAATGTCCCCGTCGGTATTCTTCTCGATCTGCAGGGCCCCAAGATCCGCCTGGGCCTTTTCGAGGGCGGAAAGGCGTGGCTGGAAAACGGGTCCCTATTTGAAGTCTCCACCGAAGAGTGCCTCGGAACTAAGGATCGTGCCTCGACCGTCTACCAGAACTTCGCCCGGGACGTCAGTCCCGGCGACCGTGTCCTGATCGCTGATGGAACGGTAGAATTGCGCGTCCTTTCGACCGACGGCGTTTCGGCGCGTTGCATCGTCCATGCCGGCGGGTGGATTGGCGACAAAAAAGGGATTAACCTCCCCAACGTCAACGTTTCGACCCCCTCCCTGACGCGCAAAGACATGGCTGATCTGCAATGGGGAATTGAAAATCGGGTCGACTATGTGGCGCTCTCCTTTGTCCGCAAGCCTTCCGACGTGATTCGCCTCCGCCTCTACCTCGAAGAAAAGGACCATATGCTCCCGATCATCGCCAAGATCGAAAAGCCCGAAGCCTGGGAGCAATTGACCGAAATCCTGGCCGAATCGGACGGCGTTATGGTCGCCCGCGGAGATCTAGGCGTCGAAATGGCGTTTGAAAAGGTGCCTTTCATCCAGAAATCGATTATTGAGCGCGCCCGCCAGACCGGAAAATTCGTCATCACGGCTACGCAGATGCTGGAATCCATGATCGAAAACCCCGTGCCCACACGCGCTGAGGTCAGTGACGTGGCCAATGCGATTTTCGACGGTACGGACGCCGTGATGCTCTCGGCCGAGACCTCGGCCGGGAAGTTTCCGGTCGAGGCAGTTGCGACCATGGCGCGGATTGCCGTCGAAGCAGAATCGTCGATCCGCCCCCGTGGGTACCAGGACCTTCCTCCCCGGACAAACCCGACAATTGCAGAGATTCTGGCCGACGCCGCCTATCACTCGGCGCGGTCGGCTAACGTCGCCGCAATTGTCGTCATGACCACCTCCGGTTCGACGGCCCGCCTCATCGCCCGCTATCGTCCACCCGTTCCCATCTACGCGTTTACCAATTCGGAGACCGTTGCCCGCCAATTGACCCTTATTTACGGCGTGCGCGTCCTCGTCACGCCCACCGAACCAACGACCGAACAGATGCTGGTTGTCATGGATCGTATCCTCATCGATCGCGGACTGTTAAAGGTCCGCGATACCGTAATTCTCGTCGCCGGCCAGCCCATGTGGCGCTCCGGTACGACCAATATGATGATCTTGCATCGCGTCGGAGAGATCCGGGGCTAGGACTTTTTTGGTTCCCGTAACCCTCCCGGATTCGCTTCCCCTGTGGTTAACTGTTAATAAGGGAGACGTTATGCCTCTGTCCGCTGAACAGACCCATCACTCGCCACCGACGGTTCCACTACCCGCAATCCCATGGATCCCCTTGGTCTGGTGTGGTGTTCTCCTCCTCGTCACTTATCTTCCGATCCTGGCTACCATGGCCCGCCAATGGAACAACGACGATGACATGGGGCACGGCTTTTTTGTTCCCCTTGTGGCGCTGTACATCGTCTGGCAGATGCGGAACTCTCTTCTGTCCATCCAACCCAAGCCGAGTTGGGTCGGACTGTTGTTTCTGGCCTGGGGCGCTCTGCAGATGGCCCTCGGTATGCTCGGCGCGGAACTCTTCCTCCAAAGAACGGCCTTCCTCGTCTCGCTGGTCGGGGCGGTTGTGTTTCTCGGCGGATGGACGATGCTTCGCGCGCTGCAGTTTCCCCTCTGCCTGCTCGTGTTCATGATCCCGATTCCGGCCGTCATCTACAACCAGGTGACGTTTCCGCTCCAGTTGCTCGCCAGTCGCGTTGCCGAACAGGCTTTGACCCTCGTCGGAATCCCGGTCCTTCGAGATGGGAATGTCCTTGAACTCGCCAGTCAAAAGTTATCCGTGGTGGAAGCGTGCAGTGGAATCCGCTCTCTGCTCTCTCTGACCTTCCTCTCGCTCGTCTACGGCTACTTTTTCGAGGAGCACCGCTTGGTGATGCGATGGTTTCTTTTCCTTTCCACCGTACCCATCGCCATTAGCGCAAATTCGTTTCGCGTCTCCTTGACCGGAGTGCTCAGTGAGTACAACCCGGAACTGGCCCAAGGATTCTTTCACAGCTTGGAAGGTTGGGTGATTTTCGTTTTCGCCCTTGTCCTCCTGGTCGGTTGTCATCGCTTACTCATATGGCTCGCCTCCCTGCGGGCGTCAAGAAAGGTGACCCTTTGAACTCCTCTTCAAAATTGCTGCTTGGACTCTTCTCCGGCTTTATCAGTTTCCAGGCTCTGGGCGCCTACTTCCTGGCCAACCGAACGGAGTACCAGCCGACTCCCCGGCCTTTGACAGCCTTGGCAAGCCAACTGGGGAGCTGGAAGATGGTCGGCGAGTATCCGCTGGAAAAGGAGGTGCAGGACGTACTCCAGGCGACGGACACCCTGAATCGCATCTACCAGGACACCAGTGCCCCGGTTGGATTGAGCCTCTTTATCGCCTTTTTTAAGAGTCAACGCAGTGGCGTCGCTCCGCACTCGCCGAAAAACTGCCTCCCTGGTAATGGATGGGTGCCCGAGCGCAGCGAGATCGTTCGCTATCCGATGCCCGGTTCGGCCGACGGGATCGAAGTAAACCAGTACATCGTTCAAAAAGGGGATATCAAGAACGTGGTCGTGTACTGGTATCAGTCGCACGGCCGTGTGGTTGCCAGCGAGTACAAAGCGAAGTTCTTCGTTATGGCCGATGCGATTGCCAAAAACCGCACCGACACGGCTTTGGTGAAGGTCATAGCTCCGGTCGTTAATGATGATGTGGCGGGTGCAATTGCCGTCACACAACGCTTTGTCGCCACCTCTTTCGGACCGATCTCCCAAGCGTTGCCGAACTAGTCCATCAACCCGGATTCACAGTCGGCGGGCGAAACACGGATGGCCCGCCGCCCTTAGCCGTGATGCGAACTCTTGCTGTTGCTTATCGTCCTGAATAGGCCCTACCAGTAGGCGGTGCTTGCCTTCAATCCGCTTCACCTCCAGTGGGAACCCGGCTTGTTCCAACTGCGAACGCAACGGCTGAAACGTGGGCAGTTCGGCGGCCGCCACCTGAAGGTACACTCTAGGAGTCCCCGGAGTTGCTTTCTCTACCACCGCAGAAGGGGCCGGTGGCGGGTCGACCGCAGGCGCAGGCATGGCCGGAGGCGCTTCAATCTGAGCGCTCGGTTCTACGATCACCGGTGGCGGAACCACCATCCGGCTCTCCTGGGTGGCCCGGATGCCGGTCACCGACCGGCCCGCCAAATACGCTAGGCAAGCCACCAGTCCCATCAGCAGCGTCATCCCCATCACCACGGTGACCAGCTTTCGATTCGCCAGCGCGAGTTCGTAGCTGGAGGATTCCGGCGTTGGCAGATGCAAGTCGCCCATACTCGAGAAAGATCGGCTTTATAGGGAAAAACCTTTAGAGTGATAAAATTCAGAACGTGGATCTATTTGATGAGATCGTAAGGTTGCGCAAGCTGGGTCAGAAATGTGCGCTGGCGACCATTGTGCAGGTCAACGGCTCTATTCCGAGCTATGAGAGCGCGAAACTGCTCGTCCGCGAGGACGGTTCGATGGCCGGCACCATCGGCGGCGGCTGTGTCGAGGCCGAGGTCTGGAACGCCGCCCGCGAGGTCATCGCTACCGAAAAGCCCCGCCAAATGAAGTTCTCCCTTGGCCAGGACGCCGCCTACGACAACGGTCTGATCTGCGGCGGACAGCTCGAGGTTTTCGTCGAGGCCATCGTCCCCCAGCCCCAGGCCTACATCTTCGGCGCCGGCCATATCTCGAAGAGCCTTGCCAAAGCCGCAAACCTCGCCGGATTCGCTGTCACCGTCATCGACAACCGGGAAACCTACGCCAATCGCGACCGCTTCCCCGATACCGAAGCCGTCATCGCCGCTGAGTACGAAGAGGTTTTCCCCACCCTCTCCGTCTCCGACACGACGTATCTCATCATCGTCACCCGCGGCCATCGCGACGACATGCGCGTCCTGGAATGGGCCGCCCAAACCAACGCCCGCTACCTCGCCATGATCGGCAGCAAGCGCAAAGTCATCGGCGTTATCGAAGAATTGGCCAAGGCCGGCTTCCCGGCATCCGCTCTCGAACGTCTCTATGCCCCCATGGGCTTCGACATCGGAGCCATCACCCCCGAGGAGATCGCCATCTCGGTGGTCGCCGAAATGATCGCCGTGCGCCGGAATCCGGAGACCGGCTGGCGCGCCCTGTCCAAAACCGTCGCCGCCCATCACAAGGTCCAAGAGTTAGCCCGGTGAGTCTAACGGGCGTGGTGCTTGCCGCCGGGGCGTCCCGGCGCATGGGATTTCCCAAAACACAACTCCTCTGGCACGGAGAAACCTACCTGGCGCGGCTCGTGCGCCTCTTCGGCGAATGCTCCGAAGTGGTCGTCGTGCTGCGGGAGCAGGTAGCCGTGCCCGGCGCGCGCGTGGTCGTCAACCCCGACCCCGAGCGTGGCATGCTCAGCTCACTGCAACTGGGAATGGCCGTGGCCCCCGGACCGGTCCTGTTCACCCCCGTCGATTTCGGCCATGTCCGCGCCGCCACCATCCGCGGCCTGGTGGCCGCCTACCACGGCCAACCCGTCTTCAACCCCCGTTGTGACGGCCGCCGCGGCCACCCCACCCTCATCAGCCAGCAGACCGCCCGCGCCCTGCTGGCCATGGCCCCCACCGCCAACCCGAAGGATCTGTTGCAGACCCTGCCCCCCGCCTGGTTCGATTGCGACGACCCGGGCATACTCCGCGATGTCGATGACCCCGAGGCCTACCGCCGGGTAGTGGCTGATCTATGAAAAAACGCCGGATTTGGCTTGGTATCCTGTTGCTGTTGCTCGCCGTGCTCGCGGCCCCGTTCTGGGAGGTCGACCGTCTCTCGCCGGTGCTCGCCGCCAGCCTCGAACGGGCCTTGCAGCGGAAAGTAGAGGTCGGCGCCGTCCGGTTGCACCTCCTGACGGGGCCCGGCTTCACCCTCAGCGATGTGGTGATTCACGAGGATCCGGCCATCTCGGCCGAGCCGCTCGCCTACGTCACCTCGCTCGTCGTCCGCCTCCGCCTCCTCGCCCTCCTGCGCGGCGCCATCGAAGTCTCCTCCTTGCGCCTCGAAGAGCCCTCGGTCAACCTAATGCAGACCGGCGACGGCCCCTGGAACGTCCAGGCGCTGCTCCGCAACTCCACGCAAACCACGGGCGGCGATCTGCCCGATCTCGCCGTCCGCGGCGGACGTCTCAACATCAAGATCGACGGCACCAAATCCGTCTACTACTTCACCAGCACCGACCTCGATTTCTCCGCCCAAACCGGCGCCCAGTCGTTTGAAATCTGGTTCCGCGGCGAACCGGCCCGGACCGACCGCCCGGCCCAGGGGTTCGGCCAGGTCACCGCCCGGGGCCGGTGGCTCCGGCCCGAATCCGGGGAGCCGAAACTGGAGATCGATTACCGCCTCGAACCTTCGGCCGTTGAGGAACTCACCACCCTGCTCTTCAGCCGCGACGTGGGCCTCCACGGCATGGTCGAGTCGCGGGGGCGCCTGTCCGGACCCGTAACGGCGATTGCGCTCACCGGGCAGCTCGAATTGAAGGATCTGCACTACTGGAACCAGCCGCCACGCCCGGGAAAGCTGCGCGTTGGCTATCAGGGACTCTGGAACCTGCCCGCCCAGGAGTTTCGCCTCGCCACCGGTCCGCAGGCCGACCCGCAGACCGAAAATCCCTTGCCGCTGCAGGCCACCGTGCAGGTGCAGTCGTATCTCTCTTCGCCCCGCTGGCAGATCGAGTTAGAGCCGCGGCGCATGCCGCTCGGGCTGGCCATCGGATGGCTGCGGCCGGGCGGGGAACACTTTGCCGACTTGCGGTTGGAAGGCTCGATCGACGGCAGGATTACGATGGGCCACGACCGGCCCGCCGAGGGCCAATTGACCGTCGACAGCATCTCCCTGGCCGATAAAGGCGCCGAGTTCCTGCGGGCCGACAATCTGGCGATCACTATCGGCGGCGGCAAGATGCGCTGGCAGGCGCCATCCGTCGAAATGCCCCCCCGCGGCGCCGTTGCCCTCGACTACGAGTGGAACTGGGTGGCCGGCGAGGTCTCCAGCGCTGTCCAAGTTAAACCAGTTAGCGTTGAGCAGTTACAGCAGTTGGCGGCCCTGACCGGCGAGAAGCCGCCGCTCGTAGGCGAACTCAAGCGCGGGCAGATTCGCGGACAGATCCGCTTTCGCCGCCAGCCCGAAGCCCCAACCGAATGGACCGGCGCCTTCCAGCTCAGCGAATCCCTGCTGGCCGTGCCCGAGTTCGCCGAACCCCTGCAAATCGCCCAAGCGGCGGTAGAGCTCCGCGGCCGGCGCCTGGCGGCGCGAGCCATCACCGCGCGCGCCGGGAAGGTGGCCTGGACCGGGGACTATCAGTACGATCCCGGCCAGCGCCGTCCGCACCGCTTCTCGGCTCGCATTCCGGAAGTGGGCGCGACGGATCTCGAAAGACTTCTCGCCCCGGCGCTGGCGCGGGAGCGCGGTTTTTTGGCCCGGACCCTTGGCATCGGCGAAGGCTCGGTGCCGGAGTGGTTGGCTTCCCGCCGTGCCGAAGGGACGATTTCGATTGGCCGCCTGGACGTCGGGCCGGCGGCGCTGCGGGAGCTGGAGGCCACCGTGCAGTGGGATGCCTCCCGCGTCAACTTTCCGCATTTGCGCTTTCTGTGGGCCGAGACCGAGCTGGAGGGAGAACTCGGCATCGATCTGCAGCGGTCCCGCCCGCATTACACGGCCAGCGGCCGCGCGACCGGCATCTCCTGGCAGGGCGGCAAGGCTACTCTGCAGTGGCGGGCCGAATCGAGTGGCACGGGCGCCGAGATTGTCCGGAACGCCCGCGTGACCGGCGATGCCTCGGGCGAACAGGTGCAGGCCGGGGAGTTGCTGGCCCGCCGCTTCCGTACCCGGTTTGGCCTGCGCGCCGAGTCCGGCGGTCATCTGGCGCTCGACCTGGACGGGATCGAGGCCGAGACGACCCAGGGAACCTGGACAGGCAAAGGCCGGACGCAGCGCGAGGGCAAACTCAACGTCGAACTGACCCGCGAGGACCGGGAAATGAAGCTCAACGGCCAGGTCTTTCCCTTCGAGCTACACTAAGCCGCGGCGGGAAACAGCAGGGTAAACGTGGTGCCCTCGCCGGGAACGGACGCAACGTCAATCGTTCCCTGATGCGCCTCGAGAAACGCCTTCACGCTCGACAGTCCCAGGCCCGTGCGCTGCGAGTCAGTCCCGGTCGAAAAGAACGGCTCGAACAGACGGCTGCGCACGCTCTCGTCCATGCCGCGGCCGTTGTCACTTACCCGCAATACCACGGCTGAGGCTTCGACAGAGGTTGCCAGGACAATCTCGCCGGAGTCGTCCATCGCCGCCCGCGCGTTCATCAACAGGTTCAACAGCGCGTTCCGCAGCTGATGCGGGTCCACCAGGATAGTCGCCCCCGGCGCTCCGTCGTCCAATCGCAGGCGGATGCGCGCCCCGAGCAGCTGACCAAATTCGCTTTTTACGAAACGAAGCCAATTATCAAGCACCACTAAGCTGTGGGGCTCTTGGTCGGACCGGAGGTATTGAAGCAGTTGGCGGGGGAGTGCGGTTGCTTCGGCCAGCGACGCGGCCAGGTTGCTGGCTGCCTCACTCGGGGGCAGCTCGGCGCACTGGGCTTGCAGTAAGGTCAGAATGTTATTCCAGTCGTGAATCAGGTGTGCCGTCTGCAGTCCCAGCAGAAGAAGCTTTTCCTGATGTTCCGCGGTTACGCGAGCGCCCATGGGACCTATACTACAAGCAGAGTATGTGGAATAGCCAATCTCTGCGCGAGTATCTGCAATCTTCCCGCCTCGAATGGTTGGCGGCGAACGGGGAAGGCGCTTATGCCATGGGTACCGTGGCTGGCGCCAACACGCGCCGCTATCATGGCCTGCTCGTCGCGCCCTGGGGAGTCACCGGGGAACGGCATGTCCTGCTGCCGCGCGTTGAAGAAGATCTCTACGTCGGCGGGCGGTGGGTGGAGTTGGGCGCCTGTCAGTACCCGGGCGTGGTTACCCCGCGGGGATTTGACTGGCTGGTGGAATTTTCTCCTGCGCCCGAGCCCGTCTGGACCTGGGAGGTGGACGGGGTGCGGGTCACGCGCCGCCTGCAACTGTTGCGGCAGCCGGCCGGGGTGCGGTTGACCTACCACGCCAGCGTCGATTGCCCCCTGCGCGTCCGTTTGTTCACCGCCACGCGCGGCTACCACAGCCTGGGTACGGGGCCGGAGACGCCGCTGCGGTTCGCCATGCCGGGAGCGGTGTGGGAGCCGGCCGCGGTGTGGTACCACAATGTAGAGTATCTCGAAGAGCTCGACCGGGGCTTTCCGTTTCGCGAGGATCTGTGGTGCCCCGGGGCCTTTGTAGGCCGCGCCAACGCAGCGTTGACGGCTTCGCTCGGCGAGGTTGGCGAGCCGGAGACGCATACCGGCGCGGCGGTGTTTCTGTGGCGGAAGCCGGACCGGCTGACGCTGCTGGCCGGCTACCCTTGGTTCACCGACTGGAGCCGCGATACCTTTCTCGCCCTGCCGGGGCTGCTCACGGGTACGGGCCAGGCGGAGATCGCCCGGGAGATCCTGACCGGCTTTCTCACCCAGTTGCGGCACGGACTCCTGCCCAACCGCTTCGCGGATCAGGGCGGTGAGCCGGAGTACAACACGATCGACGGGACGCTCTGGGCCTTTGAAGCCGCCCGCCATCTGGCCGAGGCCGGCCAGCGAGAGTGGGTGCTCAGCGCGTTCTATCCCGCCGGGGTGGAGATTCTCGACTGGCATCAACGCGGAACCCTCTACGGCATCGGAATGGATACCGCCGACGGCCTGCTCCGGGGCGGGGACGAGAGCACGCAGTTGACCTGGATGGACGCCCGGAGCGACGGCACGCCGGTGACGCCGCGGCACGGCAAGCCCGTCGAGGTGAATGCCCTCTGGTACAACGCACTCCGCCTGATGGCCGCCTGGGCGGGGGCGCGGGGCGACGCCGGGCGCCAGATGCAGTACGCCGCGCTGGCCGATTGGGTGGAGCGCAGCTTTGCGGCCACCTACTGGAACCCCGCGGCCAACTGCCTGTTCGACGTGCCCGGCTGCGCCCGCGTCCGGCCGAATCAGATCTTCGCGACGGCGCTGGCCCATCCGCTGCTCGATGCGTCCCGGCGCCGCGCGCTGCTTGAAACCGTCCGGCGGCACTTGGTCACCCCCTACGGTCTGCGCAGCCTGTCGCCGGAGGATCCGGCCTACTGTGGTCGCTATGAGGGAGGGCCCGCCGAACGGGACGCCCGCTACCACCAGGGGACGGTCTGGCCATGGCTGGCGGCGCCGTTCGCGCTGGCTTGGGAGCGGGAGTTCGGTGAGCGGTTCGCTTTCCCGGCGCTCGAGCAGGAGTTGGAGCAGGGGTGCCTGGGCCACGTGGCCGAAATTTACGACGGCGATGCGCCGCACCAGCGGCGGGGTGCGCCGGCGCAGGCCTGGAGCCTGGCGGCGCTGCTCAGCCTGCGGAACTCCCGCCCGCTGCCGCCCGCTGCTTAGTTGGTATCTCCTCCGGCGCTGGTGCGTCCTCCGGCCGGCCCTCCTTCTCGAGCGCCTGCAGCCAGTCGGCGTCGTGGCCGAACAGTTCGAGCGCCATGTAGGCAGTTTCGGCAAAGTAGGCGCCGAGAATGGTGTTTTCCTCCTCGAGCGCGGCCAACTGCCGCCGCACCGATTCGAGGTCCCGTCGCGGCAGCACGCCGGTCCAACCCTGCCGCCCGCTTTTTTGCCAGGCGCGCAGCGTGTGCAGCAGCGTTCTTTCCGCGATGGCGGCTGCCTGCTTGGGGTCGAGGCCGGCCTTGCGAAAGCAATCCACCGCGGCAGCCAGCAGCGGCGTGGCCAGCGTTCCGGTAAAGGCCAGGCCGGCGGAAAAAACCTGCTTTTTGCCCTGCTCCACCGTGAAGTAAGGCGCACCGACGGCCGTCAGCAACCGCTTCAACTGCCGCAGGGCGGCGGTGTCGCCTTCCGCGCAGAATCGCACCTCGCCAAAGCCATCCACCGGGTCGAGCGTACCCACCGCCGCCCCCCGCGCGGCGAACTCGGCCAGGTCCTTACTCTCGAGGCGCGTATCGAGCAGCACCAGGGCTTTATTCTTCCACTCCCACTCGGCCCCACGCGCAAGAGCGAGCAGCGATGGGAGCGCCTCTTCCGGCCCGGAGACGAGCAGCAGCGAAGCCGTCTGCAGCTCAGAAATCCTGGCAGCCCGCCCGGCTTTCAACTGATTGGCAATCCGGCTGGCAACGCGAAGGCTGGCGGCCGTAACAGGGCCGAGCTGCGTATGCAGGTCTGACAAACGAGCCAGCGCCGGACTGACGGGTCCGGCGGCAACTAAGCCGACCCAGAGCTGACCTTTCATGGTTCTGCCGATTTCAACCTTTTGATGCGATCCCGATACTGCGCGGCTTTTTCAAATTCGAAGTTGCGGGCGGCCTCCTTCATCTTCTCTTCGAGGCTGGTGATCAACTGCCGGCGCTGTTCGGCATCGAGTGGAACGGCCGGCTCTTCGGGTTCGAGGGGGATGTCCACGTAGTCGGCCGCGGCGATCTGCACGAGCGTCATATCGATGGGCTTGGAGATACTCTGCGGCGTAATGCCGTGGGTTTCGTTGTAGTCCTGCTGAATCCGGCGGCGGCGCGAGGTCTCTTCGATGGCGCTCTTCATCGAATCGGTCAGCACATCGGCATAAAGAATCGCGCGGCCATTCAGGTTGCGGGCCGCGCGGCCGATGGTCTGAATCAATGACCCGGTGGAGCGCAGAAACCCTTCCTTGTCGGCGTCGAGAATGGCCACGAGCGATACCTCCGGCAGATCGAGGCCCTCGCGCAGCAGATTCACCCCGATCAGCACATCGTGTTCGCCGCGCCGCAGGTCGCGCAGGATCTTGATGCGGTCGAGCGTGGTCACCTCCGAGTGGAGCCAGGCGCATTTGACGCCCACCTCCGTGTAGTAACCGGACAGATCCTCAGCCATGCGCTTGGTGAGCGTCGTCACGAGCGTCCGTTCGTTCTGGGCCGTGCGCAGGCGGATCTCGTGCAGCAGGTCGTCCACCTGGCCCTTGATGGGCCGGATCTCCACCGGCGGATCGATCAGGCCCGTCGGCCGGATGATCTGTTCGACAAACTCGCCGTGCGTTTTTCCGAGCTCATACGGCCCCGGCGTGGCGCTGACGTAGACCACCTGGTTCACGCGGTTTTCAAACTCTTCAAACGTCAACGGCCGGTTGTCGAGGGCGCTCGGCAGGCGGAAACCGAAGTTGACGAGGGTCTCTTTGCGGGAGCGGTCCCCGCCCCACATGCCGCGCAGTTGGGGCATGGTCTGGTGGCTTTCGTCGGCGAAGATCAGATGGTCGGCCGGCAGATAGTCGAGCAGCGTGGGCGGGGCTTCTCCGGGCAGGCGCCCGGAGAAGTGGCGCGAGTAGTTTTCGACGCCATGGCAGTAGCCGATGGTTTTCATCATCTCCAGGTCGAACTTGGTCCGCTGCCATAGCCGCTGGGCTTCGATCAGCTTGCCCTGCTTTTCCAGTTCCACCTTCCACCAGTCGAGCTCCTCCTGGATGGTCGCCATGGCCCGCTCCTTCATGTCGACGCTCATCACATAGTGCGTCTTGGGATAGATCGGCAGCCGGGAGAGGGTCTGCCGCACCTGGCCGGTCAGCGGGTCGATCTGAAACAGGCCATCGATCTCGTCGCCCCAGAGTTCGATGCGGTAGGCCGATTCGTCATAGGACGGAAAGACCTCCACCACGTCGCCGCGCACGCGGAACTTGCCGCGGCTGAACTCATGGTCGTTCCGCTCATAGAGCAGTTCCACGAGCTTGCCCAGCAGGTCTTTACGGGAGATCTGCTGGCCTTTTTCAAGCAGCAGCAGCATGCCATAGTAGGCCTCGGGCGAACCGATGCCATAGATGCAGCTGACGCTGGCCACGATGACGACATCGCGCCGCTCAAACAGCGAACGCGTGGCGGCCAGGCGCAGCCGGTCCAGCTCGTCATTTACCGTGGATTCCTTTTCTATGTAAGTATCTCCGGCCGGAATGTAGGCTTCCGGCTGGTAGTAGTCGTAGTAACTGACGAAGTACTCTACCGCGTTCTCCGGAAAGAAGGTTTTGAACTCGTGGTACAGCTGCGCGGCCAGGGTTTTGTTATGGGCCAGCACCAGGGCAGGACGGTTGCAGCGTTCGATCACCTTGGCCATCGTGTAGGTTTTGCCGGAGCCGGTGACCCCAAGCAGCACCTGGTGCCGCGCCCCTTCCACCACGCCGCGCGAAAGCGCATCGATGGCCTGCTGCTGATCGCCCTTGGGCGAGTAGGGAACTGCGACACGAAACGACATGACTCCAGTCTATCGGGCGCGGCGCAGGCGTTCGCGTTCGGCGTTGAACTCGCAGCCGAACAGCGCAATGGCGGAGAGCAGGTAGATCCAGACGACCATGGCGATCACGCCGCCCACCGTGCCGTACATCACGTTGTAGTTCGCCAGATTCTCAACATACCAGCTGAAAATCAGCGTGACCAGGAACCACAGGAACGACGCGATCCAGGCGCCTGGCCATACATCCCGCCACTTCATCGGACGGTTCGGCCCGATGAAGTAGAGCAGCGCAACGACCAGCACGATGGTGCCGAAGCTGATGGCGGTCGTCAGCGCCTGCGTGATCCCATGCATCCATCCGCTGGCCGGAAACAGGAACTGCTGCAGGCGGCTGCCGGAGAGCACAAGAAGGGAAGCGCCCACGGCCGGCACGGCGGCGACGAAGACCAGGACGATAGCCACCATCCGGTCCTTCAGAATGCCGCGGCCGGTGGGCAGACGGTAGGCGGCGCGAAAGCCCTCCATGAGGGACTCCATCAGCGACGCGGCCGCCCACACCGAAAGCAGCATGGCGCCCAGCAGCAGCCATACCGGCCGCTGGCCGCGGGAGGTGAACTGATAGCGCACCATGTCCGCCGTGCCGGGCGGAACCACCTCCAGCAGAAACCGGGCCAGATACTCGCTCACAGCCGCCGCGTTGGCCTGCACGAGAATGGCGGCGAGCGAAGACAGAAACGGAAACAGGCTCAGCAGGCCGGAATAGGCCGCCCCCTTGGCGATCCCGAAGCAACCATCCATCAGGGCGTTAAAGAAAGCGCGACGGAGAATCAGCAGGAACTTACGCATGGGTTCGCCGGGAGCGTCGCCAATACAGCAGGCACCAGCACCAGCATACCGCGCTTACCCCGGCGGCCAGACGGGTTTCGAGGGGCGCCCGGTAGCGCAGCGTGATGACGGTGTGGGCCGCCGGCCGGGGCGCTACCGTAAAAAAGCCGAGTGCGTTGCGCTCCAGCGGAAGGGCGGCGCCGTCCTGCCAGGCCTCCCAGCCGTCTTCATAACTGACCGCCACGGCCATCCGGTAGCCCTCCGGCGCGGGGCCCGCGAGCGTGGCGGCCGAAGGGCCCTGCCAGGCGAACTGCAGCGCGGGGCGGGCCGGGTCCGTCATCGCGGCCACATAGGCGGCGATTCCTTCAAATCGGCCATAGCGCGGCGGATTGGCCGGCAGCTCCGCGGGACGCACCAGATGCGCCAGGCGGACCGGCGCGAGGCGGTAGATGCGGTCGTCGCCCTGGCTCCAGACCTTCTCCAGCACCCCTGGTTCGAGCACCCCTTCGAACTTGTCCGGATACTTGAAATCGCGGTAATACTCCTCCGACTTCGGGCCGTGCACGACGAGGTACTCCACCGCCAGGGCGCGCAGTTGCAGAATCGAACTGGCCGCCTCCTGCCCCCGCGCCGAACCGATATCGGTACGGACCTGATAGCCGATTTCGACCGGGATACGGTTGCGCAGTCCGGTCTCGAACACCCCGCCCACCTGCGGATAGAGGTACCACGAGTTGAAGCGGAACCGGCTGCCGCCCGACAGGAACAGCCGTCCGGTGGGCTCGAGCGCGGCCAGCGTCGACGCCACGCGGAACTCCGGCGTCTGTTCGCGCGCTACCGGCGTCCAAAGCTCGTAACGGTGCTTGACGAAGCGGGCCACCGCCGGGGTGATCTGCAGCAGCACGGCCACCAGGCACAGCCGGCCAATCCACGGCCGCCAGGCCAGGAACATCCGGAAGCATTCCACCACCAGCAGCAGCAGAAACAGCTCGTACTCCAGGGCATAGCGGCGCGATTCGGGCAGGGTGTTCCAGCCATAAGCATAGAAACAGGTGACCAGGAAGCCGAAGCAGTAGGTGGCCAGCAGCAGCAGCGTGAAGTAGCGGCGCTCCGGCCAGCGCCAGCGCGAGAGCAGCCAGAGCGCCAGCAAGCCCCCGGCCCAGCCGAGCATCGCCCCCTGCTCCTGAGTCCGCAGCTGGTAGCCGAAGGCATCCTGCGGCCAGTTGGTCGCCATGCGGAAGACGAAAGACGGCGTCAGCCAGAAGGCGCTCAGCAGATAGCCCAGCCCGCCCGCCGCCAGCACCCGCCGGACGGAGAACTCCGGCTCCGGAAAATAGATGGCCAGCACCAGCACCACCAAAAGCGCCAACGCCAGGCCGGCGACCCAGTTGGTCAGCACCACGGCGGCCAGCGCCGCCGCCGCCAGCCACAGCGAACCAAACGACCGCCGGACGGCGCAGCGATGCACCGCAATCAGCGTCAGCGGAATCAGCGCCAGCCCCACCGTGTGCGGCCCTTCGCCGTACTTGATGAGCACCTGAATCCGCCACGGGACGCGGAACAGGCCCTGGTCGTCCTTGATGGTTTCCACCATCTGGTAGAGCGGGCTGTAACCGGTGATAGCCAAACCGGCCAGCAGGGCCAGCCGCCGGGATCCGCCGTAGTAGGCGGCAAACACATAGACCGACGCCACGCCGAGGCAGAGCGCCGCGACGCAGGTCGTCCGGTGCACTTGCGTCGGGTCGATGCCCGAGAGCAGCCAGATCCAGCAGGCGTTCCAGTAGGGCAGCAGCGGCAGATACATGTAGTGGGTGGGCAGTCCGCCGTATTGCATCGGGTCCCAGCCCCAGGGGTTCGGATGGTGGGCCACCCAGTTGGCCATGTAGGCGTAGCCGCGTTCAATCGATCCGCGGTAGGGCGTTACGCCAGGCAGAAACAGGCGCCAGTTCAGCAGCAGATTGAGCAGAAAGAGCAGAATCGCCCCCGGCGCGTAGGCGCGGATCATCGGCGGCGGCCTCGCCAGCAGAGCCAGGCGAACACCAGGACGGCCACGGCAAACAGCACCCGGCCGATCTGGTTTTCGCGCGGGGTCTCCCAGTACAGCTCAATCTGGTGCGCGCCCGGCGGCGCCAGGATGCGCACTTGGCCGAGGGCGTCGCGTTCTACCGGGAACTCGCGGCCGCCGGCCCGCGCCCACCACGACGGGTCATGGCTCACCAGTACCGCCAGGGCCTGGCCGGCTTCCACCGTCGCGTCGATGTGCAGCGTGCGCGGGTTCAGCCAGCGGGTGGGGGCAGGGGAGTCGGGACCCTGCTCAAGAGCTTTGACGTAGGGGGCAAGCCGCTCGACGTCCTCCCCGTCGCGCGCCGGCAGCAACGGTTGGACCTCGGCCAGCCGCACCACCCGCGCGAGCGACCGCCATCGCCGCGGAACCTCATGAATCCAGTTGCCTTTGCCGTCGTCGAAGACCACCGGCAGGGCTCCCCGGAAGCGATGCGGGAACTGATAGTCCTGAATCGGCAGCGCTGACGTCGAGTCGTTCATCACCACCAGGTCATTGCCCGTGGCCTGTAGCCACAGGATCGCCGCCCGGGGCTCATTGCCCAGCACCAGGGTCCAGAAGACTTTCATCAGATCAAAGTTGATCAGCCCCTGTTCACTGCCCCCGCCAATCTGCGCTTCGTTGAACCAGCCGTTCCACCAGAACCGAACCGTGCCCATCGCGAAGGTTCGCGCGCCGGGCCGGTTCTTGGCCACCCAGTCCGGAATCTGATACTCCAGGCGATGGGCCGCCTCCGACGTGCGGCGGATGTGCCGCCACGGGAAGATCAAGTAACCCCAGGCGGGGATAAAGCAGGCCAGAACCAGCAGCGCAGCGGCCAGCCTCTGCCGCTGCCAGATGCGGCGGATGATCTCGGCGCCCGCCAGTACCAGGAATAGATCGAGCTCCGGCACCAGACGCTCCGGTTCGCCGATTACGCGGAAGGTGCGGTTGGTCAGGTGATGGCCCAGAACGTTCAGGCTGATCACGGCCACCCCGCCCCAGACGAAGATCGAGTAGGCGTGGGCCGGACTGCCAGCCGCCCTCCGCCAGCTGACCACCGTGATGGCGGCCGCCAGCACAGCACCGCCAGCCCCACCGACCACAGGTTGCCGGGCTGCGACACAATCGCCAGGTTCCGGTTCGTGATGGCGAGGTAGGACGGGGTGAGCCAGAAGGCGGTTAACCCGTAGGCCAGCAGGGCGATTGCGCCGGCGCGCATCCAGACGAGCCAGTCCCGCGTGGCGACAAAAATGGCCCAGGTGAGCACCGGGAAGAAGATCGCCAACGCCGTCGCGCTATAAAAATTGTTAGAAACGACCAGCGCGGCCGTCAGCGCCGCCAGCCCCATCTGCGCCGGATGGCCCCGGCGCAGGCCCCACCACGCCGCCGCGAACACGAAAGGCAGAATGGCCAGGGCCGACATGTGCGGCCCCTCGCCGTAGCGGATCAGCACGTTGAACCGCTGCGGCATGTATGGGTTCACATCGTTGCGAATATGATCGAGAACCAGAAAACTCGGCGACAGCAACGCCACCCCGGCCGTCGCCAGCCACGCTCGCGTGCGCGCCTGCGTGGCCACCCAGACAAACAGCCATACCCCGGCGATGCCGATCACATAGAGGATCGCCGTATAGAGATGGTAGCCGCGGGCGGGCAGCAGACCGGCGTACTTAGATAGCGCCGCGGAACCGTAGCGCAGCGCCGGCGGATAGATGTAGTCAAAGCGCGTGCCACCGTACCAGAGCGGCTGCCAGCCCGGATGCGGCCAGTTTTCCGATAGATAACGCGCATCGGCGATGAAGGTGGCGTCGATCGAGGTCCAGTTTTCGAGATACTTCGTCTTGAACAAAGGCCAGATCAGCGCCATGGCCAGCATCACAACGACGGCGAGGTGAAGAGCCGGAGACGACAGACGGTTTTTCAAATCCGGCGATCCTGCGCCTTGGGTGGGTTACACTGGTAGCGGCCCAGAATGCTGTCAAATTGGAGCGATCGACGCAATCCACTCCTATGGGCGACGTAGCGCACCAGCACCCAAAGAATGGAGAGTCCGTAGCGCGTGCTTTGCACGAAGGAGGCCGACGAAGCCTGCGGAAAGTAGCGCGTCGGCACCGGCACTTCGGCAATCCGAAGCCTGGCGTCGACGAACTGCGCCATGATCTCCTGGTCGAAGACGAAGTTGTCCGAGTTCATGTCCACGTTCACTGTTTCGAGCGCCGACCGGCGATAGGCGCGGTAGCCCGTGTGGTATTCGGCCAACTGCAGCCCGAAGACCGAGTTTTCGAGTTCGGTCAGAAAGCGGTTGGCGACAAACTTCCACCACGGCATGCCCTGCTTCATAACATCACCGCCCAGCAGCCGGGAACCCAGAACCACATCGGCCGTCCCGTCCTGAATCGGGGCGATCACCTGCGGCAGCAGCGTCGGGTCGTACTGATAATCCGGATGGACCATGACGATGATATCGGCCCCCGCGCGCAGGGCCTCCCGGTAACAGGTCTTCTGGTTGGCGCCGTAGCCGTAGTTGCGGTTGTGGACGAAGATCTCGAGCCCCAACTCGCGGGCGATCTGAATCGTGTCATCCCGGCTGCCGTCGTCGACCAGAATCACCAGATCAACCACATCGCGCGGCAACTCCTGATAAGTCATCCGCAGCGTTTTTGCCGCGTTGTAGGCTGGCATTACAACCACTACTTTCGGCTTAGCGTCATTCATGAGGGGATTCCAGAATAAGAACGAACTGATAGGCGAACAGCGTCTTCCATACGCAGGCCAGTTTCCAAAAGAGCCATTCCAGACCACGCAGCAGACTGTTGGCGGAGGGCCGGAGAATGGTAAACGGAACCGGCGTCACCAGGACAGTCGATATAGTATAGCCGGAGTCGACAAACAGGTCCCGCCACCCTGGCCAGACCCGGAAATGGATATGAGTCCGGTCGAACAGGCCCTTGTCGTCCTGCGGAAACCGGCCCAGCAAGACCATGGCCCGGAAATAAAAGTTGCCGCTGTTCGGCACCGAGACGATCAGCCTTCCCCCCGGCGCGAGCAGAGACCGCAGTTGTCTCATCACCTGAGCGTCTTCGAGCAGATGTTCAATCACATCCGCACAGAGAATATAGTCAAAACGCGTGGCAATCGGCGGGATGCCGTGATGGAGATCGGCTACGATCAGCTCGACATTGGCCGGAAACTGACCCTCGGGCCAGGACTGCCTTTCAAGACCGGTCACTCGGTAGCCGCGGTCAGCCAGCCGGGCCGCCATGCTCCCGTCCCAGCAGCCGACATCAAGCACAGAACGGCCGGCCCCATGAAGAGAAAATAACGAAAGAATTTGGGAATGGCTGCTCCATGGGCTAGCCTTGAAAGAATAACTTGGTTGTTCCCGACTCTGTGACGTCGCCATTCCCATGCTCTCGGAACCAATTTTGTCGTAACCAAACTTGTGATCAGTTCGCCATCCCTAGGTTAACCCATGCACCCTCGCATCGTCCTTGCCTCCCTTCTCCTTCTGTCCACGTTCCTGGCTGGCTGCAACAAGCAGGCGGCCCCGGTGCAAACCAAAAAGGATTCCGGTCCGCTGGCGGTCCGGATGACCGATGTCAAAGTCCGGGATATCACGCGCGTGGTGGAGACAACCGGAACGCTGTTCCCTTTTGAAGAGGCCGTAATCAGCGCCGAAATCGACGGCAAGGCCGAGGATGTCCGCTTCGACCTCGGCGACATCGTCGAAAAGGGGCAGGTGCTCGTTCGCATTAACGACGAGGAGCAGCGCTATCAGGTCCAGCAGAGCGAAGCCCAACTCCGCCAGTCGCTCGAACGCCTCGGCCTGAAGACGGAAAACGACAAAGTGGCCGACGTTCGGGAGACCCCCGACGTCCGCCGCTCTAAGGCCGACCTGACCGAGGCCGAACAGCGCTTTAAACGCACCCGCCAACTGGTCGACCAGAACATCGGCGCCAAATCGGAACTCGACCAAGCCAGCTCCCGCTTCCAGGCCGCTCAGGCCGCCTACGACGCCACCATCAACCAGACCAGGAATCTGATCCAGGAGGTTGAGCGATTCCGCGCCAATCTCGAAATCCAGCGCAAGAAGCTGCGCGATACCACCGTCAAATCCCCCTTCCGAGCCATCGTCAAGGAGCGTCAGGTGAGCCTCGGTCAGTTCGTGCGGACCAACACCCCGCTGTTCGTCCTCGTCAAGATCGACCCCATCCGGCTGCGCATCGAGATTCCCGAACGCATGGCGCCGTGGATCAAGATCAATCAACTCGCCGATGTCTCGCTCGAGGCCTTCGAGGGCCGGAAGTTCGTCGGCAGGATCTGGCGCATCTCGCCCACCGTGGACCAGAGCAAGCGCACTTTCGTCGCCGAAGCGCTCATCGATAACAAAATCGGCGAGCTGAAGCCCGGCTCCTACGCCAAAGCCCGCTTGCCCACCAGCAAGAGCGAACGCATCCTCGTGATTCCCCAGCGCGCCGTCTACTATGTCCTTGGCTCGAACAAAGCCTTCGTTGTCAAGGACGGTGTCATCGACTCCCGCGACGTACGCCTCGGCGACCGCATCGATCAGGATGTGGAGATTCTCGAAGGGCTCGCCGATGGCGACCGGATTGCCATCAGCCAGTTGCCTCGGCTCGATTCGGGCGTGAAGGTAAAGTTGGCGCCCGATGCTCCGGCCAAGACGGAAGTAGCGGCAAAAAAGGAAGGAGCCGAACAAGCGGCTCAGCCCAAACCGCAGACCGGGCCGCCGGCAAACTAACCCGGATCTTTCGCGCAGCACTTCTATTGCGCGCGGGGTGAGAGGGAGAACCGGATTAAGAAGGTTATCGCTGTTGGCCGACCGGGTAAGTACGGGGACGATGCGGGCTTACTAGTTATGAGTGTGCGTGTTGGGCGTGAAGTCTTTGCTGGCGAGTGCATGGCGGCGGGTGGCGCTGGCGGGGACGGAGTCGGCGTGGGCGCAGGTGACGACGATCCATTTGCGGTTGTTGCAGATTGGGGCGCAGGTGCGGGTGATTTCCGCCGCGGGGTTCCTTCTGGCGAGCAGCGGAACAACTGCGCTGCTGACAGGCGGCGGAGCGAGGCCAGACTGAGTCCGGCAGTGTGACCAAGAGAGGCACTGTCTGCGCTGTCGGAGCGGAGCGCGTCTGTAGAGGGCCCAAGGTGCCTCGCCCTGGCGACGGAGCGGCCCGGAACTGCCTTTGCTTCGCCTTCGCGAGGGGCGAGCCAAAAAAAAGAATCCAAACCGGCCAGGAGCGCCCCCGCCGGGACCCATACGAGCGCTCAAACGATGGGTTTGTGTGAAAACCAGACTAATGTTCACTTAACAGGTTCTGATACGAATCAGTGGCACGATACCCTGCGTTGGCTGCCGCTTGCGCTGACGCAACGGGTAATCCTAAAAACGGCATTTAGCCCGCCGCGAGTGGCCTGAAATCCCCCTCCAGCGGTCCCGTCCCGCCGCAGAATTTGTAGAAGATCTGCCGCAGCATCGCCGGCCACCGCTGCCCCTGCCCTAACTGCTCCGCATCGCTGACAAACCGCCGGAAATAGTTGCTAATCCTGCTCAAATACTCCGCAATCGTCTTCGCCTTCCCGTGCAAGCTCGTCATCTTCAGCTTCACCGTCCGCGCATGCTCGGTCTGCTGCGCCACCC
>JAPKZB010000017.1 GCA_026393985.1 Acidobacteriota bacterium
TCCGTTGTGCGCGGATTCAAGAAGAGCGCACAGGCAGCGCCGGCCCGGCACCGGGCGAGGAACCCGCCCCTCCCGCCGGGCCGAAGCGAGTCCCTTGTGCGCGGTTTCTTCAGAAATCGAAGTCCCGCGGCCGGGCGGCCGACTTCCCTCGCGGGATAGGCGCCGGGCGCTCGTCGTCGGGGAGCTGGACCTCGAGGGTCATCTCGGCCCTCTGGCGGAAGAGTGTGACCTTGAGCGGGTTGCGACTCTTGTGACTGCGGATGGCGGCGGTTATATCGCGAGGCGTGCGGACGGGCTGGTCTTCGATGCGGACGATCACATCGCCAGCCTTGATGCCGGCCTTGACCGCGGGCATCTCCTTGGCGACAGAGCGGACGAGAACGCCTTCCTTGACGCCGAAGTAGTCGGCGAGTTGATCCTCGACGGACTCGCCGTCGATACCAAGCCTGCCGGAGCGCCAGCCCACAAAGGCTCGCGGAACGTCCATCATGCGGATCTCGGGCAGGTCACGCAGGCGTTCGCGGACGCGGGCGAGTTCCTCTTCAACGCGCTGCCGGTCGGGAAACGGGATGCCGGGCCGGGAGCCGATGGTGGCGGTGACGGCCTGGTTCGATCCGTTGCGGACGACCTTCATCTTGACTTGGCGGCCCACCGGCGTTTCGCGAACGAAGCGGACGAACTGTTCGGCGCCCTCAACGCGGTTGCCCTGGTATTCGAGGACGACATCGCCACTTTTGAGTCCGGCCTTCTCGGCGGGGCTGCCGGGGTCGACGCGGGTGACCTCCACACCGGCCTCCTCTTTGAGCTTGAGCTCCTTGGTGCGATCGGCAAGGATTTCCTTGACGCCAATGCCGAGGTAGCTGGTAGCGCCCCCAAGGCTCATCACGCGGACCCCGCGCGGGGGCTCGGGCGGAGTCGGGGGCGCGGGCGGCACCGGCTGGGCGTGCATGGCGATGGCGGCCAGCAGCGCCAGGGACGCGGTAGCCATGGGGTTGGCGCGGCGGAGCGGGTTGCGGACGGGCATATGAGTTAGTTCTCCCAGAAATGCGATACCCGCGATCTGGCCGGATGCCCCCTTATCGTGGCGGCGGCTAGGGGCTTCGATGATCCGTTGTCGATTGCGGGCGCGGTGATTCAGACGCGGCCGGCGCGGAATGGTCACGCATTTCGTTGGCGAGGCGGTGGCCGCGACGATTTGTCTGGCGGTGCCAGCGTTGCCGGACAGGTCCTCGCCGGGCCTGGGACGGAAACCGACACCGGCACCGCTCGGCGCCGGTCCGGACCCTGCCCGCTGGGCGGAAATATTTTTTGAACGGGCCTAACCAAACCTTTTTCCTTGCGTCCATCGGCTTGGTGGTGTGCAAAGAATCCATCTCGATCCCCGCGATGCAAGCTCCCGCACTCATTGACGAATCGTCTCTGATCCGCGCCGCGCAGCACGGCGACCAGGAGGCCTTCGCCTCCCTCATCCGTCTCTACGACCAGAACGTTCTCCGCATCGCCATGAACCTGCTGCGTTCCCCGGACGAGGCGCGGGACGTCTACCAGGAAGCCTTCCTGCGCGTCTACCGGAACCTGCACTCGTTCCGGTTCGACTCCAGTTTCGAGACCTGGCTCTACCGCATCGCCACCAATATCTGCCTGGACCACCTGCGGAAACGAAAGGTCCGCAAGGAAGAATCGGCCGTCGTCGAGACCCGCGGAGGGGCGTTGAACCTGCTCGAGTCTGTCAAGGAACACCGGGCCGACAACGATCCGCAACGGCGGCTTCTCTCAAGCGAGTTGCGACAGCGGATCAACCGGGCCCTCGCTGGCCTGACACCGCGCGAGCGCATGGTCTTTGAACTGCGCCACTACCAGGGGTTGCGGCTGCGCGCGATAGGCGAAGCCCTGGGCACCACGGAAGAGGCCGCCAAGAACTGCCTGTTCCGGGCGACGCAGAAGATGCGGGCGGCGCTGGGCGATCATGTGTGAGGAGAAAGGCCCCATGAACACGAATCTCAAATGCGAAGACTGCCAGGAACTGCTGGTCCTCGAAGCCTACGGGGAGCTCTCCGTCGAACAGAAGGAAACCATGGAGGCGCACGTCGCGGCGTGCGTGGGTTGCCACGAGGAGCGCACCGCACTCGCTCGGTTGCACGCGGCGGTCGACGGGGCGGCGATCGAACCTTCGCTCGAACTGTTGTCGGCGTGCCGTCAGGATCTGCACCGGGAACTGGCGGAGATCTCGGCGGCGACGCGGGCCATGCCATTCTGGCGGCGAATGTTGCCGGAAGGTGGATTCTGGTCAATCGCGGCCAAGCCGGCGATGGCGATGGCGCTGTTCGCGGCCGGGTTTGCCGGGGCACGGTTGGTACCAGCGAGCGGTACCCCAGGCGGTCCGGCGGCCGGGTCGACGACGTCCGCGGTGCGGAACGTGCGCTACATCGAGCCGTCGGCCGACGGAAAGGTGCGGATCGTATACGACGAGGTCCGGCAGCGGGAGCTGACGGGGCGCGTCGACGATCAGGGTGTGCGGGAAATGCTGCTGACGGCGACGCGGGATCCGGAAGATCCGGGGCTCCGGGTCGACTCGATGGAAGTGCTGCGGCGCCGGGTGGAGCACGAGGACGTCCGGACGGCACTGGTGCGGGCCCTGGAGACCGACGGGAACGAAGGCGTGCGGTTGAAGGCGCTGGAGGCGCTCAAGCCGTTTGCCGGCCATCCGGGGGTGCGGACGGCGCTAACGCGGGTGCTGGTGGCCGACAAGAGCGCGACGGTGCGGACGCAGACGATCGACCTGCTGGTGAACACACGCCGGGACGAGCCAGAGTTGGCGGGCGTCCTACAGGAACTGATGCGGCGCGAGGAGAACTCCTATATCCGGCAGCGCAGCCAGACGGCGTTGAAGGCGATGAACGCGTCGCTTGAGACGTTTTAAGTTTCGAAAGAACTGGGGCCCCGTTGGGCGATGGGCTGCCGATGCCCGGTTGGTGGAAAGACCGGTTGGTGGAAAGACCGGCTTGTCGCTGAGGCCCTGGTGCTAAATCCGGGTTGAAACCTGCGGGTTGACACCTGCGGGTTGACACCTGCGGGTTGACACCTGCGGGTTGACACCTGATGGACACCCCTTCGGCCCGCGGCGTGCCTCCCCTTCACCTCTCTGCCCTCCCACTCCTCCATTCCGCCACCCTCTCCGGCCAGCCCAATCCGCCCTCGGGCCGAAAGTAATCTGTCGACGGAATAACCCTCCTGGTTTCAATGTCTTATCATCCCGCCCCGCAAAATCCGCCCTCCCGGCCAAACCGGTTCACAAGGTAAGAAAATAAATCGTATCCCCATCATTACAAATCACTTAAATCCATTTTTCGCCCCCTCCCCACCCCCGGAAATTTGGTCCCCCCATGCTATAGTCCAAGCAGAGAAGGAACCCAACGCCCTGACCGGCCAACCCGTCAGGGCGTTTTTCTTTTCCCCTGAGGAGAATTCCCATGCCCGACCA
>JAPKZB010000067.1 GCA_026393985.1 Acidobacteriota bacterium
GCGTGTCGAGTCGCAACCGGATCAACCCGCGCGGCGTGAAGCGAAAAATGAGCACCTACCCTTTGCGGCCCCGCAAACGACACCCCACGCAGCGGATCGTACCGCTGATTCGGATCAGAAGTCGCTAACTGAACAGTATTGGGGCTAACCTGGCGCTGACAAGCCGGAAGGTGATCGTCGCCCGCAGCTACCTGGCGATCAACATCGCGCTGGGCGGTCGCGAGAGAGGCGCGGACACGATCGTCGACGTGGACGGACACGGAACATCGGTGGCAGCGATAGCTGCGGGGGTGGCACATCAAACTTCCGCCGGCGTGGTTTCCGGGGTGGCGCCAAAGGCGTGGTTGGGAATTTATAACCTTGGCGATAACGGGTGGCCCGGTTGGTTTCAGGCCCTGGATGATGCCCTCGGGGATGAGATGGACATTCTCAACCTGAGCTGGTTTATGCGGTCCCCGGGCAATCCAGCGTACGACCCCACTTATAAAGCGATTTCCCGCCTGACAGAGGAAGGCATGTTGCTGGTGATGGCAGCGGGCAATGGCGGGCCGGCGAGACGGACGTTGTCAACAGTCGCCGTGCACCCTCACGTGATCACGGTTGGGGCAAGTCCGAGTAGTTCGGTGATTGGGGGCTCGGTCGCCGCCGGTGGCGGGGCGCCGTTGGAAGCGTTTCCGATGCTGACGCCGAATCCCGTAACCCTTGAGGGTGCGCTTTTTGATCTCCGGCAGTTGGATGCCGCGGCAACCGCCTGCCGGGCCTACCCCGCCGACAGTCTGCGCGAACGAATCGTGTTGACGGCCAACGGCGGCTGCCCGTTCGAGGCCAAGCTCAACAATCTGATGGCGGCTGGGGCAAGAGCCATGGTGCTGTACCTTACCGCGCCCGGGGCGGCGGGAAGAGCGACGGCGGGGGCCGCGACGCTGCCGGCCGTGATGGTGAACCAACCGGACGGACAGGCGCTGCTCAGCCGCCTGAGTGCGCAGAGTGATCTGCGCGCGGTCATCGTGTTTGACGGTGTGGCCCACACCCGGAGCGCCGCCGGGATCTCCGGGTTTTCTTCCCGGGGACCAACGTTGGTGGGGGTCGGCCCGATCAAGCCGGACCTGCTTGCGGTGGGGCAGCACTTCACGGCGACCCGACGGACGCTGGCGCCGAACGGCTATGTGAACGTGAACGCGACCAGTTTTTCGACCCCGATGGTTTCCGGCGCGGCAGCCGTGCTGAAGGCGGCCCGGCCCAGCCTCACGCTGCACCAGCTTCGCTCCCTGCTCGTCAATACGGCGCGGGTGATCTCGAACGATGCGGGCGTCGCGCCCGTGCAGGAGGCGGGTGCGGGCGGACTGAATCTGAATGCCGCTCTGGAGGGCACGGTGGCGCTTTTGCCAACCTCCATCGGCTTGGGCATGGGTCAGATTTCGACCGGCTGGTCGGTGTATCCTCTGCAGGTGACCAACCTGACTGACAAGCCGGAGACGTATCGAATGGAGGCGGTGCACTTCGGGGGAAGCGCGGCGCGGGACATGCGCGTCCGATTGAACCCGGAATGGGCCTGGCCCTTTCCCAACCAGACGGCGATCAACGTGACGCTGGCGGCCGGCCAGTCGCGAACCATTCAGGTCTACATCGAGGGAGATAATACCGAGCCCGGCGAACACCAGGGCTTCATTCAGGTTACCGGCTCGCAGACAGGACTCACTTACAACGTGCCTTATTGGCTGGGCATCGGCGATAACATCCCGGCCACGTCGAGATATTTTGGATGGGTGGGTCGCAACGGTTCCGCGGAGAACTTTCCGAACCAGGAGGTGTTCCTGCGGTTCGAAGTTGGGGATCGCCTCGGGATTCAAGTGGCACGAGACAGCCTGAACTTCCGCGGTTCGGTCGTCAGCGGCGGCGGGGAGGTGCTGGGGTTGGATAACAGCGTGATTGAGTACGGCGATCATGCGGTGGTGCGGGTACGTCTGGGACCGCAGCCAGGAAACAATGTGTACCGGATCGAATGGGGCAGAATCTCGGGCACGATAGGGGTGCCGTCGGTTCCGCGGCCGTAGGCCCCGGGTGGGTGGGGGCGCCGGCCGTCCGGCGCCTCCGCTCTCCGCGGGTTACCGAGGAAGATGGCTTGCCGGGGCGGGGGGCCAAGTTGGGACGGAGCGGTGGCCGGGAGGTCCGCGAAGGGGCAGGGCCAGCTTTTCCGGGGTGGGATGGTGGTTGGGTGCCCGGTCAGGGATCGGTGGCGTGGCGACGGTCTCCGGCGACGGGGCTTTTCGCCGGTGACGCGGGGGGCGAGGGAAGAGTCTCCGCGATCCCGGGTACGGATCCGGCGAGGGGATTCCCCAGGCGTTTGGTGGAGGCCGGGCCGATTTCCGTAGATTGGAGGATCCGGCGATGGGTGTTCAGGCCACGATCTCTTTGACAACCCGGCCATGGACGTCGGTGAGCCGGAACTGCCGGCCTTGGAAAGGAAAGGTCAGCCGCTCGTGGTCGATGCCGAGGAGGTGGAGGATGGTCGCCTGCAGGTCGTGCACATGGACGCCGCCCTCGGCCACGTTGAAGCCGTAATCGTCCGAGGCGCCGTAGGCGAGACCGCGCTTGACGCCGCCGCCGGCCATCCAGAGGGAAAACACGCGGCCGTGGTGGTCTCTGCCGTAGGAATCGGGCTTGGCCGGGCCCTGGGCGTAGGGCGTGCGCCCGAACTCGCCGCCCCAGATGACGAGGGTATCCTCCAACAAACCCCGCAACTTCAAATCCCGCACCAGCGCCGCCGACGGCCGGTCCACATCCCGCGTCAATGCCGGTAGCCGCTCCGTCAATCCCCCATGGTGGTCCCAACCGCGGTGATACAGCTGAATGAACCGCACATTCCGCTCCGCCAAGCGCCGCGCCAGCACACAGTTTGCCGCAAACGTCCCCGGCTTTTTCGCCTCCGGTCCGTACAACGCGAACGTTGATTCCGGCTCCCGCGACAGATCCACCAACTCCGGCACGGAAGCCTGCATCCGAAAGGCCATCTCGTACTGCGCAATCCGCGTGTCGATCTCCGGGTCCCCCACGCGTTCCTTCAGCCGCTGGTTCAACGCCGCCAGTCCATCGAGTTGGCTCCGCCGCTGCTCGCGTGTAATCCCGGGCGGATTGGACAGATGCAGCACCGCATCGCCCCCGCTCCGGAACTGCACACCCTGGTAGCGCGAAGGCAGAAACCCCGCCCCCCACAACCGCGCCAGCAAACCCTGGTCCGGCTGCCCGTTACTCGGCAGCGAGTTCAACACCACAAACGCCGGCAGATTGGCGTTTTCGCTCCCAAGCCCGTAATCAATCCAGGCTCCCATGCTCGGCCGCCCCGGCAACTGGCTCCCCGTCTGCAGCAGCGTAATCGCCGGATCATGGTTAATCGCCTCAGTGTGCATCCCGCGCAAAACACACAGCTCATCGGCAATCCCCCCGATCTCCGGCAGGAGATCGCTCACCCACTGCCCGCTTTGTCCGCGCTGCCGGAAGCTATACATCGTAGGCATCACCGGAAAACGGTCCTGATGCGCCACCATCCCTGTAATCCGCTGCGTGCCGAACACCGACGGCGGAATATCCTCGTTGTATCGACTCTTCAGGTACGGCTTATGGTCCAGCAGATCGAGGTGCGACGGCCCACCGGACTGAAACAGGTAAATCACCCGTTTGGCCTTCGGCGCAAAGTTCGGGAAACTCCGCGGCGCCCCCAGCGCGTGCAGCGCCGCCGCGCCCAGTCCGAAGCCCACCCTGCTCAGCAGTTCGCGACGGGAAGACATCATTTCGTGATCACCTCATCGAGATTCAAAATCACATTCGCCACGCTGGCGTAAGCGGCCAGCTCCGGCGCGGGAATATCGGATGCTGCTGGGCTCGCCCCCACCGCCAGCAGCTGCCGCGCCCGCTCCCCGCCCTCCGCGTACTCCTGCCGCATTTTCCCCAGCAGATCGCGCAGCATGCCCAATTCCTCTTCGTCCGCCTCCCGGCCCGTAGCCAGGCGAAATGCCAACGCCAGCCGGCCGTCCGCCGTTTTGCCGCCTTCGCGCCACGCCCGCTCGGCCAGCTTGCGCGCCGCCTCGGCAAAGGTGGGATCATTCAGCAGCGTCAGCGCCTGCAGCGGCGTATTCGTATTCGAGCGCCGCACGACGCAGAACTCCCGATCCGGCGCATCAAACACCGTCATCGTCGGATGCGGCACCGTCCGTTTCCAAAACGTATACAGACTGCGCCGGTACAGATTCGGCCCCGCCGCCTCCGGCCACGTCGTCCCCGGATAAGTCGCCGCCACAACAATGTTCTTGTACAAATCCTTGGTCTGGTAAGGGTACACCGGCGGCCCGCCCAGCTTCTCCGCGAGCAAGCCGGAGACAAACAAACTCTGGTCGCGAATCAACTCCGCCGGCAGCCGGAACCGCGGCCCCCGGCTCAATAGCCGGTTCTCCGGGTCGCGTGCGTAGCTCTCGGCCGATCCCGCCGCCTCCTGCCGGTAAGTCGCCGACAGTACGATCTTCTCGAGCAGACCCTTCACATTCCAACCCGAATCGACAAACTCCCGCGCCAGCCAATCGAGCAGCTCCGGATGGCTCGGCGACTCGCCCTGCAAGCCAAAATTCTCGCTGGTCTTCACGAGACCCTGTCCAAAAAACTGCTGCCAGAAACGGTTCACCACCACGCGCGCAGTCAGCGGATGATCCGGCTTTGTCAGCCACCGCGCCAGCCCCAGTCGGTTCCGTGGCGCGCCGGCCGGCCACGCCCCCAACAGCGCCTCCGGCACCCCGGGCTCCACCCGGTCGCCGGGCAGATTGTATTGGCCCCGCAGCAGCACATGCGTCGCCCGCGGCTCGCCCGGCAACTCCTGCATCACCATCACGGTCGAAACCCGGCGCGCAATCCGCAGCCGCTGCTCGCGCAACGCCTCCAACTCCGGATCGGCCATCGCCAGCCGCGCCAGGCTCCGTACCTCCGCCCCGCGCAGCACCCGCGTCCAATACTGCGCCTCCTTCACCGGCCCCACGCGAAACTTCGTCGGCTGCGGCTGGTCGAGACTCCGCTCCGGCATCGCCAGGTCGTCATGCAGAATCCGCGTCGCCACCTCGCGTCCGTCCACGAAAACCCGCACCCACGAAGCATAGGCGCGCATCGCGCCGGGGGCATCATGCGCCCCCTCGTATATCACCACGACATGCCGTTCCCGTCCTGGCGCGAGCTCTGCCCCCACGCTGCGGACCATGATGGAATACGCCGCCAACCGGTCGGCAAAGCGAAACTCAATCTCGGGCCCGGCCAGACGGATATCCAATCCGCGCCCGTACGTCGTCGCCGCCATGTTCCGCTTGTAGTCGATCGAACTGAACAACTCCGTCTCCTTCCCTGTCCCGGTCACCCGGAAGGCAAAGCTCATCGCCTCGTGCTTTGAAACGGGAACGGCCTGCTCCGGTGTGAGAGTGAGGGCGCCGGGCGTCTCGATGGCGGACACGGGCCTGGGCTTCGCCTTCGCCTTCAGGAGCGCCGCATCGAGCGCCGCCAGTTGCCGCTCCTCCGCCCGCGTCGGCGCCTGCAGAATCGGCACCGCATTCGCTACCCGGCCGTCCTCGCCCAGCTCCGGTACGTTGTTGAAGAACGCGTACATGCGGTAGTGATCCTTCTGCGAGATCGGGTCGTACTTATGGTCGTGGCAGCGCGCGCACTCCAGCGTCAGGCCCAGCCACGCCATCCCCAGCGTGCGCACCCGGTCTGCCACATACTCCACCCGGTACTCCTCTTCAATAATCCCGCCCTCGGAGTTGATCACGTGATTCCGCCCAAACCCCGTCGCAATGCGCTGTTCGATTGTCGGCTTGTCGAGCAGATCTCCTGCCAACTGCTCGGTCAGAAAGCGGTCGTACGGCAGGTTCTCGTTGAACGCCTGCACCACCCAATCCCGCCACCGCCACATCGAACGCTCAGAATCATTGTTGAACCCATGCGTGTCCGCGTAGCGCGCCACGTCCAGCCAGTCAATCGCCATTCGCTCGCCAAAGCGCGCAGATCCCAGCAGCCGCTTCACCGTCGACTGGTAAGCCCGCTCCCCGCCGTTCTGCACCGCCGCCGTAAACTCCCGGAGTTCGGCCGGGGTGGGCGGCAGCCCGGTCAAGTCCAACGACACCCGCCGCAGCCATGCCTGCGGGCTGGCCGGACCATTCGGCCGCATCCCCTCGGCCGCCAGCCGCTGCCGCACGAAGGCATCAATCGGATTGGCGGCCGGACCCCCTCCCCCGCCCGGCGGTGTCGGCCGCCGCGGCGGCACAAACGCCCAGTGCTGCGCATACTGCCCCCCCTGCGCCACCCAGCGCTGCAACACGGCAATCTGGCCGGCTTCGAGCGACCGCTTCGACGCTGCCGGTGGCATCCGGCGCGCCGGGTTGGTCGTCGTGATCCGCTCTACCACTTTGCTCAAATCCGCGCCGGCCACGTCGAGACGCAATCCCGCCATCCTCGTCTTGGCATCCTGCCCGTGGCAATGAAAGCACTTCTCCGCCAGAATCGGCCGCACCTCGCGGCCGAAGTCCAATCCCTTGTCCTGCGCCAGACTACCGACCGCCGTAAGTGCTACTAACCATCGCCACATTGAATTGGTCCCCATGCTCTGCCGCGCGGCCGTTTGCCACCCTGGCAGACTTCTCTATCATATCCCTGCGGTCCCGGCACGCTATCCTATCAGTCGTTGCTACCCCGTTGGTCTCCCTACCTCCTCGCGCTCCTCGCGCATGCCCTCTCCCTGCCTGGCATCTTCGTCTTCGACGACTACTCCCTTCTCGCCCAACCCGTCGAACTCGCCCGCCTCCTCCAGCTCGAACAGACCCGCCCCCTCACCTACCTCACCTTCTGGCTCAACCAGTCCCTCGGCGGCTGGCACCTGCTCAACCTCGCCCTCCACCTGCTGGCCATCTTCCTGCTCGATCGCATCGCCCGCCGCCTTCTCCCCGCCGACATCGCCCCGGTGCCCGCCCTCCTGTTCGCCGTCCATCCCCTCCTCTCCGAGCCCGTTCAGTACCTCTTCGCCCGCAGCTCTCTCCTCGCCACGCTCTTCTGCCTGGCCGCCCTCGACGCCTGGACCCGCCAAAAACCCTGGACCGCCGTCGCCTGGTTCCTGCCCGCCCTCCTCGCCAAAGAAGAGTGTGTCGCCTTCCCTCTCGCCCTCGTTCTCCTCCGCCCCGTCTGGCCCCCCATCGCCGCCATGGTCGCCCTCAGCGCCGCTGCCGGCCTCCGCGTCCTCTACGCCACCAAAGTCGTCGCCGGATCCGGATCCGGCTTCGATGCCGGCTTTACCCCGGGCCAGTATCTCCTCGCCCAGGGCCAGGTTATCTGGGGCTACCTCCTCCGCCTCGTCCTCCCCTACGGCCTCACCCTCGATCCTCCCGCCCCCGCCCCCAACTTGGAAGCCAGCGTCCTCGGCTGGGTCGTCCTCCTGCTCGCCGCGGGCTTCCTGCTCTGGCGCGGTCACCCCGCTGGCCGCTGGTTCGTTTTCGGCCTCATTCTGTTACTGCCCAGCTCCTCCTTCCTCCCTGCCGCCGACCTCGTCGCCTGGCGCCGGCTCTACCTCCCCATGACCGCCTTCTCGCTCGCCGCCGCCTGGCTGCTCCCCCGCCGCGCCCTTCTCCCCGTGCTTGCCATCTTCACTCTCCTCTCCGCCGCCCGCGCCATCGCTTGGCGCGACGAAGCCGGCCTCTGGAGGGAAGCCGCCGCCGCTGCTCCCCAAAAGCTCCGTCCCCGCCTCCAACTCGCCCGCCTCGCCCCACCCGCCCAGGCCCTCGCCCTCCTCGCCGAAGCCGAACAAATAGCGCCGGGCGACCCCGGCATCGCATCTCTCAAAGGGAGAGCCTACCTGCAACAAGGCGATGCCCCCCGCGCCTTGGCCGAGTTCGGTCGTGTCCTCGCCCAGCGGCCCGATGACCCCAAAGCCATCCTCAACCGCGGCGTGGCCCTCGAAGCCCTCGGTCAACTCGAAGCTGCTCTGGCCGACTACCGCCGGGCGCTCGACCGGGACCCGTGTCAGGCGCAAGCCCGCCAAAACCTGCAGCGTCTGGGCCAAACCCTACCCCCATGCGCACCTACCAACTGACTTGTGAAATGCTCGTCCCCAAGCCCATCGAGGCGGTCTACGAGATCTTTGAAAACCCCTACAATCTCAAGAAGATCACCCCGCCCTGGCTAAGCTTCGCCGTTGCTTCCCAGCAAAAGGTCGTGATGCGCAAAGGCGCCGAAATCGATTACCGCTTCCGTTGGTTCATCGTCCCCATGAAGTGGCGCACCCTCATCACCGCCTATAACCCACCCCACGACTTTGTCGACGAGCAGATGAAAGGTCCCTATGTTCTCTGGCGCCATCGGCATACCTTTGCCCAAACCCCCGAAGGGACCCTGGTCAAAGATACCGTCGATTACATCCTCCCCCTCGGCCCCCTGGGCGCTCTCGCCCACTGGATCATGGTCGAAGCCCAGCTCAAGATGATCTTCACCTACCGCCAGAAAACGCTCAACGAACTCTGGGGCGGGGAAGCGAAGATTACCCTGCCCTCGGTGCGCGTCCTCCCCGCGCCGGAAGCCCGGGCTGCCCTCGCCGCCGCTGTTACCGCCCGTTAACGCTACGGTGCGGTAATCGTCACCTTCGCACTCAAAAACTGCCAGTCCGGGATCTCATAAGCCCGCAGCTTGGTCGTCGCTTGTCCCGTACCCTCGGCCACCTCAAACGGTCCCAGGCTCTTTACCTTCACGGGGAACTCGACGACCTGCTCGTTCTTTGCGTACAAACCTACCTGCATCTCCAAACCCGCTATGTCCGCCGCGCTGTGGTTGACAATTACCATCTGCACCGTCACCCGCTGGT
This sequence comes from Acidobacteriota bacterium, assembly GCA_026393985.1. Classification (GTDB taxonomy): domain Bacteria; phylum Acidobacteriota; class Terriglobia; order Bryobacterales; family Bryobacteraceae. The sequence goes on from JAPKZB010000067.1 coordinate 8,873, forward strand.
TCTTGTCTTCACGAATCCGGAAACCCGTCACTTCGACGTGCTTGGACAGCGGATGCACCGCCGAGCCCTTGGCGTCCAATAACTTCGTCTTCCCTCCCGCGCCCTCGGTCGCCCTCTCTTCCAGCTTCGACGAAGGCAGATACTGGAAAGCGATGTAACCGGCTCCCAGAAGTACTGCCGCCACTCCCACCACCACCAACACTGGATTAATCGCCTTGCTCGGCGCCGGTTCGGCGTGCGAATAACTGTAAGTTGGCGAAGGTTGATTCATCTGCGGCGTCTGGTATTGTATAGGAGTAGGGACGGCTGATGGTGCGGGCACAGGGTCCGATACGAACGGGGCACTGACCGGGGCAGTCGGCTGTGGCAGTAGAATCGGCGGTATCGCCGGCTCGGGTTCAGGCGCGGCATTCACCGCCGCTTGAACCGGTCGCGGAGCACAGCGGGGGCAGGCATCCATTGAGGGCGGCACTTCGCCGCCGCATTGAGGGCAGATCCAGGTAAACATATCGCTCTACCACAGAGTACGACATGCAAACGATTCCAGTTTCAGCAAAAGTCCGCCTAGCCCTCCTGCCCGGCAGTTTCCATCCCATCACCAAAGCCCACCTCGCCCTTGCCCGGGCGGCTCTCGCGTTTGCCGACCAACTCTGGTTCGTCCTCCCCCGCTCGTTTCCCCACAAATCCTACGACCAAGTCTCCCTCCGCGACCGCGTCGACCTCATCCGCGCGGCCATCGACGATCCCCGCATGGCCGCCGTCATCTCCGAAGGCGGTCTGTTTATCGAAATGGTCCGCGAATGCCGCCGTCGCTTTCCCACCCTTGGGCAGATCTCCGTCGTCTGCGGCCGCGACGCCGCCGAACGCATCATCGCCTGGGACTACGACGGCGTCGAACCCATCGAAGAGCAATTGCGCGAGTACAACCTACTCGTCGCTGCCCGCAACGGCGACCTCGATCCGCCCCCCCACCTCGCCCCGCACATTCATACCTTGCGCTTGGCTGAAGACTACAACAATATCTCCGCGACTGCCCTCCGCGAAAAAATCCGCCAAGGCGCCGATTGGAAAGATCACACTGCGGCCGCCATCCACGACCGCGTCCTCTCCCTTTACGGCTAAACCAAGCGGCTGCGCCCAGCCCCTATTCCCCCGGCGGCCGCGCCTCCAGAAAGGTCTTCAACCGGTGGCTCCGGCTCGGATGCCGCAACTTCCGCAGTGCCTTGGCCTCAATCTGCCGAATCCGCTCCCGCGTCACCGCAAAGTACTGACCCACCTCTTCAAGCGTATGCTCGCTGCCGTCCTGCAGCCCGAAGCGCATCTTGATGATCTTCTCCTCCCGCGGACTCAGGCTCTTGAGCACCTCGGCCGTCTGATCCCGCAGATCCAGATTGATCACCGCCTCCGACGGCGATGCCACCCGCTTGTCGATGAGGAAGTCGCCCAGGTGCGACTCGTCCTCTTCACCCACCGGCGTCTCCAGCGAAATCGGCTCCTGCGCAATCCGCATCACCTTCCGCACCTTACCCACTGGCAGGTCCAGCCGCTTGGCCAGCTCCTCGGTGTTCGGTTCCCGGCCGAGCTCCTGCTGCATCACCCGCTGCGTCCGCACCAGCTTGTTGATCGTCTCGATCATGTGCACCGGAATCCGGATCGTCCGCGCCTGATCGGCTATCGCCCGCGTAATCGCTTGGCGAACCCACCACGTCGCATACGTCGAAAACTTGTAGCCCCGCTGATAATCGAACTTGTCGACGGCCTTCATCAACCCGATATTGCCTTCCTGAATCAGGTCCAGGAACTGCAACCCCCGGTTCGTGTACCGCTTGGCGATCGAGACCACCAAACGCAGGTTGGCCTCAATCAGCGCCTTCTTGGCCACCTCAGCCTCAGCGTCCCCCCGGTCGAGCACGTTCAGCGTCCGCCGCAAATCCGTTGCACTCGTGCCGCACTCATCCACCAGGGATTGCACGCGCGCCATCAAAGTCTTCAAATCCTTCCGCAGCTCTTTCAGCTGCTCACCCTCGGCCGCCTGCGCTTCGTACTCTTCAATCAGCCGCTGCGTCCGGACAATCTCCTGCTCCACCGGCCGCAACTGCTCAAGCGACTTCCGCACCCGGTTGGTCAAACGGCGAATCACCAATGAGCTGAAGGGAATCTGCCGGATCTGCCGCGAAATCTTCACGAGCTGCCGCCCCAACTGCATCCGGGACGTCCGGTGCTGTTTGGTCTTGGTCGCCCGCGGCATCGCATTCAGCTTCTGCCGCAGCGCCTGCGCCGCCATCGCGTCATTCTCAATCACTACCAGCGCCGCAAACAACTCATCCTGCTGCTTTTGCAGGTCTTCCTCGTCCTCGTTGAAGTCATTCAACGTTAACGCATCACGCAGCGGCAAAGCGTTCGACTCAATGTCGGCCTTGATGAACTGCAGCTCCCGGATCACCAACGCCGATCGGGAAAGCGTCTTGTTGATAATCCGCTGCCCACGCTCAATCCGCCGCGCCAATTCCACTTCGCCATCGCGCGTGAGCAGCGGCACCGTACCCATCTCGCGCAGGTACATCCGCACCGGGTCGCTCGTCTTGTCCGCAAACTCCGCCGCCACCAGATCGGCTTCAAGCAACTCCTCGTCGTCGCCAATCTTCTTGCCGAAGCCCAGCTTGGGCTCGTCGAGCAACTCCACCCCGGCGATCTCGAACTCCGCGAGAATATCGTCCAGGTTTGATCCGGTAACGGTGTCCTCCGCCATCACCTCATTGACGTCATCGTAGAGCAGGTACTCCTTCTCCTTCCCGACATCCATCAAATGCTTGATGCGGCCAAATTTTTCTTCTGATGCCACATTGACCCCAGCGTGAACACTCATTATCTTACAACACCCCGTTAGCCTGTCTGTTGCCGTTCCAGCGCATACAACTCTTCGGTGATCGATAGAGCGTCAGCCAGCGAACCGCCTTGCTCCAAAACGCGAATTTGACGCTTCAAATCATTGATACGCACTCGCCGGCCGGCTGCGGCGAATTGCGCCAAGCAGGCAGCGGCTTGCATCATAGAGTCTTCTGCGTTTGACTTCGTATCGGCAAAAACCAGACTAGCCATTAGATTTCTCTCAGCCGGATTTAACTGATCCTCAAACTGCGCATACTGTAACGGCCCTTCACTCGCCTCCCGCAGCACCTTCTGCCATAGCGTCCACGCCGGCGAACTCGTTAACGCAAAATGTTCCAAACGCTCATCGTCCAGTAATACCGGCGCGGCAAACTCGCAAACCTCCGGCGACTGCAGCAGCAACTGCAGCAGCACCTTCTCAGCAGGCGATAACTCCAACCCCGGCGCCGCGATCCGCTGCTCGCTCCGCTGCACCGCCATCCGCCGAAACTGGTCCAGTAACATCGCCTGCTCCACCCCCAACCGGTTGGCCAACTCCGCCGCCAGCGACGCCCGCTCCATCGGGTCCTGCACGCGCCGGATTGACGGCAGCAGAAACTCCAGCGCCTGGACCTTGCCCTCTGCCGTCTTCACGTCAAAACGCTGCTGCGCCCGCCCGGCCAGCCAGTGAAAGTAGTTCTGCGCCTTATCGAGGCGGTTCACATAGGCCTCGGCCCCGTGCGCCATCACATACTCGTCCGGATCGAGGCCCCCCTCGAGCGTGGCAATCCGCACCCGCATGTGCTCTTCGAGTAGAATCGCGATCGACTTCTCCGCCGCGTTGGCCCCCGCATTGTCCGGATCGAAGTTCACCACCACCTGCGGCGCATACTTACTCATCATCTTCACCTGCTGCGGCGTCAGCGCCGTCCCGCACGGCGCCACTGCCTCCTTCACCCCCGCCGCCCACGCCCCAATCACGTCCATATAACCTTCCACCAACACCAGTCGCCCCGTCCGCCGCGCCGCCTCCCGCGCCCGGTGCAGATGATACAGCACCAAGCTCTTGGTATAAATCGCCGTCCCCGGCGAATTCAAATACTTCGGCTCATCCCCTTCATAAAGCGCTCGCCCCCCAAACGCAATTACCTTCCCGCTCTCGTTGTGAATCGGAAACATCAACCGGCCCCGAAACTTGTCATACAACGTTCCATCGTCCCGCTTGCCCGCCAACCCGGACTCCTCAATCTCTGCCGGCGAAAACCCCCGCGCCTTCAGAATCCGCACCAGTCCCTGCCCCCCGCGCTCGCTAAAGCCCACTCCAAACTCCGCCGCCCGTCCCAACGGCAGCCGCCGCCGCTCCAGATACGCCCGCGCATCGGCTCCCGCCGGCCCCGCTAGATTCTGCTCAAAAACCTTTGCCGCCAGCTCGTGCATCGCCAGCAACGCGGTCCGCAACTTCGCCTCCGGGTCGTTCAGGTTCGGCCGCTTCTCCGGCATCGGCACCCCAAACTGCTCGGCGAGCGACGCAATCGCCTCCGGAAACGTCACCCGCTCGTACTCCATCACGAACTTGATCACGTCCCCTCCGGCCCCGCAACCAAAGCACTTGTAGAACTGCTGAGTCGGATGGACGTTGAACGACGGAGACTTCTCACTGTGAAACGGACAAAGCCCGATATAGCTATTGGCCCCCCGCTTCTTGAGCGGAACGTAGGCGCCAATCACCTTCACGATATCGACAACGCTCTTGAGGTGTGCGGCAAATTCCATAAGCGTCTGATGACTAGCGTATGATCACTAGTATGACCCGGTTGTTGGTGGCGTCTCTGCTCCTCTCCCTCCGAGCCCTCACCGACGAACCCGCCTTCGTCGGATTCTCCGCCGCCCGGCCCGCCGATTGGACCGTCCAGCCTGCCACCGTCACCGCCCGGCAACCCTACGGCAACTTCCGCCTCTCCTTCACGTTCGCAGGCAACCTCCACGTCCAGCTCGGCGCCTCCCGCTTCCCCATCTCCGGCGCCGGCCGTGCCCTCCTCACCGCCGACGGCCTCGGCGTCCAACTCTCCGTCAACGGCCAGCCCACCACCCTCTCCCGCTCCGTGCGCGTGGGCCCCGTCACCCTCCTCGCCGCCGGCCAAACCGTCCGCCTCGAACAACTCGAGATCACCGAACTCCCCCCCGGCCCCGCCCTCGGCGAAGACATCAGCGCCCTCCTGCCCGACTTCGCCCAACGTACCGGCCCCCGAGGACTCCTCCTCCTGTTTGTCCGCTCCGCCGATTGGTGACCCTACTGCAAAACCCAACTCGTGGAGTTGGGACAACAACTCCCGAACGTCCGCCAGCTCGGCATGAATGTCCTGGCCGTCAGCTACGATAGCCCCGCCGTCTGGCGCCACTTCTTCACCCGCAAGCAACTCGACTATCCCTTCCTCGCCGACCCGGAATCGAAACTCATCGACGCCTTCGGCCTGCGCAACCAGGCCGTCAACATCGACTTCATGCAGGGAATCCCCCACCCCGGCGTCTTCCTCCTCGATCAAAACGGCCGCGTCACCGCCAAGTACTTCGAACAGGATTTCCGCGAACGCTTCACCATCGCCGCCGTTCTCAGCGGCCGCTTCGGCCGTAAAGCCGCTCCCCTCGGGCAGTTCACCGGCCAGCGCATCCGGTTAACCACCGGCGCCAGCTCCTCGGTCGTCCGCGGCGGCCAGCGCATCCGCCTGACCCTCGAAGCAGCCCTCGCCAAAGGCCTCCACGTCTACGCCCCGGGCGCCCCCGCCGAGTTCATTCCCGTCGCCTGGACCCTCAACGGCGTCAAATCCACCGATCCCCTCTGGCCCCCCGCCGACAAGCGGTTCCAGTACAGCGGAACCTTCCGCGCCGTCCGCGACATCACCCTCCCGCCCCTGCTGAAGAACGAAACCCTCGTCATCGAAGGTGCCTTTCGCTATCAAAGCTGCACCAACCGCAGCTGCTACCCCCCGGAAACGGTCCCCCTCACCTGGCGCTTCGTTAGCGAAAGCCACGACCGCGAACGCGTCCCCCCCGAACTCCAACGCAAATAAATGGATTCCATCTACTACGTCATCACCTGGCTCTGCCACCGCACCTGCGACCACTGCTACGACGACCGCTTCCGCCCCTACCCCCACGGAGCCCCCGAACACACCAACCCCGGCCCCATCATCGCCCACCTACCCGCCGAAGTCGGCAAAATCATCCTCGCCGGCGGCGAAGTCCTCCTCGACCCCGTCCGCGAACCCGTCCTCTACCCCACCCTCGATCTTCTCCACGCCCGCTACGGCTCCCGCACCCGCCTCATCGTCCAAACCACCGGCGACCTCCTCACCCCCCGACTCATCGCCGAACTCCGCGCCCATCACGTCACCACCATCTCCGTCTCCGGCATGGACGGCTTCCACGCCGGCCTCCTCGAACGCCGCGAAAAACTCATCGCCATGCTCGACGCCGAAGGCGGCGACTACAACCTCTTCGGCGCCAGCCCCGAACAGTGGATCGGCAAACTCTGGCCCCGCGGTCGCGCCTCAAAAAACGGCCTGTCCACCGCCACCCTCGCCGACAACTTCTGCAACCAGTGGAGCGGTGGCCTCAACTTCCTGGGCGGCGCCGGCTCAGAGGTCTCCATCGAACCCAACGGCAACGTCTACCCCTGCTGCCTCAAAACCCGCCTCCCCCTCGGTAATCTCCACCAGGAGCCTCTCGAACAGATCCTCGCCCGCCGCCGCCAGCAACCCGTCTACCTCGCCATCCACCACGGCCAGCCCCAACAAATGGGCATCGCCCACGGCTGGACCGAAGAAGATTTCCGCCGCAAAAGCCGCGTCATCCTTGAAGACGGACGCGTCTATGAAAACCTCTGCATCGGCTGCGACCGCTTTCACGACGAAGTGCTCAGCAACTCCGCATCCGACGGCCGCACATAAGTCGCCTCCACCGCGGCCGGGTCCACGCCCCCCCGCTCCGCCGCCAACCGTCCCACCGCAGCCGCCAGCAAGGGCCCGGCCTCAATCCGCTCCGCCCCGCCTAGCGGAAACTCCGCCAGCGGACAAACCGCCGGCGCCACCACCTCCCGCAGCGCATCGTCATAAATCGCCGCGTACACATCCCCCCGCCGCGCATCGAATATTGGTGCCCGCAGTGGGCCCGTCCCCAAACTCGCCAGCGCCTCCAGATTCGTCACCCCCGCCAGCGGCTTCCCGCTCGCGTACGCCAGTCCCTTGGCCGCCGCCAGCCCCACCCGCACCCCCGTAAACGACCCCGGCCCAGTCGCCACCGCGTACAGACTGATGTCGCTCAGCCGTACCCCGTGCGCCGCCAGCATCTCCGTAATCGCCCCGAACAGCACATGGCCAAATCCGTCCGGCGACTCCAGCCGCCGCTCCTCCCTCACCCGCGTCCCCTCGAGCAGGGCGATCGACCCCACTTCGTTACAAACATCGATAGCCAGAATCATTCGGTTAGCCGGAGCACCTTATCGGCGGCGTAAATTTTCCCATTGGCATTCATCCCTACCACCCGCAGGCTCAGCACCGCCGGGTACTGTCGCGTCATATCCGCCGGAATCTGTAGCTGCCCCTTGTCCCCCGTCCCCAACACCCGCGCCCCCTGCCCGCCCGTCACCACCTCGCCCGTCCACAAGTACATCATCGTCCGCGTCGCCCGCGTCGCCCGCCGGACCTTCACCGTAAACGCCGGCGGATTCCGCCGGCTGATCGTATCCACCCGCGGCTCGACAATCTCAAACGGCAGCATCTTGTCCTGCATCTCAAGCTCCTGCACCATCGGCATCCGCGATTCAAACTTATAGCTCCGCAGCATCCCCTCCTTCTTGCCGTCCCGGCTCAAATGCAGCACCCAGTCATGATCACTCGAAGGCGGCTGCGCCACAAACTTCTCCCCCTTCCAATCTTTCTTGTCCTTGGTGTACTCCCCGGTCAACGGATTGAACCAGTACACATCGTAGGAGTGCTTCTCCACCAGCAACTCCACCGGAACCGCCGGCTTCTCGATGTAGACGATATACTCGATACCTTCGAGCGCCAGCGCCCGTGCCCCGTCCACGTCAAAGTACGGCTCAATGTCCCAGTGCCGCGTCCGCGCGAAAAGCTCCTGCCACGCCACCACGTACTTCGCTCCCCGGTCGCTTGTCAGCTTCACCGTCGGGTACTGCCCGTTACACCACATGTTCCACAGCCGCCGCCGGAACTCCTCCGGGTCGCTGCCCTCGGCCAGCGCGAGGCTCACCTTCGGCGCCGTGTACAGCTGGTGTTCAATCGCCCCCAACTGGTCATCCACCGTCGAGTAGACGATGTGGTCTGCCCACCCGTCCGCCAGCAGCGGCGCCGACGTATCGCTCGTCACCGCCGTCCGCGGGTGCCCGTACGGGTCCAGCCGCTTCAACGCCAGCCCTGTCTCCTTCAACGCCGCCCGCGAGCCCTCCAGCTGCCACGTGAGGTTAAACGCCGCAAAGCGGCCAATCAGATACCGCAGCGCCTTCTCCCGCTCCTGCCACGCCGTAGGCAGGTTGCCGACCACCAGATCCACCGTAATCCGCTTCTCGTTGTAAGCCCGAATCTGCCCCTCCACCGCGTCCAGCCGGCTTTGGTCCAGCACCAGGCGCACGTGATTGAACTTCTGCGCCGCCAGCACCTCCGGCTCGCCCCCCGTCGCTCCCAGCCACAGGTGCGGTTGCCGGTCCTCCCCGGTCGCCCAGTGCCGCAGATTCGCCGGCACCACAAAGCCCGGATGGTCGTTCGCCAGCGCTTCAAAGCTCCCGGTCTTGCCGTTGTATGCCGGCAGGCTTGACGTCAGTCGGTAGTCCCATTGCCCAGCCAGCGTCGGCGCAATGCGGATAGTCTGCTTGCCCGGCGCCGAGACAAACGCCGGCATCAGAAACGTGCGATGCCGCGGCGAACGCACCTCGGCCTGCAGCGTCGCTCCCTCCGGAGCATCAAACACCAAATCGCAAATGCCGTACATCGGCGTGGGTTCACACACCGTCTGTGCGCCCAAAGGCGCCAGCGCAGACAGAAGCAGAAGCAGAAGCATAGGCAGAAGTTTCTTCATACCGCGAACTCTTGCCATTATCCCTTAGCAGTCCGTGGTTTAAGTCGGCCCCCCCTGCTGAAATCATTTGATGCCGAAAATGTCTCCTCGTAAAATTGGGATGGCGCTGGGAACACGCAAGCAAAGGGTCCGTCAGGAGACATTGTGGATCGCCAAACAGGAGTTGCCGGCCTCAGCCGCCCACCCCTTCTACACCCGGCTCAATGAACTGCTCGAAGCCGAAAAGTTCGACGAGTTCGCCGAAGCCGCCTGCCAGCAGTTCTACGCCAAGAAAATGGGCCGGCCCAGCCTCACCCCAGGCATCTACTTCCGCGCCCTCCTGGTCGGCTATTTCGAGGGCATCGATTCCGAACGCGGTATCGCCTGGCGGGCCACCGATTCGCTCGGTGTCCGCCACTTTCTAGGAATTGGACTCGACGAGCGCAGCCCCGATCATTCGACCCTTTCGCGCACCCGCCGGCTGATTGCTGTCGAAACGCATGAGCAGGTCTTCGGCTTCGTGCTGCGCGTCATTGCGGCCCGGGGACTGCTGAA
>JAPKZB010000056.1 GCA_026393985.1 Acidobacteriota bacterium
CCCGTGGATCCGGATAGAACCACCGCAGACAATTCCGGCAGGGGCGCTTCCGCAGTCGGGGCATCCCCTTTTTATCGGCTTGCTATCGGGTGGTCAACTTTTCGTTGGTAGGGGCGGTCAACTTTTCGTTAGCGCCGAAGGGCCTTGAGAATTACCACCGCCAACTGCACAGCGAGCTGCTTCGCTACATCTATACGCCCTATGTCCGCCAACTGCTTCGCTTTGCACAACAGCGCTGGTCGGAAGCGGCTATTCGCCGCCGGTTGCAGGATGTTTCCGCTCGCCTTTGCACCCTCGAGACCAAAGCCCTTCAGGTTGGTTCGGATCTAACGGCCTTACTCGAAGAGCAGAAAACGGTAGTCCTTCTTCGCCAGCAATTGGCCATTCTGACCGAAGACGACGAACAGACCACTGCCCGAATTCGTTTCGTTTCAACCTCCGCGGCCGACGTCGCCGCCGCCGAACGGCTGGAGGCTCTGAAATACTTGAATCAGCTTTTGGCCAGCAAGCAAGCTACGGCCGAGCAGTTTCGAAAGCTAGCCACGCAACTGATCAGCGAGTTGACCCTGGCCAGTCAGAATCTCCGCAGCACCACGCATGCCGCCGCCGAACGCCTCATCGCCATCGAACAAGTCAAGCATCTACTGGCTCAAGAGCAAGCAAAGATGGACGAGTTGCGCCGCAACATCGTGGTTCTGGAACAGGATCTCGCCCGGGTCCAATCGGAGCAGAAAACGGCCCTAACCGAGGCTGCCAACCGGGTGGCCGAGTTCACGATGGCCAATGACTCACTGGCTACCGTCCAGGCCTGTATCCAACAACTCCGGCAATCTTCCGCTCAGCTCGCAGGCGACATCGCTGCGGCCAACCTCCGCCGAGCCGAAGCCGAGCCTGCCGCCGTCGAGCGTCCTACCGCCCTCGAACAGAACCATCCGCTCCTTTAGATAGAAGGCGGAAGGCACCGCTAGAAGGCGGAAGGCACTGCCCAACTACGGTTCCCGCAAATCCCAAAGTTGCTGATACCGTGAGAATGGCTTTTGTTTAGTTGTCTCCTTTCAGGGCCAATGTATCGGTCTCAGCGCTAGGGGCTTTGTCTCCCCAAACGAGGCTATCGCCCCAGAGCAAGCTGTTGCCACCGGTCCGGGTGATGTCTCCCCAGACGACGCTGTCGCCCCAGAGAACACTGGAGCCGGCGAGGAGGCGGTTGCCCCAGATATGGCTCCAAGGGACGGTTGTATCCCCCCAGAGAAGACTCTGACCGGTGGAAGTGGTGTTCACGATCTCCACCTTGCGGGAGGTTGGGTTGTAGCGTGCCGAGGGCGAGGCCGCTGAGCGGGTGGGTTTTTCGGTATTGTTCAGCGCCGCCGTGATATCCAGATATCCGGCGCCGACGGCGAAGATATCGTTCTGGATGTTGTACTGGGTGTTGGTGGCGGCGTCGGTGGAGGTACTGTTGCTGGCAAATGCCTTCGTGGCGGTCTTCATCAGGCGGTACTTGACCTGGTTGGGCGTCAGAGAGCTGTCTTTGTGGAGCAGCACAGCAGCAGCGCCGGAGACGACGGGGGCGGCCATGCTGGTTCCGCTCATCCAGTAATACTGGTCGCTCCACTGGTTCGGGCCGTTCTGGATGTAAAAGTTCATGTTGACGCTGTTGTCCATGTAGGAGTTGCGCATCCGGCCGTCGACTGCTTGAGCCGCAACGATCCGGTTCCCCGGGGCGACGAGGTCCGGTTTGACAATGCGATCGAGCAGAGTCGGCCCTTTCGAACTGTAGGAGGTGATCTCATCATCGGACCGGGTAGCTGTCCCCTTGGTGCGCATGGCGCCGACGGTGATGACGAAGGGGGAGTTGCCCGGCGAGGAGATGGTGCCGTATCCGCGGGTGCCGGCGGAGTTATTGCGGCCCTCGTTGCCGGCGGAGACCACGACGACAATGTTGGCATCCCAGGCACGCCTTACGGCCTGGCAGAGCGGATCGTTGACGTAGCTTTGCCGCACCGGCTTGCCGAGCGAGAGATTCATGACGCGGATGTTGAATTGATTCTTCAGCTGAATCGTCCGGTCGATAGCAGCGATCACGTCGCTCTCACGGCCCTGGCCCCAGCGATCGAGGACGGTCATGTTGATGAAGTGAACGCCGGGGGCGATGCCGCGGAAGGACTTGGTGAAGTTGCCGGGATTGAATCCGCGCCCGCCGATGATACCGGCAATGTGGGTCCCATGTCCGTAGGTATCCTGCTGGACATATTCCGGGGTGAAGATTTGTGAATAGCGGATGCGGGAGTTCCCGTTCTGGTCATTCAGGTCCGTATGGTTGCTCATGCCGCTGTCAAGCACGGCGACACCGACTCCGGCTCCGGTCCAGGGAAGATTGTTGACATTGTCCCCATTAAAAACGGCCGGCGTGACGTCAAACATCGTTTTTTCGAGCGTGGCTTCTTCGCTGATGGCGGCGACGCCGGGCAGGGCGCGGACGGCGTCGAGTTGGCCGGGGTCCATGGTGAAGGAGGCGCCCGAGATGATGGGGAGTTCGCGGTAGAGGCTGGCGTGCGCGGTCTTTTGAACAGCGGCGATGCCGGCCTGGAGATTGTGATCCGGATGGAATTGGACGATGTAGGAGAGTTGCCGATGGGGACGCGTCGCGGAAGACGAGGCCAAAAAGGGGATAGCCAGCGTAGCCAAAGCGGCAAGCGATCCCGCGAGAACAGGGCGAGTAAGTTTTGACATGGGCTTGTAAGATAAAAGCAAGGGCCGCGCGCGGATTTCGCACTGGAACGAGTTACTCATTTTCGAGTACTATCCCCGCACCTATAGACTCCCTATTCCCAGGCGGCCGGCGGCGGCGAGGCGGCGGGGCGGTACAATATCCGGGATGCTCCGTTTGCGCGCCATCTGTTTGATTTCGCTTGGTTTGCTACCCGGCGCCTGGTTTGCCTGGCAGGCGCGGGAGATGCCCGCGGCCGGTTACTACCACGATGACGGCCTTTACTACGTAGGCGCGCAAGCGCTGGCGCAGACGGGGGAGTACCGGATTACGAGCCTGCCGGAGCAGCCTTACCAGACCAAGTACCCGCCGCTGTGGCCGCTGGTCCTTTCGCTGGCCTGGCAGATCGAACCGCGGTACCCGGAGAATCTACCGTGGGCGATGGTACTGGCCTGGATGTGGCTGCCGGTGACGCTGTGGGCCTACCGGGCGTGGCTGCGGCAGGCGGGGGCGGAGGAGACGGCGGGGTGGGTGCTGCCGGGGTTGTGGGCGTTGAATCCGTACGTGATTCTATTCAGCACGACACTGCTTTCTGAAATGGTGTTTACGGCGCTGCTGCTGGGGACCTTGCTGCTGCTGCGGCGGGAGGAGGCGCGATGGGCGGCGGCGGCCGGGTTGGTGGCGGGGCTTGCGTTTCTGACCCGTTCGGCGGGGATTGCGCTGCTGCCGGCGCTGGTGGGGTGGCTGTTCCTGCGGGGAGAGTTCCGGCGGGCCGGGGCGTTTGGGGCGGTGTTTGTTCCGCTGGCGGCGGGGTGGTTCTGGTGGGCGGGCGCGCACCGGCCGGCGGGGACGGACGAGATTACCCTGTACTACACCAATTACTTCGGCTACCACATGCTGGTATTTGCCTGGCAGGAGTTTCCGCTCTACGTGTGGCGCAATGTGGACGGGTTGGTGAACGGACTGGGTGCGCTGCTGCTGCCGGCGACGACGACATTGATCGTAGAAAAAGTGCTGGCGGTGACGCTGGGGGTGGCGGGCATCCACGGGGTGGTGCGGCGGGTGCGGCGGGAGCCGGCGGGCCTGGTGGCACCCTATGCTTACTTCTGCCTGCTCTACGGCCTCATGCTGGTGGTCTGGCACTTTCCGCCGAACGAACGGTTTGTGCTGCCGATGGGGCCGTTGTGGCTGCTGGGCATCTACACGGAGTTCACGCACGTGGGCGGGGTGGTGGGGAAGGCGTTCCGGAACCCGGACCGGGGGCAGCGGGTGGCGGGCGGGGTGCTGGTGGGGGTGATGGTGCTGGTGGCGGCGTGGTGTGGATGGCGGCAGGTGGAATTGCTGGTTGACGGCATGCCCGCGACGCTAGCCGACCATCGGCGGCGGTTTGACGATACGGCGGCGACGATGACTTATATCCGCGAGAAACTGCCGGCCGAGGCGACGGTGCTGGCGGAGATGGATCCGACGGTGTACCTGCGCACCAACCGGCGAGGCGCGCGCAACATTGTAACGACGATCCACTGGTATCACAACGACGATGCCGGCATGGAGCGCGACTACGCCAACGCGGCCGACTACTGCAAGCGGCGGGGAATTGGTTATATTCTGCTGAACCGGTGGGACTATGCGCGGGATCTTTCGCCGGCGGCGCACGAGGCGATTCAGCGGCGGCTGGCGGCGGACGGGCGGCTGGAGTTGGTGTTCTCGTCCGGGCCGGCGGCGCTATACCGCGTGCGGTGACCCGGATTTGGCGACGGCCAGTTCGACGCCTTTGGTGCAGACGTAGTATTTGGCGAGCATATTGGGGTTCTCCCAGGCGGGGAGAGCCTGGGGTTGGTCGAGATAGGTGAAGAACTGGCGGGTGACCTCGGCGAAGTGGGCTTCGTGGCCGACGCGGTGGTGGTCCGGGATGGTGAGGAGGAGTTCGGAGCCGCGGTCTTCGAGGCCGACGCCGTCGAAGGTGGGCTGGAGTTCGGCGAGTTTAGCGGCGAGGGCGGCGCGGACGGCGGGGTAGAGCGCGGGGCTATTGGGGACGACGTAGACTTCGGGGCGGTAGTTCTCGGCGGCGCCCTGGCGGACTTCAATGCTGGCCTGGGAGCCGCGGAAGATGGCTTTGTGGGTATCGCTCACGCCTTCGAGATCCCAGCGGACGTCCATCTGGACGTGGATGCCGCGGAGGGTGTAGGAGACGAAGTTGTTGCCGAAGTAGTCGAAGTTGCGGTCGCGGAGGTAACCGGCGAGCGAGGCGGGGACGGGGGCGCCGCCGGTGACGCGGCTCCACTGTTCGGGGTTGAGGACGGTGGGCCAGCGGCGGGCGTCGAGGAGGGCGATGTCGGTGCGGTAGTCGATGGCGAGATCGGGGAAGGCGATCCATTGGGCGAGGTCGACAAGGTGGGTGCCGACGTCGGAGAGGGCTTCGCCCTGCTCTTCGATGTCGAAGAAGGCGAGGGGGCGGAGCATGGGGACGCCGGCGACGGTTTTGAGCAGGCGGTGCATGCTGTCCATGTAGATGGCGGGGTGGGCGGGGTCGCCGGGGAGGAGGTGGCCGAAGACGGAGGGGGCGTTGACGAGAGCGCGGTGGAGCATGGAGGTGACCTCGTAGCGCTCGGTCATGATGTCGTAGGCGATGACGTTTTGGCGGGCGGCCTCGTCGAGGGAGTGGGCGAGGCGGGGGAGGTCGGCCGAACGGAGGATCCAGGGTTTGTCGGCGAGGACGTGGAAGCCATGGGCGACGGACTGTTCGATGCTTTCGATTTTCGAGCGATTGCGGCCGGAGAGGACAACGACGTTGCCGGCGACCTCGTCGCGGAGCAGGCGGGCGAGGGAGCCGGGTCCGGCATGGACGTCGAGTTCCCAGGAGGTGGGGTTTTCGGGGCGCTGATTGAAGCGGGCGACGCGGGCGAGGTGGTCGGTGAGATCGAGACCGAGGGGGGCGTAGACCTTAGCGACGGGGGAGACGCCGGCGTACATCTCTTTTTGGACGAGGGCGGCGTGGAAGTGGGCGGGATCGAGGGTGATGAGCTGGCGAACAGGCATTCAACACGATTGTGGCATAGGGGTAGCGAGGGCGGAGCGGAGTTGGGAGTAGCGGAGGAGGAAGGCGGCTTCCGGCAGGCGTTTGCGGCGGAGCCAGGCGGTGACCTCTTCGTTGCACTTGCTGGTATTGCAGGAGGCGCAGGCGGGGACGATGTTGTCGAGGGTATAGCGGCCGCCGCGGGAGAGGGCAAGAACGCAGTCGCGCTGGAGGGGGATGCCGGTGGCGCCGCAGTAGGCGCAGCCGCCCCAGGCTTGTTGGAGGGCGGCCCATTGTTCGGGGCTAAGATCGTGTTCGACGCGCTGCATGCGGCGTTGGCGGCGGCGGGCGGCGCGGGCGCGGCGGGTGCGGCTGGGCGGCATGTTTCGGGGGAGCTGACTCCATGATACTAGCGGCATGATGATAATAGCGGCATGGAGATTACGGCGGACGGCGCGCGGGGACAGGAGTTGAAGCGGGTGATTGCGGGCGGGGAGGTGGAGGCGCTGCGGGCGATGCTGGACGCCGAGCCCGCGTTGGCGCGGGCCCGGGTGGTGGGTCCGGGGCGGGAGCGGCGGACGCTGCTGCACGTGGCGACGGACTGGCCGGGCCATTTTCCGCGGGTGGCGGAGACGATTGCGCTGCTGATGGAGCGAGGGGCGGACGCCGATGCGCCGATGGAGGGGGGCAACGCGCCGGAGCGGCCGCTGCACGGGGCGGCGAGCAGCAACGACGTGGCGGCGATTGATGCGCTGCTCGATGGCGGGGCGGCGATGGAGAGTCCGGGGGCGATTTTCACGAACGGCACGGCGATGTCGGACGCGGTGATTTTCGCGCAGTGGGCAGCGGCGCGGCGGCTGCTTGCGCGGGGGGCGCAGACGACATTTACCGAGGCGGCGGGCCTGGGGCAGATGGACCGGCTGCGGGCGCGGTGGGCGGAGGATCCGGCGCCGGGGGTGGAGATGCTGACGGCGGCGCTGTGGCACGCCTGCCGGGGCGGGCAGGAGGAGGCGGCGCGGTTTCTCGTCGAGCGGGGGGCGAACTTGCACTGGGTGGGTTGGGACGGGATTACGCCGCTTGACGGGGCGGTGCAGAGCGGGAACCGGGAGTTGATGGCGTGGCTGCTCGAGCGGGGGGCGCGGCATGGGCGGGGAGGTAGGAGTTGATAGGCTGATAGCTGCATGAAGATCTGTTCTTTGTTTTTGTTGATGACGGGTTTGGCGGCGGCGGGGGAGCCGCGGGCGCGGAACGTGATTTTGTTTTTAGGCGACGCGGGGGGGATTCCGACGCTGCACGCGGCGAGCTTGCACGGCTACGGAGCGCCGGGGAAGCTGTTTATTCAGCAGATGCCGCATATGGGCTTGTCGGAGACGTCGCCGGTGGGGGCGTGGGTATCGGATTCGGCGGCGGGGATGACGGCGATTGTGACGGGGCAGAAGACGAAGAACACGGTGATTTCGCAGTCGGCCGAGGCGGTGCCGGGCAAGGCGGACGGGGCGCCGCTGAAGACGATTCTGGAGTACGCCGAGGAGCGGGGCCTGTCGACGGGGGTGATTTCGAACATGTCGATGGCGGACGCGACGCCGGCGGCCTGCTACGCGCACTGCAACCACCGGCGGAAGTTCGCCGAGATTGTGGCGCAGATTGCCAAGCCGCGGTTTGGCGACGGGGTGGACCTGGTGATTGGCGGGGGCCGGAAGGGAATTTTGGCGGCGACCGAGAGCGCGGGCTACGACCTGCGGAAGGCGCTGGGGGAGAAGGGCTACGCGTGGCATGACCGGCCGGAGGAGATTCCGGCGGGGGCGCGGCGCGTGGTGGCGCTGTTCGATGAACGGTTTGATCCGCTGCCGGTGGTGCGGCGGGCGATTGAGATTCTGTCGCGGAACCCGAAGGGATATTTCCTGATGGTGGAGTGGGACATGCACACCGATAAGCTGCGGCAGGGGCTGGACCAGGCGGTGACGATGGACAAGCTGGTGCGGCAGACGGCGGGGCAGGTGAACGGGCGGGATACGCTGCTGCTGTTCACGGCGGACCACTCATTTGATTTACGGGTGCGGGGCGGCAAGCCGGGCGAGGCGCTGCTGCCGGAAAAGCCGGCCGAGGACGGGGCGCGGACGGCGGTGCAGATGTTCAACACGCACACGGCCGAGGAGGTGCTGGTGGCGGCGATGGGGCCGGGGGCGGCGCGGGTGAAGGGTTATATGCCGAACACGCAGATCTTCCACATTCTGCTGGCGGCGTACGGCTGGAAAGAGACGGGTAAAAAGTAAGGCGCGGCTAGCGTTTGTTCAGCTTGCGGGCGGCTTTTTCGACGTTGGCCCAGACGCGGAGGAGGTTGCCGCTCCAGAGTTTGGCGATCTGTTTTTCGGTGTAGCCGCGGCGGACGAGTTCGAGGGTAACGTTGAAGGCTTCGGCGGCGCTGTCCCAGCCGTCGATGCCGCCGCCGCCGTCGAAGTCCGAGGAGATGCCGACGTGGTCGATGCCGATGAGTTTGACGGCGTAGTCGATGTGGTTGACCATGTCCTGGACGTTGGCGCGGGGGGCAGGTGGGAAGCGGGCGTCGATTTCGGCCATGCGCTTTTCATACTCGGCGCGGCGGTCCGGGGGGAGCATACTGAGGAAGCCGCTTGAGCGGCGCGGGGCGGGGGCTCCGGCGTTCGTGACGGGAGCGGGGGGCGGTTCGACGGCGCAGGGGCGAGGGGCGGTGGGCCGGCGGAAGGTGGGTCCGCCGGCGCGGCCGCCACCGAAGCCGAAGTCGTTACGCAGGGGGGTGAGGGCGGCGGCGCGTTCTTTGCTATCGACTTTGAGATAGGACGCGAAGCCGACGATCTGGACGACGCCGCCGTTCTTTTTGAGGGCGAGGAGTTGTTCGTCGTCCATGTTGCGGCTGTGGTCGGCGAGGGCGCGGACGCTCGAATGGGAGGCGATGACGGGGGCTTTCGAGAGGCGGATGGCTTCGAGGTTGGCGCCTTTGGAGGGGTGGGAGAGATCGACCATCATGCCGAGGCGGTTCATTTCGGCGATGACCTGGCGGCCGAGGGGGGAGAGTCCGTTGTTGTGGAGATAGCCGGAGGCTTCGCCGGTGTTGGAGTCGGCCAGTTGGCTGTTGCCGTTGTGGGCGAGGGAGAGGTAGCGGCCGCCGCGCTTGTAGAACTCTTCGACGCGTTTGATGTCGAGGCCGATGGGGTAGCCATTTTCAACGCCGATGACGGCGACGCGTTTGCCTGCGCGGTGGAGGCGGCGGACATCGGCGGGGGTGAGGGCGAGGCCCATGGCGTTGGGGGCGATGGATTCGGTGAAGCGGTGGACGGCGTCGAACTTTTCGATGGCCTGCTGGTAGGCGAGGTCGTAGGCTTCGGCGGTGGGGAGTCCCTGGCCGACGTAGACGATGAAGAAGGCGACGTCCATATCGCCGTCGGCCATTTTGGGGAGATTGACCTGGGTGTTGAGGCGCTGGAGGTAGTTGCAGGCGGGGGTGAAGTTGGCGGCGTCGATGTCGTTGTGGGTATCGAGTTTGAGGACGCGATTGTGAATGGCCTTGGCTTTGGCCAGGAGGGCGGGGCTGGGGGTTTGGGCGAGGGCGGAGAGGGCAAAGAGCGAGGTTACGGCCAGGAGAGGGCGCATGGAGATTTCCTTCGAGATTCTTATTTGGGGTGACCGAACGGGGGCCGCGGGGGGTGGGACGGGACTTAGGCAGTATAGCAGTGAGGTCAGAGGGTGAGCCATGCGCCGGAGGTGTCGATGATGACGAGGTAGCGGCCGGCCCAGGGGGTGGGGTTCCAGTCGGGGGGGAGGACCCAGAGGCGGCGGCCTTCGCGGCGGGCTTCGAGGTAGGCGGCGTCGAGGATGCCGTAGCGGTCGAGGAAGCGGTTAAGGGAGGTGGGGATGCGGATGCAGCCTTTCGAGAGGGGGATGCCGAGGCGGGGTTCGAGGCGATCGGGGTCGGTGGCGTGCATTTGGAGGCGGAGGGCGCTTTCGCGGCGGTCGCCCCAGGTTTTGTTGGCGCGGACCCAGCCGAAGTCGTAGACGCGCATGCCTTTTTCGCCGTAGCCGCGGATGCCGTATTCGTTTTTGGTGCCTTCGGCGCGGAAGTCGGGGTGGGCGAGGGAGTGTTCGAAGAGGCCGAGGGGGGAGAGGAAGTATTCGAAGCGGCCGGGGAGTCCGGTGGAGACGGGGCAGGCACCGAGGAAGCGGAATTGACCGCCGGGGGCGCGCCAATAGAGGAGGAAGAGTTGGGATTTGGGATTGCGGTCGACGAGGGCGACAAACTGATTGGGGGCGAGTTCGGGATGGGGCTGGAGGTAGGCGGCGTAGAAGTCCTGGACGGCGGGGGAGAGGGCGACGGGGCGATTGATTTCGGCGGCGAAGCGGGCGGCGTAGGCTTGGGGATCTTCGTTGGCGGAGAGAACGGCGGGGAGGGCGGCGAGAAAGAGGCGGCGGGAGAGGGGGGGCATGTGTTCTCAAGGGTATAGGATTTGCGGGGAGGGCGGGCGATGCGCGGTGTGGCTATACTGATGGCTTGGCCTGGTACACGCAGCAAGACGGGGTACAGCAAGGTCCGTTCGAGGAACGGCAGGTCCGGGAGTGGGCGGCGGCTGGCGCGCTGCGGCCGGATGCCCTGGTGTGGGGGGATGGTGCGGCCGGATGGCGGACCGTGGCCGAGGTTTGGGGGCCGGGTGAGGCAGCCGGGCCGCAGCGGCGGTGTGAGCGGTGCGGGACGATGTATCCGGAGCAGTGGGTGGCGCGGTGGGGTGAGATGGAGGTGTGCGCGTACTGCAAGCCGCGGCACGTGGCAGCGTTGCGGGAGGGCCGGACGTTGGCGACGGCGCACGGGGAGTTTGCGGGATTTGGGGTGCGTTTTGCGGCGCGGATGATTGACGGGGTGATTCAGTCGGTGTTGAACTTTGCGCTGCAGATTCCGATGTTGGCGTTTATCAGCGTGGGGGCGGCAGGGGCACGGACGAGTGGTACGGCGCCGGAGGAGATAGCGGCGAAGATGGCCGGGCTTTACGGGGTGACGTTCCTGCTGCAGATGGGGGTGCAGTGCGCCTATGAGGTTTGGTTTCTGGCCGCGAAGGGCGGGACGCCGGGGAAGCTGATGCTGCAGTTGCAGGTGCTCGATAGCGACGGGAAGCGACTGGGGCGAAAGCAGGCGCTGGGCCGCTATTTTGGGCAGTTTCTGACGGGCCTGACGCTGGGGGTGGGGTATCTGCTGCCGTTGTGGGATAGCGAGAAGCGGGCGCTGCATGACATGGTGGCGGACACGCGGGTGATGAAGCAATGACGGCGATGCCGCGGTGCAACGCGTGCGGCCTGGAGGTTCCGGCGGCGGACTGGAACCGGCCGGAGGCGTTGCCGTGCGGCGGGTGTCAGGCGCCGGTGCAGGTGTGGGTGTTTCCGGCCGGGTGGACGGACGGGAGGGGACGGCCGCCGGCGGCGATCGGCGAGGGGTCGGCCGGATGTTTCCATCACCCGGCGAACCAGGCCGAGGCGGCGTGCGGACAGTGCGGACGGTTTGTGTGCTCGCTGTGCGCGGACGGCAGCGGGGAGCGGGCGGTTTGCACCGTCTGTTTCGCGCGGGGGACGGCGGCGGGAGAGGCGCGGTTCCGGCGGCGAGCCGTCTTGTACGATGCGATCGCGTTGCTGATGGCGGCGGTGCCGGTGATGACGGTGCTGACGGGACCGCTGGTGGGGATTTTTTCGTGGGTGACCTGGAAGAAGACCCGGCCGGCGGTGCCGCGGACGGGATGGGTGCGTTGGGCGGCGGCGGGGCTGGCGGTGTTGTGGACGTTGGCGCTAATGGTTGTTATCGGCATGGTGATCCGGCTTTACTGGGGGCGCGGATGAGCGAGTACCGGATGATGACGGGCTGGTCGCCGGGTTGGCTGCGTTCGGCGGCGTTATATGACGGAGGGGACCATCTGCTGCAGGTGACCTCGCTGCGGCTGCAGCACGAGTATCAGCGGTTTCCCTATGCGGAGTTGCGGGCGATTACGGTAACCGAGACGCCGTTGTGGACGGTGGGGCGGGTGGTGCGGCTGGCGGGATTGGCGCTTTTGACGGGGTTGGCGCTGCTGCCGGCGCAGGTGGGGTTGCGGGTGGGATGGGCGCTGTTGCCGGCGACGCTGCTGGTGCTGCAGATCTGGTCGATGGGACGGGGGAGGCGGTGCGTGGCGCGGGTGATCAGTCTTTCGGGCGAGTGGCCGTTGCCGGGTTTGGGGACGATGCGGGCGGCGGCGGAGGCGATGCCGCAGATCCTCGAGCGGGTGCAGGCGGCGCAGGCGGGACTGCCGCGGCCGGAGACGATGCCGGTATTGTTGCCGAGCGCGGTAGTGAAGGCGTACCGGCCTCCGCGGGGGCTGGGATGGGGCACGGCGGCGATGCTGTTGTTGAGCGCGGCGTTGATTTTGATTTACCGGGCGTGGCCGGCGACGCGGTCGGAGATCTGGAACGCGGCGGTGTTTCTCGTGCCGGGGACGCTGACGACGGCGATTGCGTGGTGGCGGACGCTGCGACGGCGGCGGGGGGTGGCGGCGGCGGTGGTGGGTTTGCTGGTGGCGGACCTGGTGGTGTTTTTGCTGTTTTTGGGGCTGGTGGAGTGGCAGCGGTGGCAGGGAGGGGCGGTGGCGGCAGCGGTGGGCTGGCGGGTGGCGGCGGCGGTGGTAGCGGTGGGGGTGACGCAGCAGCGGGGTGAGGAGGGGGCATGATTGCGCTGGCGCGTTGTCAGCGACATCCGGGGCGGGAGGCGGCGGCGCGGTGCCCGAGTTGCCAGCAGTCGTTTTGCCGCGAGTGCGTTACCGAGCACGACGGGCGGATGCTGTGTTTGGCCTGTTTTGCGAAACGAAGCCAACGGGAGGCGGTGGGGGGGGCCGGGTGGGGGCGGGTGGGCTGGGCGGTGGGGGCGGTGGGGGGCGGGGTGGTGGCGTGGCTGTTTTTCCTGGGGGTGGGGGAGTTGATCTGGAGAGCGACGTCGTGAGGCGGCCCCCGTGGACGGAGGCGGCGGACGCGGCGGCGGCGCTACTGCGGCGGGTGCCGGCACCGGTATGGGTGGTGTGGGCGGCGTCCACGCTGCCCTATGCCTACCTGCTGGGGCGGCTGCTGCTGATGGCGAGTTTTGACGCTTACTACGCCGAACAGGCCGGGGGCTGGGCGCTGCTGGTGGCGGCGGCCTACCTGGCCAAGCAGGCCGGGGAATCCTACTTTCAAGGCGCGTTGCTCCGGGTGCTGGGGGATACGCCGCCGGCGCCCCGACTGGGGCCACAGTTTACGCTGCAGCCGACGGCGCTGCTGGTGCTGCCGTTGGCGGCGCTGCTGTTTTTTCCGCTGGCGCCGGCGGTGACCTTTTACCGGACGCTTTCGGTGAGCACGCCGCGGGAGGCGCTGCACTATGCGATGCAGGGTTGGCTGTTGCAGAGCTGGGAGCTTTCGGTAGCGATGGCCGGGGGGATTCTGTTGTGGGCGAACCTGTTTGTCCTGTGGTTGCTGGCGCCGATGCTGCTGCGGGCGTTTTTCGGCTGGGAGACGTCGTTTGGCCGGATCAACGACCGGATGTTTAATCTGCCGAGTTTTTGGGTGGTGACGCTGACGACGTATGTGTGTCTCGATCCGCTGCTGAATGCGATGGCGGCGCGGCGGGTTTTTCTTGAGCGGTCGCGACGGACCGGGACGGATCTGCTGGCGGCGCTGCGGACGGCGGCGATGGGGGTGGTGCTGGTGGGAGGACTGGCCGGGCCGCTGGCGGCGCAGGAGGCGGGGGAGTTGGAGCGGAGTATTGCGCAGACGCTGCGGGAGCCGGAGTTTGCATTCCGGCAACCGCGGACGGGGGGCCCGGAGTCGGCGTGGTTCGTGGAGACCCTGACGCGATTGGCGCAATGGATTCAAGATTTGCTCGCTTGGCTGTCGCCGGGGAAGGAGGCGAAGGCGGAGGCCGGAGGTGCCCTTGTGAGCCCGGAGTTGACGCAGCAGTTGGTGATTGGAATGGCGCTGCTGTTGGTGGCGGGACTCTGTTTTTATCTATACCGGCAGCGGCGGCGGCCGGTGGCCGCGACGGTGACGGCCACGGCGGTGGCGCCGGACCTGACGAGGGAGGATGTGCGGCCGGATGCGCTGCCGGAGGAGTCGTGGCTTGCGATGGCGGATGCGTTGGCGGGGCGGGGTGAGTACCGACTGGCGCTGCGGGCGTTGCATCTGGCGGGTTTGCGGCGGTTGAGCGAGCGGGGGCTGGTGACGATTGGCGCGGCCAAGAGCGGGGGCGAGTACGGGCGGGAGGTGGAGCGGCGGGGGCGTTCGACGCCGCAGGTGCATCGTTTGTTTGAGGCCAACCGGCGGGGCTTTGAAGAGGCCTGGTATGGGTTTCACGAGTTGGGGGAGGGGGGCCTGAGGCAGGTGCGGGGACGGTGGGAGGAGATCCGGCAGCATGTGGGCTAGATGGGTGTTGGGAGGGCTGGCGGTGAGCTTTGGCTGGGCGGTGCTGGACCTGGCGGGGGTGGCCTACGAGCGGGGGAGTACTTACCCGGCCGGGTCGAGCCTGCGGGCCGACGGGGAGGGGACCAAGCTGCTGCACGACAGCCTGCGGAAGCTGCCGGGGTGGCGCGTGGAGCGGCACTTCGAGAGCAATGCGAAGATCCCGGCCGAGGCGGGGGCGGTGCTGTTTTTGCGTCAGTCGCCGGAGAAGCTGCAGGGGTTGGCGGAGACGGTGGAGCGGGTGGCGAGGGGCGGGGGGCGGGTGGTGGTGGGGGTTCCGGCGGAGGAGAGCGTAGTCAAGAAAAGGCAGGCGGGGAAGCGCACGGCCGAGGATTGGCTGGGGCTGCGCTGGGAGGCGCGGACGGAGAGCAAGGAGGAGGGCCGGTGGTCCCGGGAGACCACGCAGTGGAGGTACGCGGCGCAAGATGCGGCGTGGCGGTTGGGGGAGGGGTACGCGGAGAGGGAATTAGGCGAAGGGTCGGTGGTAGTGCTGGACGGCGGCGAGTTGCAGAGCGAGGCGCTGCGACAGCGGCGGGACGGAGCGCGGCTGCTGCGGCTGCTGGGACCGGGGCGGCGGGTGACGTTTGTCGAGAGCGCGCTGGGGGTGACGGAGCGGGGCGGGATGGTGAGCCTGATGCGGCGGGTGGGGTGGGGTCCGGCGGTGCTGCTGCTGCTGGCGGCGGCGGCGTTGTATGGGTGGCGCAGCCTAACGCCGTTGCTGCCGGAGCGGGAGGACAGCGTGACCCGCGAGGAGCCGGGGGGCGGGGCGGCGGCGATGGCGCAGTTGCTGCGGAAGCATGTGGGGACGGGCGAGCTGCTGGCGACGTGCCGGCAGGAGTGGAGCCGGGCCGAGGGGCTGCTGCCGCGCTGGCAGCGGGAACGGAAGTGGGCGGTGGGGACGGGCGGGGTGGTGGAGGAGTATCGCCGGATGCAGGAGTTAGTCAGGGAGAAGCCAGGGATATGACACTCGAAGCGATGCACGAACGATTGGCGGCGGTACGCGCCGAGATTGGCGAGGTGGTGATCGGGCAGCGGGAGGCGATTGACCGCGCGCTGGTGGTGACGCTGTGCGGACAGCACGGTCTGCTCGAGGGCGTGCCGGGGGTGGCCAAGACGCTGCTGGCCAAGACGATGGCGGCGGTGCTGGGCGGGACGTTCCAGCGGGTGCAGTTTACGCCGGACCTGATGCCGGCCGATATCACGGGCACGAACGTGTTTAACCTGCAGAAGAACGAATTTACGCTCGCGCCGGGGCCGGTGTTTACGTCGTTTCTGGTGGCCGATGAGATCAACCGGGCGCCGGCGAAGACACAATCGGCGCTGCTGCAGGCGATGCAGGAGCGGCAGGTGACGATTGACCGGGAGACCTACCGGCTGCCGGCGGAGTTTACGGTGTTCGCCACGCAGAACCCAATTGAGCACGAGGGCACCTATCCGCTGGCGGAGGCGCAGAAGGACCGGTTTCAGTTGAAGATCGACATCGGCTACCTGGACCGGTCCGAGGAGGTGGAACTGGCGCAGCGGCAGTTGCGCGGGGATGCGCCGGAGGCGCGGCTCGAGCGGGGCGGGGTGCGGCCGGTGCTGGGGGGTGGGCAGTTGGCGGAGCTGCAGGCGGCGCTGCGGCAGGTGCGGATGCGGGATGAGATGGTGGGGTACGTGGTGGAGATTGTGCGGCGGACGCGGACGGCGGAGACGTTACTGACGGGGGCGGGGCCGCGGGGGACGCAGGCGTTGCTGGGGGCGGCGCGGGCGCAGGCGGCGCTGGAGGGGCGGGATTTTGTGACGCCGGATGATGTGAAGGGGATGGCGTTGGCGGCGCTGGCGCACCGTTTGGTGTTGCGGCCGGAGTTTGAGATTGAGGGGCTGACGGCGGCCGAGGTGGTGAAGAAGATTTTGACGGAGGTGGCCGTCCCGGTATGATTACGCCGGCGCCGCGACTGATTGCCCTGGTGGCGTTGACGGCCCTGGCGGCGGCGGTGTCGCCGCTGGCGGGGGCGGTGAGCGTGGGCGGGGTGGTGTTGGCGGCGGGGTTGGACGCGGCGTGGAGCCGGGGGCGGCGGAGGGGGATCCGGGTGGGGGCGATGGAGCCGCTGCGGTGCCATTTGGGGGTGCCGGCGGAGCTGGCGATGCCGGTGACGGCGCCGACGGGGGCGCGGCTTTTCTTGGCGCTGCCGGCGGAGTTGGAGTTGGCGGCCGAGACGGGGAACCCGTGGACGTTTACGCCGCGGGAGCGGGGGCGATACCGGGTGGAGGCGCTGGCGGTGGAGGTGCGATCGGCGGGGGGACTGTGGGAGTGGCGGGAGAGATTGACGCCGGAGGTGGAGATCCGGGTGTATCCGCGGGTGCGGGGGGCGCAGGAGATGCAGGCGCTGCGCAGGGCGTTGACGGGGTCGCGGCAGGTGCGGCAGGTAGGACGGGGCCGGGAGTTTGAGAAGCTGCGGGAGTACAGCCCGGGCGACAGCTTTCCGGACGTGCACTGGAAGGCGACGGCGCGGCGGGGGAGGCCGATTACACGGACCTACCAGATTGAGCGGACACAGGAGATTTATTGCCTGCTGGACTGCGGGAGGCTGCAGGCGCGGCGGCAGGAGGGGCAGACGGTGCTCGATTGGAGCGTGACGGCGGCGCTGCATCTGGCGATGGCGGCGGGGCGGCAGGGGGACCGGATGGGGTTGCTGGCGTTCAGCGACCGGATTGACGGGTTTGTGAGGGCGGGGACGGGGGCAGCGCATTTGGCGGCCTGCCAGGAGATGCTGTATCCGCTGCGGCCGGCCGAGGCGGTGACGGACTATGCGGAGGCGGCGACGTATCTGCGGACGCGGCTGCCGCGGCGGGCGCTGCTGGTGGTGTTGACCTCGCTCGACGATCAGGCGTCGGCGGAGCCGTTTGGGCGGGCGGTGAAGCTGCTGGGCGAGCGGCATCTGGTGACGGTGGTGGCGGCGCGGGCGCCGGGCGCCGAGCCGTTGTTCAGCGGAGGGCCGGCGGCGGACGAGGCGGCGATCTACGGGGCGCTGGGCGGGCATCTGGTATGGCGGGGGCTGCGGGAGCTGCAGTTGGAGCTGGGCCATCAGGGGATCCGGCTGGCGTACGAGGATCCGCGGGAGATGGGGCTGCGGGCGTTGACGATCTACGAGGAGATCCGGCAGAGGCAACTGTTATGATTCTTGATCTCGAGCGGTTTGTCCGCGAGGGGGAGCCGCGCTGGCAGGAGTTGGAGGCGATTCTGGGGCGGATGGAGAAGCACCCGTACGCGACGGTGGCGGTGGCGGAGCTGGAGCGGCTGCACGCGCTCTACCAGCGGACCTCGGCGGATCTGCTGCGGGTGCGGGGGCTGCACACCGAGGCGCGGATGCGGCAGTATCTGGAGAGCCTGGTGAGCCGGGGATACACGGCGATTCACGGGGTGACGGAGCGGAAGAAGGCGTCGTGGCACGGGTGGTTTTTGCGGGATTTTCCGAGGGCGGTGCGGCGGCAGACGGGGGCGCTGGCGTTGGCGATGGCGCTTTTCTGGGGTGGCGCGGCGGTGGGGGCGGGCTTGCTGGTGCGGCTGTTTGCCGAGCGGGAGACGCTGTTTCCGTTTGCCGGATTGGCGGTGCGGCCGAGCGAACGGGTGAAGCAGGAGACGGCGGACCGGGGCCGGCAGGTGGCGGAGCAGACCGGGCGATTTTCGGCGCACCTGATTCAGAACAATACGCGGGTGGCGATTTTTACTTTCGCGCTGGGGATGACGTACGGGGTGGGGCCGACGGTGTTGCTGTTTTCAAACGGGGTGTATCTGGGCGCGGTGGCGATGGATTATGTCAAAGACGGGCAGACGGTGTTTCTGCTGGGATGGTTGCTGCCGCACGGGGTGATTGAGCTGCCGGCGATTATTCTGGCGGGGCAGGCGGCGTTTCTGCTGACCGGGGCGCTGCTGCCGCGGGGGCGGCGGGCGCCGGTGGGGGAGCGTCTGCGGGCGGTGTTTCCGGACACGCTGGCGATCATGGGCGGGGTGGCGGTGATGCTGGGGTGGGCGGGGATCGTGGAAGCTTTTTTCTCGCAGTATCACGAACCGGTGGTTCCGTATGCGGTGAAGATTGCCTTTGGGTTGGGGGAGCTGGGGGGCCTGGGGGCGTTTTTCCGGTGGGCAGGGCGCAATGGGGAGTGAAGGGTTAGAGATACGGACGCCGGAAGGGGTGCCGTTTACGATTCCGCTGGCGGGGGCGGGGGCGCGGATGGTGGCGCTGGTGGTGGATTTACTGGCGATTTTGGCGATGGAGTCGGCGGTGCTGAGCGCCTTGACGGCGTTTGCGCCCTTGGCGCCGGATGCGATTGGCGGGGTGGTAACGCTCCTCTATTTCGGGCTGTCGACGGGGTACGGGATGGTGCTGGAGATCTGGTGGAACGGGCAGACGCTGGGGAAGCGGCTGCTGGGGCTGCGGGTGATGGACCAACGGGCGCGGCCGGCGCGGCCGGGGCAGATGATCGTGCGGAATCTGCTGCGTCCGGTAGACGCGTTGCCGGCGCTGTATTTGTTGGGGGCGGTGGTTTGCTGGGGGACGCGGCACCGGCAGCGGGTGGGGGATTGGGCGGCGGGAACGGTGGTGGTGCGGACGGGGGAGCCGGTGCGGGCGGATTGGAGCCAGCTGCGGCGGGAGAGGTACAACTCCCTGCGGGAGCATGCGGCGCTGGCGGCGCGGCTGCGGCAGCGGACGGGGCCGGAGTTGGCGGGTATCGCTCTCGATGCGGTGTTGCGGCGGGAGGAGTTGACGCCGGAGGCACGGGTGGCGGTGTTTGGGGTGGTGGCGGAGCGGCTGCGGGGTTTGGTGGAGTTTCCGGCCGAGGCGGTGGAGGCGCTTTCCGACGAGCAGTATGTGCGGCGGGCGGTGGAGGTGCTCTATACGGCACCGCGGCAGGGACCAAAGTACGCTTGACCCAGAACGCCGGCACTAAGGCGGTGGCCCGAGGTGACCACCGTCTTTTGGTACGGGCTGACCATTGTTGCACGCAGATAGGGCGTCGAGAATGGTCATGGAATGAACCCAGCGATCAGCACCGGGGGGCGAGCCGCGCCGCGGACGTCTATCTATCCGCACCGGAGTGTGCGTTCGGTGCAGTTGACGCGAGCCCGGCGGAGAGTGGCCTGGATAGTAGCGTTTTGCGCGTTTCTTTTGGTTGGTTATTACGCCGTGCCGCTGATGGCGCTGCATAGCGCCTTGGCGGACCGGTTGCTGGAGTGGACAGGGATTCCACGGGCGGATTGGGAGCCGGTGGCGGTGTTTCCGGGGCTTGAACCGGGAAGCGGGCCGATCGTGCGGGTGCCGACGTTTGCGGAGCTTTCCGGCGGCGCCCGGCTGGGGTTGATATTCGGGATTGTGGGGCTGCTGTTGCTGACGGCACGTTTTTTGCTGTTCCGGAATCTGGGCCACTTCTTGATTGTGCTGTTGGCGGTTTCGGCGGTAGTGACTGGGTTATTCGATACGTTCCGGCTGGATTCGCGAGTGTTCGGGCAGATTTGGCTGCGGCAGGAGCTGCTGGTGTGGCTGTTGATGCCGTTTGCCGGCGTTGTGTTATTTTTGCTGCCGCAGCCGCGGCTTGGGGTGGGGCTGGGGTGGATGGTGCTCGCGCAGGTGTACGGCTTTCTGTTTTCGGTAGTGCGGTTTGTATTTTGCGTGGGGATGCTGCATTACGCGGGTTTGGTGTTTATGCCGTTGCTGTGGTTTGCGCTGGGCACGCTGAGTGATCTGCTGTTCCTGCTGTTTTTCTTTTCGGTTTCGATTTACCAGACCTCGGGACGGCTTTGGGGGGGGCGCAACTCGTGGCAGTTGTAGCGCTTATCGGGTTGGCGTGGGTGCTGATCGTGCTGAGCATGATGCTGCTGGGCGCCTATGCGCTGCGCCATTATTATTTGAGCTATTCGCGGCTGCGGCTGGAGCACCCGCAGGAGACCAACGAGTTTGTTGGCTTTGTGATGCCGCGGGTGACGGTGTTTGTGCCGATGCACAACGAAGAGAAGGTCGCGCGGGATATTCTGCAGGCGCTGGTGAACTGCGACTATGATTGGGACCTGCTCGAAGTGATTCCGGTCAATGACCGTTCGACCGACGGCACGCGGGGCATTGTGGACGATTTTGCGCGGCGGTATCCGTTCATACGTCCCCACCACCGGACCGAAGGCGGGGGGGGCAAGCCGGCGGCGCTGGTGGAGGCGGCGAGTATGGCGACGGGGGAGATCTACCTGTTATTTGACGCCGACTACGTGCCGGGGCCGGCGGTTTTGAAGATGCTCACGGCACCGTTTGTGGACCCGGAGATTGGGGCGGTGATGGGGCGGGTGGTGCCGCACAACATTGGCGACAGTCTGCTTTCGGGGCTTCTTTCGCTTGAGCGCTGCGCGGGATATCAATCATCGCAGCAGGCGCGTTACAACCTGGGGTTCACGGCGCAGTTTGGGGGCACGGTGGGCGGGGTGCGGGCCTCGGCGCTGCGGGCGGTGGGGGGATGGAACCCGGAGTCGCTGACCGAGGATACGGACCTGACGATGGCGCTGCTGCTGAACGGTTGGCGGACGGCGTATGTGAACCGGGCGGAGTGCTATGAGGAGGTGCCGCAGAACTGGGGGGTGCGGCGGCGCCAGCTCGGTCGCTGGGTGATGGGACACACCGAGTGTCTGCACAACTACTGGCTGGACGTGTTCCGGGCGCGGTTCCTGAGCCGGCGGGAGAAGGCGGATGCGATTTTCCTGCTGGGGATGTACCTGACGGCGCCGGTGATGGTGATTGGGTGGATGGCGTCGCTGCTGCTGTTCTTCATTTCAGCGGCGCACGCGGTGCCGGTGCTGCCGGTGGCGATGTTGATTATCGGCTATCTGCTGCTGTCCAACCAGGCGACGTTTGTGGAGATCGGGGTGGCGGCGCTGCTCGATGGCACGCGGGTGCGGGCGCTGATGATGCCGCTGAGCCTGTTGAACTTTTTCGCCAACACCGGGGCGATTTGCAATGCGCTGCGGAAGTTTTACTGGAACCGTTTTTGGGGCAGCGGGGGGGATGGATGGTACAAGACGCACCGGACGCGGCTGAGCGGCGAGGGGCCGAGACCGAGAAACGGGGCGGGGGCGGCGCGACGGTCGCTGCGGGGCCTTTACTACAGCGATAGCGAAGGGGGCAACGGTTGATCGAATGGGGTTTCTAATCTTCGGTATCGCGTTTCTCGGCCTTCTGTATCTCCATTTTTTTCTCGCGCACCGGGCGTGGATGGCCATCCGGGGCCGGCAGTCGCTTGAGGTGGATATGGGGTATGTACGAATGGAGAACTACTTTAGCCATTCGTTTCGCCGAAAGGTGAAGCAGTGGCTCGAGACGCTGCCGAGGTTGCAGAGCGCGCCGGCGGGGGTGCGGGTGTATGACCACGGGCATGAACGGATTTATGTGACGGGGGAGGCGCAGTATCCGGGAGGGCGTACGGAGCGGGAGATGGTGGTGAGCGAGGGCGGGTTTAGCTGCGGCGCCAACTGCGACTTCCGCAACGAGGTGATGGTGCGGGGCGACGGCGAGGTGGGTGAAGGGACGTCGCTGCAGGCGATTGCGGCCGACGGAGCGCTGCGGTTGGGCGAGGGGGTGACGGTGCGGCGCTGGGCCGATGCGGTGGGGCGGTTGACGATTGGAGCGAACACGACGATCCATTCGCGGGCAACGTCGCGGACGGCGATTGAGTTTTTAGCCGGGGCGAGCGCGCAGTCGCTGTTTGCGCCCGAGATCGTGACGGAGGGGCGTAACGACCAGGGGGCGGGGCTTTCGTTGTGGCCGAGCGGGATGGTGCAGGTCCCGCACAGCGGAGGCGGAAGGGAGCAGCAGGAGAGCGGCTACGACGCGGCGAAGCTGTTTTCGATGGGCGGGGGCACGTACCTATACGAGGGCGACCTAGTCGTGAAGGGGCCGCTGCATTTACGCGCCCCGTTGGTGGTGCGGGGGCACTTTTCCTGCGGCAAGGAGAGTTTGCTGGAGGGGGATGTGAAAGCACACGGGAAGATTACGGTGGGGCCGGCATCGGTGGTGAAGGGTAATCTGGTGGCGGGCGGGGATCTGATTTTATCGCCGGAGGTATATTTTCGGGCATTGTTGCAGGCCGGCGGGGAGATGCGGCTGTCGTTCGGGGTGCGGGGGTTGCGAGACGGGCTGCCGGTGGCGGCGCACGCGACGCGGGTGGTGACGGTGGAGAGCAACGTGGTGATTTACGGCAAGGTGTCTTCGGCGGAACGGGTGGTGGCCGTGTCGACGCCGATGGCGTGGCTGCAAGCGAGTCAGGCGAGGGCATGAGTTTCATGAGTTTGCGTATTTTCGTATGGTGGGTCCTGCTACCCGGCATTTTGGCGGGGCAGACGGGCGGCGCGCCGGTGAGGTTTGAACGGTCGGGTTATGAGAGTCCGCTGCCGGTGCTGGTGGAGGTAGGCACTTATCACAACGCGGTATCGAACGGTTATGGCTACTGGCGGGGAGCGGACGCGACGTTGTGGTTCCGGAAGATTCCACGTTTTACGCCGGTGCTGCAGTTCAACTCGCAGACGCGGCCGGGCGTGACGCAGCAGTCCTATAGTGTGTTTAGCTTCGCCAACTGGTCGCGGAACTTTTATACGACGCAGGGCGTGAGCTATGCGGCGCCGCGGAATGGGGTTTCGCTGTTTGCGAGCCGGCGGCTGGATTTGCGCGGATTTTACAAGCTGCCGGTGCTGGAGCGGCGACTGCTGGTGACGGCCGGGGTGTCGCAGTTCCGTTTCGCGGGGCCGGCGCGGGGGCAGATCTACAGTACGGGATTCCTATACTACGGCAAGCGAGTGATTGTTGAAGGCAACTACTTTGTCAACCGGAATCAGCCGGGCAATAAGATAGGTCAATCGGGCAGCGTGTCAGTGCAGTACGGACAAGAGGGAAAATACTGGATTGGAACGGTACTTGGTGGGGGTAAGGAAGTTTATATGTTTATCGCCCGGACGCCGCTCGAGGTGAACTTAGACAGCGTTTCGACGCAGATTTTCCTAAGGAAATGGTTGAATCGGCATTATGGCGTGTTTGTGGCGGTGGATCAGCAGACGAAATTCGGAGCGTTTACGCGGGCCGGGGTGATCGGCCGGCTGTTCTTTGAGTTCTAGTACAAGCTTGCGCGAGGGCCAGGTACGAAAGGTCGTTTTGTACCATGCAAAAAGTTTAGCGGTATGGCTAAATTGTCATAGGTCCTTTATGTTACTCCGAGTTTTAAACCTTTTGACCGGCGCCAGCGGCTTGCTGCTGGCGCATTCTTTTACGTTTTCCGATTTCAGTTCCCCGACGAACCTGAATTTCGTAGGAGACGCGGCGCTTTCAACGAACCTGTTGCGGCTGACACCCGCGCTTGAAAACCAGAAGGGAGCGGCGTGGTATCAGCCGCTGGTAGGGGTCCAGAACGGCTTTAGCACGGATTTCACGTTTCGAATCAGCGACCGAGGCGGGTACAGGCCCGACTGGGAAGCGGGCGTGAACAACGACGGTGCGGACGGCTTTGCGTTTGTGATTCAGGCGCAAGGATTTAATGAGATCGGGCTCTTTGCGAGCGGGATTGGCTACTACAACCTTGCCAACAGTCTGGCGATTGAGTTCGACACGTGGGCAAACAAGCCCAGCTACTGCGAACCGAACGGGAACCATGTGGCGTTTCAGAGCCTGGGAACGTTGATGAACCGTCCGGAGCATTGCGCGGGATCGGAGTTTGACGGGACGTTCACGAACCCGAACCTGGGGATTGCGACGGTGGCCCAGGATCTGTCCGATGGTACGGCGTACAACGCCAGGGTGATCTACGCGCCGGGGCTGCTGCAGCTATTTTTGACGGATATGTCGACGCCGCTGCTGGCGGCTAACGTTAATCTGGGAACGCTTTTGAATTTGCAAGACGGCAAGAACGCCTTCATCGGATTCACGTCGTCGACAGGAGGGGCGTGGGAGAAGCACGACATCCTGAACTGGAGCTACAGCGAGGTGCCGGAGCCGGCGACACTCCTGCTGACGGGGGTCGGGTTACTGGCTGGAGGGCGGCTGCGACGGCGAGGCTAAGTGCGCTGCGTTGTCTCAATCTTAACCAGCGCTGACTTCTCCGGTTTGGTGATGGCCTTCTGGGCGAGGGTTTGTGGTGCGCGCCAGAAATCGATCAGGGACGTCATGTGGACGCAGGAGACGGTGCAGTAAGGCGCGCAGGCTTTCTCGGTAAGAAACTCGCGGCGGATATCGTCTTTGGTGTAGCCGAGCAGAGGCACGCCAGGGAAGCCGCGCTGCTGGGAGCAGTAGTGCACTAGACCGTCTTCGCAGATGTACATGTAGCGGGCGCCGGCGCGGCAGCGCCACTGGCTGGGCTGGCCGAGGGCGATGCGGTCCTGGAACCTGGCGAAACGAGCGAAACTCCGCTTGGCGAGAACCTTGAACTCCCGATAGACCGACATTTCGGTGTCGCCGAGGGGCTTAAGCTGCCCCTGGCCGTCATGGATGATGCCGACGGTAGCGCTGAAGCCGAGTTCGAGAGCGCGGCGGCCGATGGTGACCGCGTCGGCGGGGAACTTGACGCCGCCGCCGAGCACCGAATTGATATTGACATGGAACAGGGCGTGCTCGCGGAGGAGTTGGAGTTTTTTATCGAGGACTTTGAGGCTCTTTTTGGAGACCTCGTCGGGCATCACGTTATCGATGCTGATCTGGAGGTGATCGAGGCCGGCCTGGTTGAGTCGCTCGATACGGGCGGCGGTCAGGTTGTAGCCGTTGGTGATCATGCCGGCGATGATGCCGTGGTGGTGAATGCGGTTGATGAGCAGATCGAGATCGGGGTGGAGGAGAGGCTCTCCGCCACTGATCATGATCAGCGTCGTGCCGAGTTTGGCAAGATGATCGATGCGATCGAGCATCACGTTGACGTCAACGGGCTTCGATACATCGTCGTACTCGTTGCAGTAGGTACAGGAGAGGTTACAGCGGCGCATGGGGATGATATGCGCCTGCACGATGTGATCCGTGGACCAGAGGCCTTGGCCGATCATGCGCAACTCTCGCAGGCGTCGGCGGAAGGCCTTGACCGTGCGGCGGATGCGAAACCCTGTGCTGGACATAGAAACGTGAGCTTTTATTACAGCACAGGGTTTCGCCTTACGCACTGCGGTGGAGGGCGAATTCCGAAAAAGGATCCCTGAACTGCGAAAGTCAGGGTTTGGGCGGTTTCGGCGCCGGGGGCGTGTTCGAGGGAGGCGTCTCGACCGCGTCGCCGAAGGTGATGGTGGTGGTCGACCGGAACTGCTTGTAGTCCTCGTATTTGACCTGCATTTTGAGGCCGACGGGGCCGCTATCGAACTGGAGGGTATCGTCGGCTTTGGTCAGGACGGGGAACCAGAATTTACCGTCGATCTGTTCGCGCCAGGTTTCGAATTTGGGGAAGCGCTGGTCGTTACCTTTTTTGAGCAGGCCGGTGGCGCGACCGTAGGATTTGACGATTTGGAGGTCGAGGTCGTCAACCCAGACCTGGCCCTGGAAGTAGCGCTGGCCGGGTTCGAGTTTTTTGGGTTTGACGGCGAAGACGTAGCAGTCGATCTCATCGAGTTTTTCTTTGCCGATGTAGTCGACCTGGTATTTGGGGAGTTCGCTGGTGGTAAGAACGAAGGGCTGGACGCTGCGAAGGTCCTGTTCGTCTTCCGGGGAGAGGGAGACGAGTACGAGGGAGGGGGAGGGGGCACGGACGATGCGTTCGGTGCGTTTTCCTTCGGGCGAGAAGATGATGTCGGAGACGAGGTCGAAGCGACCGCGGGCCTGGCCGCCGGCTTCGAACTCCTGGATGCGGATGGTTTGGCGGTAGGTGTAGAGTTCGCGGGCCTTCGAGAATTCAGCCTCTTTGGCGGCGAATTTCTGGATGATGCCGGCGATTTCGTCGCGGGTCGGTTCGGTTTTGCTGGCGGCCAGGGGCAGGCTGGCGGCCAGGAGTATCAGGGCTGTCTTGCGCATACGCTCTCCGTTAGTTCGGACGGCGGCCAGGGCAGCTTCGTTACGACAGAATCCCCTTGGCGATGGTGATCCGCTGCATGTTGCTGGTGCCTTCGTAGATCCGACCGATCTTTACATCACGATAATACTTTTCGACGGGGGAGTCTTTGGTGAAGCCGATGCCGCCGAAGATTTCGATGGCCTGGGAGGCGATCTCTTCGGCGACGGTGGAGGCGTAGAGTTTGGCCATGGCGGCTTCGGTGACGAAGCTTTTGCCGGCTTCGCGAAGGCGGGCGGCGTTATAGACCATCAGGCGGGCGCCTTCGAGCTTGGTGGCCATTTCGGCGAGCTGGAACTGGACGCCCTGGAATTCGGCGATCGGCTTGCCGAACTGTCGGCGCTGCTTGGAGTAGACGAGGGCATGCTGGTAGGCGCCGCGCGCGAGGCCGACGAGCTGGCCGCCAATGGCGATGCGGCCTTCGTTGAGGGTTTCAATGGCGATTTTGTAGCCCTTGCCGGGCTGGCCGAGGACGGCAGAGCGGTGGACGCGGACGCCGTTGAGGGCGACTTCGGCGGTAGAGGAGGCGCGGATGCCGAGTTTATCCTCTTTCTTGCCGATGTGGAGGCCGTCGCTTTCGCGGGGGACGAGGAAGCAGGTGATGCCACGGTAGCCTTCGGCGGGGTTGAGGGTGCCAAAGACGAGGAACAGGCCGGCTTCGTGGGCGCTGCTGATCCAGAGCTTGCGGCCGTCGAGGATGTAGCTGTCGCCGTCAGGGCGGGCGGTGGTGGCGAGGGCGAAGGCATCGGAGCCGGAGCCGGATTCCGAGAGCGCGTAGGCCCCGACAAGCGATTGGTTGAGCTTGGGCAGCCACGCGGCCTGCTGCTGGTCGACGCCATAGCGGAGTAGCGCGTTGATGACGAGGGTGTTCTGCACGTCGACGATGACGGCGACGGCGGGATCGACGGCGGCGATCTCTTCCACGCAGAGGACGGAGTGGAAAAACGTGCCGCCGGCGCCACCGTAGAGTTCCGGCACTTCCACGCTCATCAGGCCGAGCTCGAACAGACCCTTGAGAACCAGGGGGTCGAGGGTGGCGCTTTCGTCCATGGCGCGCACGCGGGGGGCGATCTGCTCGCGCGCGAAGCGGCGCACGGAGGCCTGGAGCATGGCTTCTTCGTCGTTGAGAACAGTGAGAGGCGCCATGCCTTCGTCTAGGCCGACCGGCTGAGGCGCCCTTCGTAGGCGGCGCCGACCTCCGCGATGGGGCCGTCCATGACGAGTTGGCCATGGTCGAGCCACAGGGCGCGATCGCAGAGTTCGCGCAAGGTGGGGGAGAAATGGGAGACGCAGAGGATGGTCCTGCCCTGGTTGCGGATCTCGAAAATCTTCTCGGTGCACTTGGCCTGAAACTTCTGGTCGCCGACGGCGAGGACTTCGTCGATGATCAGAATCTGGGGGTCCAGATTGACGGCGACGGAGAAGGCGAGGCGGAGCATCATGCCGCTCGAGTAGGTGCGAAGGGGCTCTTTGATGAAGTCGTCGAGTTCGGAGAACTCCACAATCGAGTCATAGAGATCGTGAGCTTGGCGGCGGGAGAAGCCAAGGAGCGAGGCGTTGAGGAGGATGTTTTCGCGGCCGGTAAGGTCCGGGTGGAAGCCGGAGCCGAGATCGAGCAGGGCAGCGGCTCGGCCGTTGACGGTGACGGTTCCAGACGAGGGCGGCGCGAGTCCCGTAACGAGACTGAGCAGCGTACTCTTGCCGGCGCCGTTGGCGCCGATGACGGCCACGGATTCGCCGTCGGCTACTGAAAAGCTGACATCCTTCAGCGCGAAAAAGAGTTGGGGGTCGGTCTTGCCCAGAACCTCTTCGAGATAGTGACGAAGAAGTCTCTGGCCTCCCGAACGATGGAAGGTTTTCGTGACGTTCTGCAGCTCAATTACTTTCATCTATAAATAATCAAAGAAGTGACGTTTCATGCGGTGGAAAACATACAGCCCGAGAGCAAAGACCAGGGTGGAACTGAACGCCAATTTCAGCAGCAGCGTCGCGGTGGGCGAAGCGCCGTCGATCAGAATGGTGCGGAGAGCGAGAATCAGGGCAGCCAAGGGATTGAACTGGTAGATATTGGCGTAGGTCTGCGGGACGGAGTGGATGGCATAGAAAACCGGCACCATCCAGAACAGCAGCGTGCAGGCCGATTCAACGACGTAACGGACGTCGCGGATGTAGACGTCGAGGGCTGAGGTCATGAGGGTGATTCCGCAGACGAAGAGGATTTCGAGCCCCCAGACCACGGGCAGCCAGAGCCAGTGCCAGTTGATGCCGCGGCCGAAGATGATCACCATCGTCAGCAGCAGACCGATCTGGATGCCCAGGTGCACACAGGAGGACAGGACCGTGGCGATGGGCACGATTTCGCGCGGCACGGGGACGCGTTTAATGAGGCCGGCGTTGTTGGCCACCGAGATGGTGCCGTTCTGCCAGGCGACCGTAAAAAAATTAAACGGAACGAGGCCGCAGAGGACGAAAATCGGAAAATTCTCTATCTGATTGTTGGGAAATACGGCCGTAAAGACAAACGTCAGGGCCGACATCATCACCAGTGGATTCAGAAGAGACCAGAAGACACCGAGAGACATATTGCGGTACCGGATCTTGAAGTCTTTCACAACCAGATTCTGCAATAAGAAGAGGTAATCGCCTTTCCACATGGTTGCTATTTTTGCCGCCGCAGCCTAGACAGGATCAAACTTGACGATACCACACCATCGGAACACGTTAAACCCAAGCAGGCCGAGGCCGATGGCCACCCAGGCGCGTCGGGGGATGTCGGCGAGTGCAAAGGGGGATGCCGGGCGGAGTAGGCCCCGAGCCAGCCAGAAGAGGAGGACGGCCATAACGAGGGGGGAGAGCGGGTGGTAGGCCATCGCCTTTTGCCACTGGCCGTGGCCGAGGGAGGCCATGGCGCGGGTCATACCGCAGAGCGGGCAGACCAGGCCCGTGAGGGAGCGGAAGGGGCAGAACAAGAGACGGGGACCGTCTTCCGGGGGATAGATTGCGCAGAAGGCGAGCGCGCCGGCGGGCAGGGCGAGGGCGGCGATGCGGTCGCGCCAGGTCATTATGCCTGGGCGCGAGCCTGGTCGATGGTCCTTTGCTCGAAGCCGAAGACTTCGTCGTAGGCCGCCACGGTGGCCGCGTGCATGACCGGCACGGCGACCAGCAGGCCGACGAAACAGGCCAAAAACCCGACGAAGACGACCACCATCTGCAGCAGGAGGAACACCAGGTAGCCACCCCAATCCTTCTTCGCCGCTTCGAGGCTGGTCTCCATGGCGGGCCAGAAGTCCATGCCCTTGTCAAAGATCAGCAGGAAGGGGAACTGCAGGGCGGCCAAGACGAAGAGGCCGGGGATGAGGCAGAGCAGGAAGCCGACGCTCGAGAAGATCCAAACCAGGATCCCCGCCACGATGGCGGGGACCGCGTAGTTGAAGCCCTTGAAGAGATCACCGACCTCCGTGCGCCCGGCATAGGCGCGACGCATGATGGCGTATTGGAGGCCGACGGTCATGGGGCCCTGCAGAATCAGGGGCAAGGCACCGCTCACCAGGGAGAAAAGAACGGTGTGGAGAGCGAACATGGGCAGATCGCTCTTGACGACGTCCCAGCCTTGTCCGATCCACTTGGCGCCATCGGCCTTTGCGCAGCGGATGGCTGGCCGGGGCACGAGGGCGCCCGGGTTGGCGTACTGCGACGCGCCGGGAGTCTGGGGCGAGCCGCATGCGGCGCAGAAGGGAGCTCCAACCACTACCTGAGAACCGCATCGGGAACAGAACATGATTATTGAGTGTCGTTATATCCTAAAATGGCAGTAATGCACAACTGGGAGCTGATAGCGCGAGCCCGCGGAATTGATGTTTCCGCCGAAGAGATGGACCGGCTGACCGGGGTGCTCGACGCGCTCGAGGCGGCTTGGGCGCCGCTGCGCGAACTGGCGCCGCACGAAACGGAGCCGGCTATCGCCTACCGTCTTTGCCGGCCGGAGCGGGAAGCGTGACGATTCTCGAAGCCGCGGCCCAGCTGCGGGCGAAGCAGACCACGGCGCGACGCCTGACCGAGGCGTGCCTGGCCCGGATCGCGGAGTTTGATCCGCGGGTGAACTCCTTTATCACCGTGACCGGCGAGCAGGCGCTGGCGCAGGCCGACGCGGCCGACCGGGAGCTGGCCACCGGGCGGGACCGGGGGCCGCTGCACGGCATTCCCGTTGCACTGAAGGACGTTTACACAACAGCGGGCATTCGCACCACGGCCGGATCGCTCTTGTTTCGGGACTATGTACCGGAGACCGACAGCGCGGTGACCGAAAAGCTGGCGGCGGCGGGCGCGGTGATGGTGGGCAAGACCAATCTGCACGAGCTGGCATACGGGGTGACCTCATCGAACCCGCACTTCGGACCGGTACGGAATCCATGGGATTTGCACTGCGTGCCGGGCGGGTCGTCGGGTGGTTCGGCGGCGGCGGTGGCGGCGCGGATGTGTTTCATGGCCACGGGGAGCGATACGGGGGCCTCGATCCGGGTGCCAGCGGCGTTCTGCAATGCGGTGGGCTTGAAGCCGACCTACGGGCGGGTGAGCCGCCGGGGTATTCTGCCGCTCGATTTTTCGCTTGACCACATGGGGCCGATCACGTTGACGGTGCGGGACGCGGCGGCGTGTCTGCAGGCCATGGCGGGAGAGGATCCGCTCGACGACACCTCGAGCCCGGAGCCGGTGGAGGACTATATGCCGCCGGCGCAGGTATCGCTGGCCGGGGTGCGGGTGGGGGTGCCGGAGAACTTCTACTTTGACGGCATCGACCCGGCGGCGCAGACGACGACGCGGCAGATGGTGCAGTTGGCGGCCGGGCTGGGTGCGCAGGTGGAGGTGATCCGGGTGCCGGACATCATGGCGCTGAACACGACGGCACGGGTGATTCTGCTGAGCGAGGCATCGGCGGTGATGGAGCGGTTCCGGCACCGGCGGGCGGAGATTGGCGACGACGTGCAGGCGATGTTCGACCAGGGACGCTTTCTGGCGGCGACGGACTACATCAACGCGCAGCGGGCGCGGCGGGTGTTCCGCGACGAGTTCCTCGAGATTTTCGAGCGGGTGGACGTGCTGTTCACGCCGATGAGTCCGACGGCGGCGCAGCCGATTGGGCAGAAGACGGTGCGGATCGGCGGCGTGGACGAGGACTTCCGGCTGGCGGCGACGCGATTTGCGCGGGCGATCAACCTGCTCGGCTTCCCTGCCCTGTCGCTGCCGTGCGGGTTTGACGCGCGCCGGATGCCGCTAGGGCTGCAGATTATCGCGGGGCCGTTTGAAGAGAAGCGGCTGCTGGCGGTGGCGGCGGCGCTTGAAGACGAGACGCAATTTTATAAGCAGGAGCCGCCTCTGTAACCGCCCGCTCTGCCTGCTCTTTGCCCTGACAACGCAGTTGACCGCGCAGCACCGCGATGCCGTGCGGAAGCACTCCTTCCCCGCCCCGGACGACCGGCGGCGGGGTGGGGAGTTCTTCCGGCCGCAGTGCGGCAACTGCCACGGGATCGACGGCAGGGACGAGGCGATGGTCCGCGTGATCACCCGGGTCATCTTTTCGATGAACGGGCCGGAGATCTGGCAGGTCGTGTCCTGTGTGCAGCCGCTGAGCCTGGGCAGGTGGTGGGAGTGCGCGGGGTGCTACGATGGGCGGCCGCCGGAGCTGGCCGGGGTGGGGCAGCGGCTCTCGCGGGCCGACCGGGAACCGGGCAACCGGCTGACGCACCATGGCTCCTACGCGAGCCTGCACTGCAGCGCCCTGCGGCAGATCACCCGTCCAACGCCGGGAAGCTGAGGCTGCAATGGGTGTTTCAGGCGCAGTCGCTTGAGAAGTTTGGGGCGATGCCGCTGGTGGTGACGGGGTGATGGATCTGACCGAGGCGCCGAATACGATGGTGGCGCCTGCTGCCGCCACCGGGCGCGAGTTCTGGATCGATGAGCCCAAGAACCTGGAGGTAACCGACCCGCGCTGCGGAAAGGTCAACCGCGGCCTGGCCATCAGCGGCAATGCGCTCTACGCAGGCACGCTGGACGGCAAGCTGATCTCCCTCGATGCGGCAAAGGGGCGGCTGCAGTGGGAGACGGTGGTGGTTGACTTCCGGCGGCGGCGTGCATTGACGCACGCGCCGCTCGTGATCAGGGACAAGGAGCTGGTGGGTACGGCCGGGGGCGAACTCGGGATTCGCGCCTCTCTGGCCGCCTACGATACGCAGACCGGCAAGGAGGTCTGGCGGTTCAAGACGATTCCCGAGCCGGGCCATGAGAGCTGGAGCGGCGAATCTTGGAAGCACGGCGGGGGCCCGATCTGGCTTACGGGTTCCGACGATCCGGGGTTGAACCTGAAGCACTGGGGCGTGGGCAATCCGGGGTCGGACTGGAACCCGCGGGTGCGGCCGTGCGATAGTCTGCACGCGAGTTCGGCGATGGCGCTCGACGCCGATACGGGCCAACGGAAGTGGCATTTTCAGTTCAGCCCGCACGATGAGTGGGACTGGGGCGCGGAGCAGACGCCGTTGCTGGTGGACCGGGAGTGGCAGGGGTGGCCTATCCGCGCGGAGGGCCGGGGGCGGAGCCCACAGGGTACGCGGACGTTTCCCGGGGTGCAGGGTGGAACGAACTGGTTTGCAACTACAGACCGGAGACGGCCCTGTTCTACTCGTGGGATCAGGAGTTGGCACCGGGTAAGCGGTACGTGGGCGGTGGGGTGAAGGCCGAGGTACAGTCGACGCGGCGGGACCGGATGGCGCGGCGCACCGGTTACGGCGCGGTGCGGGCGCTCCATTCGTTGAGGGGGGCTAAGGTGTCGGAGTACTGGACGACGGACGGGAGCGATGGCGAGGTGCTGACGAAGGCGAGCCGGCGGCTGTTTACGGACAACCGGGAGGGGCATTTCTTGGCCTTGGACGCGCTGACGGGGCAGCGGTTGTGGCGCCGTCATCTGGGTGGGCAGATGGTGGCTTCGCCGGTGACGTACGAGGCGGGCGGATAGCAGATGGTGTCGATTGCCATGGGCCAGGCGTTGTTGCCCTTCGGGCTGCGGGAGTAGGCTGGAACCATGTTGCATGGAAAGACAGCGATAGTGACCGGGGCGAGCCGGGGAATTGGGCGGGCGATTGCGGAGCGACTGGGCCGGGAGGAGGCCAACGTGCTGCTGCTGGCACGGGACGCGGCGGCGCTGGCGGAGGTGGCGGGGAGGATTGGCCCACGGGCGGCGTGGCTGGCGGTGGACCTGCGGGAGGCTACGGCCGCGGCGCAGGGGGTGGCGCGGGCGATGGGCGCCTTCGGAGGCGTGGATATTGTCGTAAACAACGCGGGGGCCACCAAGCGGGGCGAATTTCTCGAGTTGACCGACGAGGACTGGGCGGATGGCTATGCGTTGAAGCTGCACGGGGCGGTGCGGTTGACCCGGGCAGCGTGGCCGGAGCTGCAGCGGCGGGGCGGGTCGGTGGTGAACATTGCCGGCACGGGCGGGCGGACGCCGGGGGCGGAGTTCACGATTGGCGGGAGCGTGAACGCGGCGGTGCTATCGTTTACGAAGGCGCTGGCGGATTTGGGGGTGCGGGACGGGGTGCAGGTGAACGCGGTGAACCCGGGGACGGTGCGGACGGGGCGGTTTGAGAAGCGAATGGAGGCGCTGGCGGCGGCGCAGGGTTTGGCGCGGGAGGCGGCCGAGGGGGCGTTCGTAAGGCAGCAGCGGGTGACGCGGGTGGGCGAGCCGGAGGATATCGCCGGGCTGGTGGCGTTTATCGTGGGACCGGAGGGGCGTTTCCTGCACGGGG
This sequence comes from Acidobacteriota bacterium, assembly GCA_026393985.1. Taxonomy (GTDB): domain Bacteria; phylum Acidobacteriota; class Terriglobia; order Bryobacterales; family Bryobacteraceae. Next base: position 34,004 of record JAPKZB010000056.1, read on the forward strand.
CGCTGATTGATATGGACGGCGGGGCGACCAAGTCGCTATGAGCGTGAGGGTGCCGCGCGAGGAGTTTGAGCAGATGGTGGAGCGGGGGCTGGCCGGCATTCCGGGCCGGTTTCGCAGCCGGATGCAGAACCTGTACGTGGTGGTGGAGGCGTGGGGGCCGAGCCGGGATCTGCTGGGGCTGTACGAGGGGCGGCCGTTGACCGAGCGGAGCGTGAGCGACGGGTTCGGGCAGCCGGACCGGATCCGGGTATTTCAGCGGGCGCACGAGGAGATGGCGCGGAGCCGGTCGGAGCTCGAGCAGATTGTGGCCGATACGGTGTGGCACGAGGTGGGGCACTACTTCGGGCTGGACGAGTTTGCGATTGCGCGGGTGGAGGCGAGGCGGCAGCGGCTACGGGCGCTGCGCGGGCGGGCATATAATCAGAGTCGATGATGAGAACAATCTCTGTATGCGCGCTGATGCTGGCGGCCGGGCTGAACCTCGCCGCGGCGGACAAGGTGGAGAAGGGCTTTAAGTCCCTCTGGAACGGCAAGGACTTCACCGACTGGAAGAAGGCGGCCGAGAACGAGGACACCTTTACGATCAAGGACGGGGCGATTGTGGCCAAGGGTCCGCGGGCGCACCTGTATTACGTGGGCAAGGTGGGCAAGCACGATTTCAAGGATTTCGAGCTGAAGGTGGATTGCATGACGCTTCCGGTATCGAACGGCGGCATCTACTTTCACACGGTTTATCAGGAGAAGAGCTGGCCGGATAAGGGGTTTGAGGTGCAGGTGAACAACTCGCACGGCGACTGGCGGCGGACCGGGGGCCTCTATGCGGTGGCCGATCAGAAAGAGAAGCTGGCCGAGGACGGCAAGTGGTTCACCGAGCACATTATTGTGAAGGGCAACACGGTGAAAATTTATGTGGACGGCAAGCTGTCTTCCGAGTGGACGCAGCCGGAGGGTTGGGTGCATCCGCAATTTAAAGATCGGAAGCTGTCGAGCGGGACGTTTGCGCTGCAGGGTCACGACCCGAAGTCGACCGTGATGTACAAGAACATCCGGGTGAAGATCCTGAAGTAAGCGGGAGGTTGCAATCCGGCCGGAAGGAAGGTAAACTGAGATTTTGCGGCGCACGTGTGCGCTTGCGCGGGATGCGCCAGTGTGTTTCCTTCCGGTCGCACCGAGTCCCGATGGTAATTCAACGAGAACGAGGACAGTCATGTACGCAGTTATTGAGACCGGCAGCAAGCAGTATCGGGTAGCTCCGGGCGAGACCGTCAGAGTAGAGACGCTTCCGGGCAACGTGAACGATTCGGTGGAACTGGGTCGCGTGGTGGCTTTTGTCGGCGACGACGGCGCGGTGAAGACCGGGGCCGAGGCGGCGGCGGTGAAGGTTACGGGAACGATTGTGGATCAGGATCGTGGGCCGAAAGTGATCGTGTTCAAGTTTAAGCGCAAGAAACAGTACAAGCGCACCATCGGCCACCGGCAGAACTACTCGGCCGTCAAGATCGAAGCCATTCAGGCGTAAGGAAGTCAGAGTAAACCATGGCATCAAAAAAAGGCTTAGGCTCCAGTAAAAACGGTCGCGATTCTAATGCGCAGCGATTGGGTGTGAAGCGCTTCGGTGGCGAGGTGGTGCCGGGCGGCTCCATTCTCGTACGGCAGCGTGGGACACCCTACAAGGCCGGCTTGAACGTTGGCCGCGGCAAGGACGATACTCTATTTGCCTGCATTACCGGCATTGTCGAGTTCCGGGACCGGGGGCGGATGGGTAAGTTTATATCCATCAAGCCGCTTCCGGCGGAAGCGAATTAAGATTTTCCGCACAGGATAGCGAAGAAGCCGCCCTCCGAGGGCGGCTTCTTTTTTTGTTGGCTGTTTTTTTATGTTTATTGATGAAGTAAAGATTTATGTGAAGGCCGGCGACGGCGGCAACGGCTGCATGGCGTTTCGCCGGGAGAAGTTTGTGCCGCGCGGCGGCCCGAGCGGCGGGGACGGCGGCCGGGGCGGCAACGTCATTCTGGTGGCGAGCGAGCATCGAAACACGCTGCTCGAACTGCGTTTCAATCCTGAGCACAAAGCCGAGCGGGGACGCCACGGCGAGGGCTCCAACTGCTCGGGCCGGCACGGGGCGGACCGGGAGGTGGACGTTCCGGTGGGTACGGTGGTCTACGACTGGCACACGGGCGAGCAGATTTACGACCTCACGAAGGCCGGGGAGCGGTTCGTAATCGCCAAGGGGGGCCGTGGGGGCCGCGGAAATCAACATTTCGCGACGCCGTCACACCAGGCGCCAACCGAGCACGAACCCGGTTCGCCGGGCGAGGAGAAGACGCTGCGGCTCGAGCTCAAGATTCTGGCCGACGTGGGGCTGGTGGGGTTTCCGAACGCGGGCAAGTCGACGCTGATTTCGCGAATTTCGGCGGCGCGGCCGAAGATTGCTGATTATCCGTTTACCACGCTGGAGCCGCAGTTGGGCGTGGTGCCGATGCCGGACGAGCGGAGCTTCGTGGTGGCCGACATCCCGGGTTTGATTGAGGGCGCGCACGAGGGGCACGGCCTGGGTATTCAGTTTCTGAAGCACATTGAGCGGACGCGGGTGCTCGTGCACATGGTGGACGTGAGCGATGTGACCGGACGGGACCCGCGCAGCGACTTTGAAATCATCCTGAACGAACTAGCCAGCTTCAGCGAGGAGTTACCGAAAAAGCCGATGCTGGTGGTGGCGAGCAAGGTGGACGCGGCGCAGGATCCGGAGCGGATTGCGGCCGTAAAAGCGATTGCCGCGGAACACGAGATGCCGTTTCTGCAGATTTCGAGCGCGACGGGCGAAGGGCTGGAGCAGTTGAAGTTCATGCTGGCCGCGATTGTGCATCCCCCGAAAGAGGAAGAGCAGCCGGAAGAGGGCGAGTACCGGCCGTTCGAGCGGCTGTAATTACTGCGCGGCGACGGCGAAGAACTGTTGGCTTGAGAGGTTGCGGTAGACGCTGCCGGCAACCTCGGCCGCCACGGGCCCGTTGACGGTGCGACCGCCCGTGAGCAGGACGACCACGACCAGCTTGTTGCGGCCGACTTCGTTGAAGCTGCCGAACCAGCCGAGGTGGGTGGGGGTGGCGCGGTCGGTACAGGTGCCGGTTTTGCCGAGGATCGGTTCGGACGGGTCGTAGTTGGCGCGGCGGCCGGTGCCGTAGTCGACAGCGGCCATCATGCCGGGCTTGACGTCGGGAATCTGATCCTGGATATCGAGATGCCGCTTCACGCGGGGAGCAAAGTTGGCAATCTCCTCTTTCGTGCGGGGGTACTGCAGATGGTAGAGCGTCCCGCCGTTGGCGATGGCCGACAGGAGGGCGGCCAACTGGAGCGCGGTGAGTTGGATACCTTCACCGAAGCTGGTCATCATACCGACGCCGCCGAACTTCGGCGGTTCGGGGGTGAGGACGCCGGGGAACTCGCCTTCGATGTTCAGGCCGGCTTTTTCGCCGAGGCCGAGCAGTTTGGCGTAGGAGTGCACGCGTTCGAAGCCGAGGTCGGTGCCGACGCGGGCGAAGAAAGGGTTATTCGAATGGGCCAGCGCATCGGTTAAGTTCATCGTCGAGCGGCGGCCGAGGCGGAGCTGGGTGTTGCGTTCGATGATGCCTTCTTTGAGCCCGGCGATGGCGGTGACAATCTTAACGGTCGAGCAGGGCTGGAAGCCGCTGCCGAGGGCCAGTTTCTGGTTGACGATGGTGAGGATCCGGCCGGTTTGCGGGTCGGCCACGACAACGCTGCCGTTGTACGGGCCGAGGGCGTCGACGGCGGCGCGGCGGACGAGGAGGTCCTCACCGTCAACCACATCGCCGAGGGTGGAATCGGCGTAGGTGGGTTCTCGCCACGGGCCGCCGGCAATCAACCGGGGACCGGCGGGCCGCTTCTTGGAACGGCTGGCCGCTTGCCTGGCCGCAGGCTTTTTCCCCGGAGCCTTGGCGGCACGCGAGGCAGTAAACTTCTTAGGTTTGGACGCCGGGACGGCCGTCAGCAGATTCGCCTGAAACAGAAAGATCAGAAAAATCAGGGTGTTACGCATTCTGACTGTGCCCCTCGTCAGTGAATTGGATCAGATGGTACTGGGCCGGCAATGCCGCTAGTATCCCGGAAGACCGGGGGCAAAGTCAACCCAGTGTTCTATAGCGCTATCGGCAGCGGCAGCGGTTTTCTTAAGCCGCCGTCACTCGTTAAGCAGCCGTCCAGCCACCGTCGATGGTGATGACGCTGCCGTTGACGAAAGCGGCTTCGTCCGAGGCCAGGTAGAGAGCGAGGTGGGCGATCTCCTCCGGCTTGCCGAGGCGGCCGATGGGCTGGCGGGTGTTGAGTTCGGCGCGCGTTTTCTCGATTTCGTGGGAGTGGTACTTCTGCAGGTAGGCCGCGACGAAGGGCGAATCGACGGTACCGGGGCAGATGGCGTTGACGCGGATCTGGGTGGGGTAGTCGACGGCGAGTTGGCGGGTCATGGCGATGACGGCGCCTTTGGTGGCACAGTAGGCGTAGCGGCGCTTGACGCCAATCAGGCCAGCGACGGAGCCGATGTTGACGATCTTGCCGCCCGAGGCGAGCAGCAGCGGCATCGCATGCTTGGTGATGAGAAATGGCCCGGTGACGTTGACCTTCATCAGGCGTTCAAAGTCGGCGAGGCCGGTCTCTTCGACGTTACCGACCAGGCCGATGCCGGCATTGTTGACGAGGACGTCCAACCGGGTCAACCCGGCGAAGACGGCCTGGACGGCGGCTTCGTTGGTTACATCGCAGTGGACGGCCTGGCCCGAGAGTTCGGCGGCGAGGGCTTCGGCGCGGGGAAGATCAATGTCGGCGACGACGACTTTGGCGCCGGCGCTTGCGAGGACGCGGCAGGTGGCTTCGCCGATCCCGCTGGCGCCACCGGTGACGAGGGCGACCCGTCCGTCTAATCGAAATGGTGTGCTCATGCTATCGCGATTGTACTGTATCATCGACCATAACCATGAGCCAGAAAAAGCATCAGCCGTACGTACCCGAGAGTATGAAGATGACCGAATTCACCGTGGCGGCGGTGGGGATCGGGTTGGTGATGAGTATCATCCTGGGCGCGGCGAATGCGTATCTGGGCCTGAAAGCGGGCATTACGATTGCGGCGACGTACCCGGCGGCGGTGATTGGCATGGCGCTGCTGCGGGCCAAGCGGGGGACGATTCTTGAAGAGAACCTGGCGCGGACAGCAGGTTCGATTGGCGAGTCGATTGCGGCGGGGGCGATCTTTACGCTGCCGGCGTTCGTGATCTCGAAGAGCTGGCCGGCGTTTGATTTTGAACACGCCTATCTCAAGTCGACGGCGCTGATGCTGGTGGGCGGGGTGCTGGGCGTGCTGTTTGTCTCGCTCGTGCGGCGGGCGCTCGTGGAAGATGACGAACTTCCCTTCCCCGAGTCGGTGGCGGCGGCGGAGATCCACAAGGCCGGACAGACGGCTTCGGGCGCGGCAAAGTATCTGTTCTACAACATGGCGACGGGCGCGGGGATCTACTTTGCCGGGGTGACGAAGCTGTTTGAACCGGACCACACGCTGTTCTTTTCAATCGGCGAACTCGGCCGGGGCGCCCTGAAGCTGGGCGGTGACCGGACGGTAGCGACGGGCGGCTTTACCGTGGCGGCGGCGCCATCCATCAGCCCGGCCTACATTGGCGTGGGCTATATCATTGGGCCGCGGCTGGCGGCGTTGAATTTCGCGGGCGGGGTGCTGGCGTGGGGCCTGTTCATTCCGATGCTGATGTACTTCCTGGGGCCGAACCTGGCGCAGTTTATTCCGGCCGGGGAGATGGAGGGGGGATGGACGGCGACGGCGAACGCGGTGTGGCGCTACATTGTGCGACCGATTGCGGTGGGCGGCATGCTGGTGGGCGCGGGCTACACGTTGTTCCGGATGCGGAAGAATCTGCTGGGCGGATTGAGCCGGGCGTTTGCCGAACTGCGCGGCGGGGGGCCGGACCCGGCGACGCTTTCGCGCACGGAGCAGTATATGAGTTTTAAGGTGGTGTTCGCGCTGATCGGGCTGACGTTTCTGGCCATGGTCGGGGTGTACACGTACTTTGCGGGTGCGCTGTGGATTGCGGCGATTGCGGCGGTGGTGATGCTGATTACCGGATTTCTGTTTACGACGGTGTCGGGGTCGCTGGTAGGCTTCATCGGCTCGTCGAACAACCCGATTTCGGGTTTGACGCTGTCGACGCTGTTGATTGCGGCATTGTTGATGGTGTCGCTGGGGGTGAACGGCGCGACCGGGGTGGCGACGGTGCTGGCCGTGGCGGCCGTGGTGTGCGTGGCGGCGGCGGTGGGCGGCGAACTGCTGCAGGATTTCAAGGCCGGCTACATTCTGGGCGGCACGCCGCGGACGATTCAATGGGTGGAGTTGCTGTCGGTAGTGGTTTCGGCGCTGGTGATGTTTTTCCCCGTGATGCTGCTGCATCAGGCGAATATCAAGCAGGGGGGCATCGGCTTCGGCGACGCCAAGCTGCCGGCGCCGCAGGCGGGACTGATGGCGCTGATTGCGCAGGGCATCGTGGGCGGCGAGATGGCCTGGCCGCTGGTGGTGATGGGCATCTTCATGGGTATCGGCATGATCATGCTGCAGGTGAAGAGTCCGATGCTGGTGGCCGTGGGCATGTACCTGCCGCTGGCGACGACGTTCGCCATTTTTGTGGGCGGCTGCATCCGGAGCATTACGGACTACCTGAGCACGCGGGCGGGGCACAACGAGGCGCAGAAGGCGCGGATTGAGAATACGGGCGTACTGGTTTCCTCGGGGCTGATTGCGGGCGAGGGGCTGATGGGGCTGGTGGTGGCGGCGTTTGCGCTGTTGGAGGTTTCCCTGCCCGAGTTCTCGAAGGCGCCGAGCTACGCGGTGGGGCTGGCGATTCTGGGCGGGCTGGCGGTGATGATGATCCGGACGGCGCTCGGCAACGCGGGCCGGCCCGAGGATCCGGCGCCGCCGAGCGCCATGGTGTAGGGAACGCGGCTGATACCATATATTCTTGTCTCGCATCTCTTCCACTGTTAACTCTGGGCTACCTACGAGCTGGACCCAGGTATACCTGGGCGTTGCTTTCACCACGATGGCGACGCTGCTGCTCGAGCTATCGATGACGCGGATCTTCTCGGTCGTCTTCTACTACCATTTCGCGTTTCTGGCCATCTCGATTGCGCTGTTTGGTTTGGGGGCGGGCGGGGTTTTTTCCTACGTCGTCGCGGGGCGCCCGGGGAGCATGTTCAGCAAGCTGGGCTGGCTGTCGGCGGCGAACGCGGTGATCCCGCTCGGGAGCCTGATTTTCATCCTGACGCGCGGGACGGAGCTATCGAACCTGACGCTGGGGGCGGTTTACTTTTTGAGCGCGCTGCCGTTTTTCGTGGCCGGGGCGATTGTTTCGCTGGCGATTTCGGAGACGATTGAGCGGGTGGACAAGGTGTACTTCTTCGACCTGCTGGGCGCGGCCGGGGGCTGTCTGCTGCTGATTCCGCTGCTGAATACGTTCGGCGGGCCGAACACGGTGATTGCGGCGGCGATTCTGTTTGCCACGGGGTCGGCGGTGTGGTTCAACCTGGCGGGCGAGCGGCAGATGCGGGCCGGGGCGGTGGCGCTGGCGCTGGGTCTGGTGGTGCTGGTGGTGGCCAACGCGAAGTCGCCGATTATCGACGTGAAGTACGCCAAGGGCCAGACGCTGGACAACGAAGTATTCGTGAAGTGGAACAGCTTTTCGCGGATCGCGGTGGCCAAGGAGCGGGAGAGCGGGCAGATGCAGGTGGTCATCGACGCCGATGCGTCGACCGGCATCGCCAACTTCGATCTGGCGAACCTGAGCGAGCGGGACCGGAAAGACCTGACGCTGCAGGGGCCGGCCTTCCCCTACAAGATGCGGCCGGGAGCGAAGACTCTCATTGTGGGGCCGGGCGGAGGCTGGGACGTAACGCGGGCGCTGGCGCTGGGCAGCAAGGACATCACCGGCGTCGAGATCAACCCGATCATCGCCCGGACGGTAATGCAGGAGCGGTTCCTCGATTTTTCGCGGAAGCTGTATCAGCGGCCGGAGGTGCGGATTGAGGTGGAAGACGGCCGGGCGTTCATCCGGCGGTCTCCCGAAAAGTACCAGGTGCTGCAGGCGACGCTGGTGGACACGTGGGCGTCGACGGCGGCCGGGGCGTTTGCGCTGTCGGAGAACAACCTGTACACGACGGACGCGTTTTATGACTATTTGAGCCACCTGACCGACGATGGTGTGCTGACGATTACGCGCTGGGGGTTTGAGCCGCCGCGGGAGTCGGTACGGCTGTTGACGCTGGGCCGGGAGGCGCTGACGCGGCTGGGCGAGAAGGAGTTTGCGCGGCACGTGATGGTGGTGCGCGAAGGTTCCACACAAGGCTGGGGCGCCCGCGACACAGTGCTGATTGCGCGGAAGCCGTTTTCGGCGGCCGACGTCGAGCGCGCCAAGCAGATTGCCGAAGAGGCCAAGCTGCAGGTGGTGTATCTGCCGGGGATGGTATCCGACAGCCCGTTTGCACAGGTGCTGACGCTGCCCGACCTCGCGGCCTACATCGCTGGGTATCCGTTTGATATTTCAACCGTCGACGACAACCGGCCGTTCTTCTTCTACACCGTGCAGCCGCGTGATTTATGGGGTTTTCTCGTGAGCCCCGAAGGCAAGAGCGCCGACTACAAGATCAACAAAGCTGTGCCGCTGCTCTTTTCGCTGGTGGGCATCAGCCTGGTGGCGACGCTCGTGATTCTGGCGCTGCCGCCGGTGGTGCTCGGCACGAAACTGCCGCGGGAGAAGGGCGTGCTGCGCTTTCTGCTCTACTTCCTGTGCATCGGCGTGGGCTACATTCTGATTCAGGTGGCGCTCATTCAGAAGTTCGTGCTCTTTCTGGGGCACCCGACCTATGCGCTGACGGTGATCATCTTCTCGATGCTCGTCTTCAGCGGCCTCGGCAGCTTTTTGAGCCGGCGGCTGGTGGGAGATAACGACGGCAAGCTTGTCGGGGCGCTCGCGCTGGTGAGCTTGTTTGTGCTAATTCTGGCGCTGAGCGCGGCGCCGCTGACTTCGGCGCTGGTGGGCTGGCCGCTAGCGGCGAAGATGGCGCTGACGATGGCGCTGATCGCGCCGGCGGCGTTCTTCATGGGGATGCCGTTTCCGCAGGGTCTGGCGCGGCTTGAGAGCTTCCACAAGCCCTCGGTGCGGTGGGCGTGGAGCCTGAACGCGGCGGCGAGCGTGCTGGGTTCGGCCGGGGCGATTTTCCTGGCGATCTACCTGGGTTTGCGCGAGACGCTGCTGGTGGGCGGGCTGCTGTATCTGGGCGCGGTGGTTGTGGTGCGGAGCAGTTCGCGATATCTTCGGTCAACGTAAATGTCACTGGAATCCTTGTTTTCACTGAAGGGCAAAACGGCCCTGGTAGCCGGCGCGAGCCGGGGAATTGGTTTGGCGATTGCGCGGGAGCTGGCCGCGGCGGGGGCGCATACGGTGCTGGCCTCGCGGTCGATTGACAAGCTGCGGGCCGAGGCGGAGGCGCTCAACGCGGCCGGGTATTCGGCCGAGGCGGCCGAACTCGACATGGCGAGCCGCGCATCGATTCAGGCCGTGGGCGAGGCGTGGGCGGACAAGGCCGACATCCTCGTGAACGTGGCCGGGCGCAACGTGCGGAAGCCGATGGAGACGTACTCGCGCGAGGAGTACGAGACGATCCTGCAGACCAACATCCATAGCATTTTTGAGCTGACGCAGCTGATCGGCAAAGGGATGCGCGCGCGGGGCACGGGCGGCAAGATTATCAACATTGGCAGTCTGATGTCGACGCACGGGGTGCCGTATTTGAGCGTGTACGCGATTTCAAAAGCGGGCCTGGCGGGGTTGACGCGGGTGCTGGCGGCCGAGTGGGGTCCGAGCAATATTCAGGTGAACTGCATTGCGCCGGGCTTCATCATCACCGACATCAACCGGGACATGTGGCAGCCGCCGGAGATGCACGCCTGGCTCCAGGCGACGCAGTCGATTCCGCGGGCCGGCACGCCCGAAGATATCGCGGGCTTGGCGGTGTTTCTGGCCGCGCCGGCGTCGAACTACGTCACGGGGCAGTGCATCGCCTCTGACGGCGGCTGGACGACAACGGCACGCTGGCCGTTTGAACCGGCGCAGTGACGCGGCGGGCGCTGCTCTGGGCGCTGCCGGCGGCCGGATGGGCACAGGACGTGGAGTTTCTGTGCCCGATGGATCCCGAGGTGCGGGCCAAGGGTCCGGGGCGGTGTCCGCGCTGCGGGATGCGGCTGGAGGCGGGGCTGCCGGAGCCGGTGGAGTACCGCGTCGAGATGACGACGCTGCCGGCCGAGCCACGGGCGGGGCGGACGGTGATGCTCGCCTTCCGCGTGGTGGATCCGCGGACGGGGCGGCCGGTGGTGGCCTTTAACGAGATCCACGAGAAGCTGTTCCATTTGTTTGTGGTGAGCGAGGACCGGACGTTCTTCGCGCATGAGCATCCGGAGCGGCGGGCGGACGGGTCGTTCGTGCTGCCGGTGGTGCTGCCGCGGGCGGGGATGTACCGGGTGCTGGCGGATTTTTATCCGCAGGGCGGGACGCCGCAGCTGATCGCCAAGACGGTGCTCGTGGGCGCGGGGGCGGAGGTGCGGGCGCCGGAGCCGCCCGGGAACATGGAGATCCGGTTGCGGACGGAGCCGGCCGAGCCGGTGGCCGGGCTGCGGACGATGCTGTTTTTTGATCTCGCGCCGGCCGAGGGGCTGGAGCCGTGGCTGGGCGCGTGGGGGCATCTGCTCGTGGCGAGCGAGGATCTGCTCGACATGGTGCATGTGCATCCGCGGTGGGAGTACCGGCCGGAGGTGGCGCCGACGGTGCAGTTCAACGTGATTTTTCCGCGCGCCGGGCGCTACCGGCTCTGGGTGCAGATGCAGCGGAAAGGCCTTGTGAATACGCGTTGGTTTGACGTGGCGACGCGGGCTTTATAGACTGGCGCGATGGTATCGAGACGGTCCTTTCTTGCGGCGGTAGCCGGGGTGGGCGCGGCGGAGGCCGCGCTGCCGAAGATCAAGATTACGCGGGTGCGGATCTACGAGCCGCCGGGGTACAACCCGCTGTTCAACCAGAGCAACATGCTCGTGACGGTGGAGTGCGACAACGGCACGGTGGGCATTGGCGAAGGCGGCGCGAAGGATACGCTCGAGCAGTGCGCCGGTACGCTGATCGGACAGAATCCGTTCCGCATTGAGGCGCTGTGGCAGGAGATGTACATCGCCTGGTTCTATCCGCCGGGCCGCGAGAAGATCCACGCGCAGGGGGCGATGGACCTGGCGCTGTGGGACATCAAGGGCAAAACGCTGGGCCTGCCGGTGCACGAACTGCTCGGCGGGACGGTGCGGAACCATGTAGAGTGCTACGCGACGGGCGGGGCGCCGCGGCCGCCGGGGGCGCCGCCGTTGTCGCTGCGGGACCGGGCGCGGGCGACCATGGACGCCGGCTACCGGGCGTTTCGCATGGGGGCGGCCGACACGCCGTCGAACACCACGTTCAACACGCACGAACGGGTGCGGAAGGTGGCGCGGGACTGTAAGGAGGTGCGCGAGGGCGTGGGGCCGGACGGCGACTGGTGCATCGACCTGCATCAGCGCTTCGACTATGCCGACGCGCTGCGGGCGTGCCGTCTGATGGAGGAGTTTGAGCCGTACTTTGTCGAAGACCCGGTACGCGACGAGCATGCGCATCAGGACATCCCGAAGCTGCGGCAGATGACGTCGGTGCCGTTGACGCACGGCGAGGAGTGGGGGCAGCGGTGGGACTTCAATAAGCTCGTTGAGAACCACGACATCGACTACATCCGGGCCACGCTGCCGAACGTGGGCGGGATTACGGAGATGATGAAGATCGCGGCGCTGTGCGAGACGCACGCGGTGGGGATTATTCCGCACTTCACGGGTCCGGTGGCGACGGCGGCACTGGTGAACTGCCTGTCGACGTTCCCCGGGACAGTGATCATGGAGTACAACTACGGGGGGCGGCCGATTCCGCATCTGCCCGAATGCCTGGACTTCAAAGACGGCAAGGCGTACCGGAACGACCGGCCGGGGCTGGGGGTGACGGCGGATTTGTCGAAGTGCAAGCTGATTGGCGAAGTGACGCAGCCGGGGCGGAAGAATGTGTACTTCCGGCCAGATGGCTCGCTGACGCACTGGTAGGAGGAGAGCAATGTTGACACGACGGGCCTTGTTGGCCGCGGCGCTGCCGCCGGCGCAGATGAATGACGCGGTGAAGCCGCTGGCCGAGGCGGTGGCCGCGGGGCAGCTGCGCGCGGCGGTGCTGCGGGTGACGCAGGGCGACGGCGTCTACGAGAGGGCCTTCGGAGCGGCGACCCCGGCGTCGCCGTTTCTGATTGCGTCGATCACCAAGCCGATGACGGCGGCGGCGGTGATGACGGTGGTGGAAGCGGGCAAGCTGCAATTGGACGCGCCGGCGGCGAAGCTGCTACCGGGGTTCGATGGGCGGATCACACTGCGGCAGATGCTCTCGCATACTTCCGGGCTGCCGGACATGCTGCCCGAAAACATTGCGCTGCGGAGGCGGAACGCGCCGCTGCGCGAATGGGCGAAGCTGGCGATGCAGACGCCGCTGCTGTTTGCGCCGGGCGAGAAGGTGAGCTACCAGAGCATGGGAATTCTGCTGGCGGCGACGATGGCGGAGCTGGTATCCGGCGTGGCGATGCCGAAGCTGCTCGAGCAGCGGATTTATGGGCCGCTGGGGATGAAGGACACGTATCTGGGGCTGGGGCGGTACCGGCTCGAGGAGACGGTGCAGAATCAGACCGAGCACGCGGATCCGGTGGGGGAGAAGCACTGGGATTGGAATAGCCGGTATTGGCGGACGCTGGCCGCGCCGTGGGGCGGGGCGCACTCGACGGCGGCGGACATTACGAAACTGCTGCGGTACTTTATGAAGCCGGGCCCGGGGCCGTTGCGGCCGGAGACGGCGCAGCAGATGGTGACGGCGCAGAGTGCGCAGTACGGACTGGGTTGGCGGTTGACGCCGGGGCAGTTCGGGCACGGGGGATCGACGGGGACGCTGTGCTGGGCGCATCCGGGGAGGGACGTGACGTTTGTGCTGCTGACGAGTCTGCCGGCGCGGGTGTCGCAGAAGACGATTCTTGATCCGGTGTCGAAGGCGGTGCAGGGGGTGCTGCTGGGTTAGAGGCGCGTCGATCCGCTAGAGTAGAGGGACGTTATGCTAAAGTCTCTCAGCCTTAGCAATTTCACTGTTTTCCCTAGCGCCGAGTTAACCTTTGGCGACCACCTCAATGTGCTTGTCGGCGAGAACGGTACAGGGAAAACGCACATTCTGAAGGCAGCCTATGCTGGGATTGCGGTGAGCGCCGACTACAACGCGAGCGGGACAGGCTGGGGCCAGGGAGGGTGGGGTTCCGGAACATGGGGGGGAGGCAAGTCAATTTGGACCGCTGCGCTCGCACAGAAGCTGGTCGGGGTGTTTCGTCCTGACGAACTGGGGCGACTGGTCACGCGCGCCAGGGGCCGGCGGAAATCTGAACTGAGCTTTCACTTTAACAACGAAGCCCTCGACTTTTCCTTTTCGTTCTCGACCCTCGCACGGTCCGAAGTCACACTGAAACACACGCCCACTGAGGTGATTGATTAACGTCCTGTCTATCTACCGACCCGGGAATTGCTTACCATCTATCCGGGGTTTGTCTCGCTTTACGAAACCTCGCACCTTTCCTTCGAAGCGACATGGCGAGACACATGCGTTTTGCTCGGAGCTCCGCTCGCGAGAGGCCCACGAGAGAAGAGGATCAAGGAACTCCTAGGGCCGTTGGAGACGGCGATGGGAGGCAGCGTGGAACTCGATGCCGGCGGACGTTTTTATCTCAAACTCGAGACGGGCAGGATGGAGATGCATCTGGTGGCGGAGGGGCTTCGCAAATTGGCAACGATAGCTCGGCTAATCGCTACGGGGTCATTGCTCGACAAAGGCTACCTGTTCTGGGACGAACCGGAATCGAACCTCAATCCCCGGATTATCAAGACCGTGGCGCGGGTGATCCTGCAACTGGCAGAGAGCGGTATTCAGGTCTTTATCGCAACTCACAGTCTCTTCTTGCTAAGGGAACTGCATATCCTGCAAAGTCAGCAGTTTGCAGGTCTGAGTGCCAGGTACTTTGGATTGGAGCGCACCCAAGCCGGTGTCGGCGTCCGTCAGGGGAATACGGTCGATGACATTGGCAGCATCGCGGCGCTGGACGAGGACTTGCAGCAGGCGGACCGGTACATTGACACGGAGATGGGCCTGCCCGCCGAAGCCTCGCCAGAGGAGAGGTGAACCGACGTGCCGACGATCCCGGTCGATGGGCTGTTGTTCGACATCAAGACCACTTACGATGCACAGAAATACGATGAGTGGGACTACTACCGAAGCGTTCTGCAGCCGCAGAAGTCTTACTCAGCGATGGACCTGGTAATCGCAAGAGCTCAGCAGTCTCCCGTGGAGGTTTGGCTGGTGGAAGCGAAAGACTTCCGGATGATTACGAGGCCCCCGGAACGTTCCAATCTGAACGGGCTTGCCGAGACGCTTGCCAAGAAGGTCAGCGATACGCTTGCGGGATTACGGGATGCCGCTGGAGCGGCCGCGCAAACCAACGAGCGCAGGCTGGCAGACACCTGGAGCCTCATACGGGCCACCGTTCGAAACTGTTTCCCTCGAACTTCTCGAGCGGGGTTCTGCAGAAATTACGGCAGGTAGTGGGCCACATCGATCCGCAACCGCAGGTTCTGAACATCGCTAACACGGGACGGGCAGGGGTGCCCTGGAGAGTCTCCTGAAGCGCGGATCTACCAGCCGACGGGCTGGGTCCAGGCGCGTTTGGTGGGGAACTCGTCGCTGGGGACGGCGGGTTTTCCGGTGGACGTGACGACGGCGCGGACGTAGCGTTCGCCCGGCTTGAGCGTGTAGGCCGGGGTGAGGCCCTTCACCTCGGCGAGGAGCTCGCCGGCGGTGCCTTGGCGGCGGACGCCCACGAAACGCGTCGTGAACTCCTCTCCCGCCACCGGCTCAATGCGGAGGCTCAGGCGGCGCTCGGCGGGCGAGTAGGCCACGTCCGTCAGCGTGACGCCGGTTGAGGAGTAGAAGTCGCCGGCGCGGAGGGCGCGGACGATGGAGTCGGCGCTGAGATGCGGGGCGCGGACCATTACCCAGGCGCGGCCGGGGAGGGCGCGGGTCTTGTTGCCATGGTGGTCGTGGGTGTCGTCGGTGGCGAGGCCGTACAGCGGCGGCGCGTCATAGCGGGTGAGGCGGAGGGCGTTGGCGATGTCCCACAGGGCATCCGTACTCGGGCGCTGCGCGTCGCCGGGGTCGTTGTCGTTGTCGACGCCGTTCCACACCTCGAAGAAGCGCTCCTGCACGACGCTGGCGAGATCTTCGGCGGTGATGCCCCATTTGTAGTTGGGGTGATTGACATGGAGCAGCACCTCGCGGCCGGTGCGGGCGGCGTACTCTTCGACCTGTTCGAGATTCCGGACCATGCTTTCGGCGATGGTAGCGCCGCGGCGGAAACTAAGCGAGGCGGCGAGGTTGGTGGCGTTCATGTGCAGCGAACGGCCGTCGCCGGCCGTGCCGGTGAGTTCGACCGAGGGGATCAGGAGAAACCGCCGCGGTTCGTCGACCATGGCGCGGACCTCGTCGAGGGTCTTCAGGCGGATCTCCTCGCTGCCGTCGGCGGCCTGGCCGCGAGACTCGACCCAGCGGGGGCCGAAGCGGGCGCGGTAGGCGGCGACGGCATCGACACCGGCGCGGCGGTTGATGGCGCGAGAGGGCATCCAGCGTTCGGACTGAGCGAACACGTTGTGTTCGGAGAGCGCGAGGAAGTGGTAGCCGTGGTCACGGTACCAGGCGGCGACCATGTCGGGGAAGCCGTCACCATCGGACCAGAGCGTGTGGGTGTGGAGGTTGCCTTTCCACCAACGCAGGCCAGCGGCGGGTTCCGGGCGGGGGGCCTGCGCGGCGGCGAAGCCGAGCAGGAGGGCGGCCGCGGCGCAGGCGCCGGCGCGGAGGAGGAGCAGCGAGGGCATAGCGCTATTGTTTCAGACGGAGGTTGCGGTACTCCACCTTCATGGGCGGGCCGACGTGGACCTGAACGCCGATCAAGCCCTGCGTGGCGCGGCCGACGAGGTCGTCGTCGATGACCATGCTCATCAGTTGGCCGTTGATCAGGTGGATGAGGGTGTTGCCGCGGGCGATGATGTGGACGCTGTTCCAGCCGGGGAGGAGGTGCTCTTTGGGGTCGGCGTGCGTGGCGACGATCTGGGGCTTGCGGTGGCCGAGGACGCGGGTGGTTTGGCCGCGGAGGGCGAGGAAGAGGCGGCCGCGCTCTTCGTAGTTCTGGCCGGTGTAGGCCTGTTTGCCGTCGATGTCGCACTGGTAGCCGCGGAGGGCGTAGGGGCGGTCGGGCAGGAGGCTGCTGCGGTAGTTGATGCCGGAGTTGCCGCCGGCGGTGATGCGGTAGTCGAGTTTGAGTTCGAAGTCTTTGGGTTGGCCGCCGCGCCAGATGAGGAAGGTGTTGTTTTTGAGCAGCGTTTCCGGGGTGACTTCGCCGACGATGGCGCCGTCTTCGACGCGCCAGTACTTGGGGTCGCCGTCCCAGCCGGCGAGGGTCTTGCCGTCAAATTGCGAAACGAAGCCAAGCTCGTCGGCCGGGGAGGGGGCGGGTTCGGGGCGGTCGCTTTGCTTGGGGACGTGGGCGACGGGGGCGGGGGTGAGGCAGCTTTGCTGGACGCCGACGGCCCAGCGGCGCTGGAAGCCTTTGAGTTTGCCGTCGAGATAGGCGCGGCGGGATTCGTCGCCTTTCAAGTGGAGATCGAGGAAGGCGGAGACGAAGTGCTGGTTGATGGCGTTGAGGCGGTCTTTGCGCCAGACGGGTTCGTCGAAGCTCTCTTTGGTGGCGAAGTCGAGCGGAAGGGCGGGCGGGGGGTTGCCGCCGATGTTGTGGCGGGCGCCTTCGTAGACGAGGAGGCAGCGGGGGGAGTTGACGGCCTGGTGGTAGGCCTTGCGGACGCCTTGTTCAAAGCCGGAGATGTCGTCGTGGTCGCCGGCGAGGAAGAGGGCGGGGACTTTGATGTTGGCGAGGGCGGCGGGCTCCCAGAGGTTGACGGGGGGCTGGGCGCCCCAGGGGGCGATGGCGACGACGGCCTTCAGATTCGGGTTGGGTTCGTTTCGCAATTTGGCACCGGGCGGGGTGCGGGTGGGGAGGGCGCCGGCGGAGATGAGGGCGCCGTAGCCGCCCATGGAGTAGCCGATGATGGCGACGCGGGCGGGGTCGATGTTGGGTTGGGAGGCCGAGAGGGATTCGATGGTGAAGTGCTGATCGTTCGAGCGGTTGGCGAGGGTGGAGGGGAAGGGCTTGACGTTGCCGAAGACGGAGTCGGTATGGTCGATGGCGGCGACGACGTAGCCTTTCGAGGCGAGGTTTTCGGTGAGGTAGGACAGGAACGTGCGGGAGCCGGGGTAGCCGTGGGAGACGATGACGAGGGGGAAGCGCTGGTTGGGAAGCGGGGCGGCGTCGCGGAGGGCTTTGCCGTCGATGGTGAAGGGCCGGGGGTTGCGGCCGGGGAGGGTGCTTTCATAGACCGTGCGGGCTTCGGCGCCGGCGGGGAGGAGGGCCGGGTACCAGAGTTCGACTTTGAGGGGGCGGTCGAGGAGGGGGGCCTGGTTGGTTTCCTTGTTGAAAGCGAGGACGTCGGGTTGGGCGGGGTTGACGAGGTCGAGGGTGCGGACGCCGACGGGGTGGGGACCCCAGGCGGCGAGTTCCGGACTATCGACGCCAGGGACGCTGAAGAAGGCTTGGAGGAGGGCGAGCAGGAGGACGGACATCCCGTTAGCTTACCCGATGGGCGGGGGTCAGTAGCCGAGGAACAGGAGTAAGAGGGCGACGTAATAGGCCGGGCCGATGACGTAGGCGGAGACCTGCCAGGCGATCAGCATGCCGAAGATCTGATAGGCGCCCATGGTCATCTGCCATTCGCGGAGCTTGGCGGCCATGGACTCGGGCAGGACGAGGCCGATGGCGGTGAAGCCGTCGAGCGGGGGCAGGGGGATCAGGTTGAAGACGCCGAGCAGGATGTTGAGCGCGAACATGATGCTGAGCAGGGTGGCGATGGCTTCGGTCGCGGCGGGAGCGCTATCGGCGGCCTGGATGATGTCGGTGAAGCGCATGGTTGTGCCGGGGCGGAAGAGGCCGGCGAGGAGGCCCACGCGGATGAGGACAGCGGCGATGGCGGCGAGGATGAAGTTGGCGACGGGGCCGGCGAGGGACATCCAGGCGGCGCGGCGGGGGTAGCGCATGGCCCAGTAGGGATCGTAGGGGGCGCTGGCCCAGCCCATCATCCAGCCGTTCATGAAGAAGGTGAGCCAGGGGAAGACGAGCATGCCGAAGGGCTCGCGCTGCATGTGGGGCAGGGGGCTGAGGGTGACCTGGCCGAAGTGGTAGGCGGTTTTGTCGCCGCCGCGGAGGGCCATCCAGGCGTGGGCGGCTTCGTGGGCGGTGGCCGAAAGCAGGAAGACGACGAACCAGATGACGCCGACGGCGATGAGCTGAGGATCAAACATTTTGTTCGCCCAGGATAGCAGGGCGGCGGCGGTGGACGAGCAGCCAGACGGCCATGCCGGCCAGCGGGAAGCAGGCGGCGAGCAGGAAGCTGGTGGCGTAGAGCTTTTGATCGAACAGGCGGCCGACCAGGGGCATGACGAGGGCGACGAGGCCGGACCAGGCGCCGGAGCTGAGGCCGGCGATGAAGCCCGCGTGTTTGGGGCCGAAGATGCTGGCGCCGTAGGCGACGCCGCCGATGAGGAAGCCGGCGGCAACGAACATCGAGAAGGAGAGGAGGGCGAGAGGAGCAGTGACGCCGGGCAGGTAGGGCACGGCGGCGAGCGGGAGGCTCAGGAGGGTGAGCAGGAGGAAGAGGTTGCGGAAGGAGCCGCGGGCGCGGTCCGTCCACCAGCCCCAGAAGAAGTAGCCGATCTCCCAGCCGAGCGGGGGCAGCCAGAGGAGGCCGGCGATTTGGACCTGGCTGAGGCCGAGCGAGCGGAGGTAGAGCGCGCCGTAGTAGAGGATGAAGCCGATGGGGAGGGAGCCGAAGGCGTAGATGAGCATGAAGCTCCACAGGAGGGGGTCGGAGAAGCGGGGGCGTTCCGCGGGCGCGGGGATTTCGGCGGGGAGGCGCATGGAGGGCCGCCGGCTGACGTACTGCCAGAGGAGGATCCAGACGAGGCCGATGAGGCCGGTGAACCAGAAGGCGCCGCGCCAGCCCCAGGCCTGGTAGACGGGGTTGATGATGACCGGGGTGATGAGGGCGCCGAGCGAGCCGCCGCTGTAGGCGACGGCGGTACCTTTGGCGCGATGTTCGACGGGGAGCGTCTGGACGGCGGTGCGGAGGCCGCCGGGGAAGGTGGCGCCTTCGCCGAAGCCAAGGGCGAAGCGGGCGGCAAAGAGCGAAACGAACCCAAGGGCAAAGGCATGGGAGACGCTCGCGAGGGTCCAGAAGGCGACGGCGGCGGTCATGGCGAGGGGAAGGCCATAACGGTCGAGCCAGCGGCCCCAGGCGATGTTCGATGCCATGTAGGAGAGGCTGAAGCCGCTGACGACGTAGCCGTACTCTTCATTGGACAGCCGGAGCTGTTCGAGCATGGCGGGGGCGAGGATGGCGAGGGTGTTGCGGTCGATGTAGCTGATCAGGCTGACCAGGGTCATCGTCAAAGTGGGGATCCAGTCGTTCCTAGGGCGCAACAACTTAGGATACGAAACAACCGGTTCGTCGGAAAGGGCGAGGGGTTTCGGGGGAGGCCGGGCATGATCGAATCATGAAGACCTCACATACGACATGGGCATTGATGGCGGTGGCAGCGGGAATGCTGGCGCAGGAGCCGGTACGGTTCGACGATAAGGTCCGGGAGCAGTTTTTCGCCGGGCTGGGGGGCGATGGGGCGGCGCTGGCGGAGGCGATGAAGATATCGGCGGCGACGCTGGCGGCGGAGCCGTCACACGCCGAGGCCATGGTTTGGCATGGGAGCGGGCTGTTCTTTCAGTCCGGGGCGCTGTTTCAGAAAGGAGACATGCAGGCGGCGATGGCGATGATGCAGAAGGGGACGGGGATGATGGACAAGGCGGCGGAGTTGGCGCCGAAGAACGTGGGGGTCCGGATTCCACGCGGGTCGGCGTATCTGGCCGCGAGTAAGGGGATGCCGCCGCAGATGGGCACTCCGTTGCTGGTCATGGGGGTGAAGGACTATGAAGATTGCTGGGAGATGCAAAAGGGCGATCTGAGCGGGTTTAGCGAGCATTCGCTGGGCGAACTGCTGTTTGGCATTGCCGAGGGCAACGGGCGGCTGGGGAAGACGGAGAAGGCGAAGGAGTACTTCACGTTGATCCAGACGAAACTGCCGGGAACGGCCTATGCCAAGCGCGCGGAGAAGTGGCTGGCGGAAGGGAAGTTGAGTTCGCGGGACTCCAACTGCATGGGTTGCCACATGGGAAGCCCGAAGGTGAAGTAACTTGAGGAAGGTGAGAGTTCCAAGGCCGGTTCTCGCGATTCTGTTCATCACGCTGGGGGTGATGGGCATCAACCTGTTCTTCGCCCGGGGGACGGGATGGCGGGAGATGGCCGATATCTTCCTGGTCACATTGATCTATAGCACTTCGATTAGCCTGCTCTGCTATCAGGCGGGGAGCCGGTTCTGGCGGCGGGGCGGGAAGCATGGCCTGGCGCTGAACATCGGGGTGATGGCGGGCGCCGTGGTGCTGGGTTCGTTTATGGGTTATGCGATCTCGGTCGGGTTGGGGCTGGTGCGGCCGAGGTCGTTTTGGGGCGGCTACTGGGCGACTTTGCAGTTCGCGGCGTTCATCTCGGCCACGTTCGGACTGACGGTGATGGTCTATGAGTATTACCGGGGGAGATCCGACTGGGCGGAGTTTGAGCGGGAGCGGGCGTTGAAGCTGGCAAGCGAGGCGCAGCTGGCTTCGCTGGCATCACGGGTTCATCCGCACTTCCTGTTCAACACGCTGAATACGATCAGCGCGTTGATCCACGAGGACCCGCAGAAGGCGGACGAACAGTTGCAGCGGCTGTCGAAGCTGCTGCGCTTTTCGCTGGACGCGCCGGAGGCGAACCTGGTGCCGCTCGACCGGGAGTTGCAGGTGGTAGCAGATTATCTGGAGATCGAACGGACGCGGTTCGCCGAGCGGCTGCGCTACCGGGTGGAGGCTTCGGCGGAGGCGCGGGAGTGTTCGGTGCCGCCGTTCGCGGTGCAGACACTGGTGGAGAACTCGGTGAAGCATCACGTGGCCAAGCGCCGGGAGGGCGGCGAGGTGGTGGTGCGGGCGGAGCGGCGGGGAGGGGCGCTGGTGGTGACGGTGACCGATGACGGGCCGGGGATTCCGGCGGGGGCGGCGCTGCCGGGGCACGGGTTGGAGATTTTGCGGGGACGGCTGGATGCGCTGTTCCCGAAGGATGCGAAGCTGGAGATTGCCGGCGCGGAAGTGACGATTACCTTACCTGCCCATGTCGATTCGAGCGTACGTATTGGATGATGAACCGCTGGCCGTGAAGCGGCTGGTGCGATTGCTGGGGGCGACCGGGAAGGTCACCGTGGTGGGCTTTTCGTCGGACCCGGAGGCGGCGATTGCAGAGATCGCGGAGCTGCGGCCGGAGGTGCTGTTTCTCGATATCGAGATGCCGGGGCTGACGGGATTCGACGTGCTGCAGCGGCTGAGCGGGGAGCCGTTAGTGGTGTTCACGACGGCCTACGACCAGTACGCGCTGCAGGCGTTTGCGGTGAACTCGGTGGACTATCTGCTGAAGCCGGTGGAACCGGCGGGGTTGGACCGGGCGCTGGCGAAATTGGGCCGGACGCTGGGCGGACAGGAGGCGGCGCCGGACTTGCAAAAGATCATTGCGGCGCTGACGAAGCCGGCGGCGTATCCGGCGCGGCTGCCGAGCCGGACGGGGGAGCGGGTGGAGTTCGTGGACCTTGCGCGGGTGACGCACTTCTACGGCGAGGACAAGCTGACGTTTGCGGCGACGGCGGCGAAGGACTTCGTGGTGGACCATTCGATTGCGGAGCTAGAGGGGAAGCTGGACCCGGCGCGGTGGTTCCGGATTCACCGGTCGACGCTGGTGCAGTTGGATTATGTGCAGGAGTTGCACGGGTGGATTGGGAACCGGCTGCTGATCCGGTTGAAGGATGAAAAGAAGACGGAGTTGCAGGTGGCGCGGGAGCGGGTGGCGGAGTTGAAGGCGAAGCTGGGGTTATAGAATCGGGCAGATGATTCTCTACGCTCTTTTTCTGCTGCTGACGTGGGATGTGACGAAGCTGTTCGAGACGCCGCGGGTTTTTCCGGCCGAGACAGCGGAGCCGGGGGTGAAGGCGCTGTACTACGAGTCGGTGCCGTGGCGGGGCAAGCCGACGCGGGTGTTTGCCTACTACGGCGCGCCGGCGGGGAAGAAGCTACCGGCGATGGTGCTGATCCACGGCGGCGGAGGGACGGCGTTTGCCGAGTGGGTGCGGATGTGGAACGCGCGGGGCTACGCCGCGATTGCGATGGACACGGGGGGCATGACGCCGGAGCGGGCGGCGGCGGATAAGCTATGGAACCCGGCGCGGGCGCACCACGAAGGGGGCGGGCCGGCGGGGTGGGGCGGGTTCAACGCCGTCGACGAACCGAAGGAAGACCAGTGGACTTACCACGCCGTGGCGGCGGCCGTACGCGGGCATTCGCTGCTGCGGAGCATGCCGGAGGTGGACCCGGAGCGGATCGGGGTGACGGGGATTTCCTGGGGCGGCTACCTGACGAACATCGTGGCGGGGATTGACGGACGGTTCCGGTTCGCGGCGCCGGTGTACGGATGCGGGTATCTGGGCGAGGATTCGGCGTGGCTCAAGAACTTCGCGGAGATGGGTCCGGAGCGGGCGGCGAAGTGGCTGGGGTGGTGGGACCCGTCGGCGCACCTGGCGGGGGCGAAGATGCCGATGCTGTGGGTGACGGGGACGAACGACTTTGCCTATCCGCTGCCGTCGCTGCGGAAATCGTACCGGCTGCCGGCGGGGCCGCGGACGCTGGCGGTGCGGGTGCGGATGAAGCACGGGCACCCGGACGGGGCGAAGCCGGAGGAGATTTTCGCGTTTGCCGGGGCGATGCTGCGCAAGGAGCCGGCGCTGGCGCGGGTGGTGGCGGCGGAGCGGGACCGGGTGAAGTTTCGGGGCCGGATTGTGAAGGCGGAGCTGAACTACACGAAGGCGGGGGGCAAGTGGCAGGAGCGGGAGTGGGTCAGCGTGCCGGCGGAGATCCGCGGGAAGACGGCGCGGGCGGCGGTTCCGGAGGGGGCGACGGCGTGGTACTTCAATCTGTTTGATGCGCAGGGCCGGGTGGTAAGTTCGGAGCACTTCGAACGAAAGTAACGAGGGCGAGGGTGGCGAGCAGGGGGACGGCCGAGGCGGCGAGCAGGACCGGGGCGAAGGAGTAGCGGTCCGAGACGATGCCGGTGAGCAGGGTGGCGGCGATGGTGCCGATGCCGGCGCCGGTGCCGCTGAGGCCGCTGACGGAGGCGACGCTCGGCGAGGGGTAGAGATCGCCGGGGAGGGCGAGGACGATGGTGGAGAAGGCGGCGTAGGAGAGCGTGGCGAGGGCGAAGAAGCCGATCATCGAAACGTAGGAGTCGAACAGGACGGCACCGGCTAGCGTGGACATGCCAAGGCCGGAGACGATGGCGACGAGGCGGCGGGAGCGGAGGGTGGTCCAGCCGCGGCGGATGAGGATGCTGGAGATGCCGCCGCCGGCGAAGTTGCCGATATCGGCGGCGAGGAAGGGGATCCAGAAGGCGAGGAGGCTCTGTTCGGGCTGGTAGCCTTTGGCGACGAGATAGATGGCGAACCAGTCGGTGATGAGGTACCAGACGGGGTCGGTGAGGGCTTTGGACAGGACGATGCCCCAGGTTTGGGGGAGGCGGAGGAGGATGCCGTAGGGGAGGGGCGGGGCGTCGGTGGCCGCGGTGCTGGAACGGTTCGTGAGGATGTCGGCGCGTTCGGCGGGGGAGAGGCGGGGGTGGGATTCGGGGGGGTGGTAGAGCCAGCGGAACAGGGGGATCCAGAGCAGGCCGAGGCAGCCGGTGACGAAGAAGGCGGGGCGCCAGTCGTTGAAGACGTGATAGACGCTGTAGACGAGCAGGGGGGCGATGGCGCCGCCGAGAGCGGAGCCGGAGTCGTAGAGGGCGACGGCCCAGCCGGTTTCGCGGCGGGGGAACCATTGGGCGACGGTTTTGGCGGCGCCGGGCCAGTTGGCCGATTCGCCGGCGCCGAGCAGGAAGCGGCAGGCGGCGAGGCTGGCGAGACCCTGGGCGAAGCCGGTGGCCATGGCGGAGAAGGAGTAGAAGGCGACGGCGAGGGGGAGGCCGCGGCGGAGGCCGATGCGGTCGAGAAAGCGGCCGGAGAGCGACTGGCCGACGGCGTAGGCGACGCGGAAGGCGACGATGAGGAGGGCGAAGGTGGTGTTGTCCCACTGGAACTCGGCCTTGATGTAGGGGGCGAGGACGGAGAGGGTCTGGCGGTCGATGTAATTGATGACCGTTGACAGGAAGAGAGCGGCTCCGATGTACCAGCGGAGGCGGAGGATAGGCTGCGGCATCTGCTCGTGTGAAGATAGCGCATATGTGGATGGTGTTGGTTCTCGCCTCGCTGGTGGACGTTTCGGCGGGGAGCGGGTTGACGGCGAAACTGGAGAACGGGGTGACGCCGGAGAAGCATCTGCCGGAGACGATGGTGGGCGGGGTGGCGCTGTTGGACTATGACCGGGACGGGAAGCTGGACGTGTTTTTGGCCAATGGCGCGCCGCAGCCGAGCCTGCGCAAGGACGGGCCGCGGTATTGGAACCGGCTGTACCGGAACACGGGGGGCGGCAAGTTTGTCGACGTGACGGAGCGGGCGGGTTTGCAGGGGGTGGGGTTCGACGTGGGGGCGGCGGCGGGGGATTTTGACAACGACGGGTTTCCGGATCTGTTCGTGGCCGGGGTGCGGAACAATACGCTCTATCGGAACCGGGGGGACGGCACGTTTGCCGAGGTGACGGCGCGGGCGGGGCTGCGGGGGACAGGCAAGTGGGCGGTGGCAGGGGGATGGTTCGATATGGACGCGGACGGGGACCTGGATCTGTTCGTGGTGAACTACGTGCAGTGGGACCCGGCGCGGGAGTTGGCGTGCGGGGAGAAGGTACGGACCTACTGCCATCCGAAGCACTACGCGCCGGAGCCGAATACGCTCTACCGGAACAACGGGGACGGGACGTTTACCGACGTTTCGGCCGAGAGCGGGATTGCGGCGCACGCGGGCAAGGGGATGGGCCTGGCGTTTGGCGACGCGGACGGGGACGGGCGGCTGGACGTGCTGGTGACCAACGACACGGTGCCGAATTCGCTGTTCCGCAACGAGGGGGGCGGACGGTTTCGCGAGATGGGGGGGCCGGCGGGGGTGGCGTTCAACGACGACGGGCGGGCGCTGTCGGCGATGGGGGTGGACTTTCGGGACTGGGACAACGACGGGCGGGAGGACCTGTTCATTACGGCGTTGACGAACGAGACGTTTCCGCTGTTCCGCAACGCGGGCCAGGGGCAGTTCAGCGACCGGACGTACGCGAGTCAGGTGGCGCGGGCGACGCTGCCTTTGAGCGGGTGGAGCGCGGGGATTTTTGATTTTGACAATGACGGATGGAAGGATCTGTTCGCGGCGTGCGCGGATGTGCAGGACAATACGGAGGCGTATTCGGAGCGGCGGTCGCGGCAGGCGAATCTGCTGCTGCGGAACGGGGGAGACGGGCGGTTTGCGGGCGAGGCGGTGGGGCGGGCGGCGATGCACCGGGGGGCGGCGTTTGGGGATGTGGACGGGGATGGGCGCGTGGATGTGGTGGTGACGCGGATTGGGGAGGCTCCGTTGTTGCTGAAGAACTCCGGGGGCGCGGGGCGGCATTGGCTGGGGGTGCGTTTGCGGGGGACGCGGAGCAACCGGGAGGGGATAGGGGCGGTGGTGACGGTGACGGACGGCAAGGAGCGGCGGCAGTGGAACCGGGTGACGACGGCGGTGGGGTATGCGAGCGCGAGTGAGGCGGTGGCGCATTTTGGATTGGGGGCCGAGGGGGAGGTGAGCGCGGTGGAGGTACGGTGGCCTTCGGGGGTGGTGCAGAGGTTGGGGGCGACGCGGGGGGATCGTTACTTGGAGCTGGTGGAGCCCTGAAGGGCGAGGGCGGAGTGGCGGGCGGCCTGGGTGGGGTCGCCGAGGCGGTGGTAGACGCGGCTGAGGAGGCCGTGGGCTTCGGCGTAGGCGGGCGCGAGGGAGACGGCGTTGCGGAGGGCTTCGGCGGCGGGGGCCCACTGCTCCTGCTGGGCGAGGGCGCGGCCGAGCTGGTAGTGATAGGGGGCCAGACGCTGGTAGGCCGGGGGCGCGGCGCGGAGGAGGGCGAGCGCATCGGCGAGGCGGCCCTGGCGGGTGAGAAACGCGGCGAGGCTGAGACGGGGGTCGGGGTCGGCGGGGGATTCTGAGAGCTTCAGGGCTTGGCGGAAGGCGGCTTCGGCGGAGTTCTGGCCGAGCGCGTCGAGGGCCTGGCCGCGGGCGGTGAGGCCGCGGGCGGAGGGGGGAGCGGGGTCGCGGTCGAGGGCGGCGAGGGAGTCGGCGAAGCGGTCGAGTCCGTAGAGGGCGCGGGCCCAGAAGTAGCAGGCGTCGGGTTCACGGGGGTTGGCGCGGCAGGCGCGGGCGAGGAGGGGTTCGGCGCGGCGGGTATCGCCGAGGGCGGCATAGACGATGCCGAGGGATTTGGCGCAGAAGGGGCCGGGGTCCGTTTGGACGGCGGCTTCGAGGAGCTGGCGGGCGGGTTCGAGTTGGCCCTGGCGGAAGAGGGCGGCTCCCTGTTCGCAGGGGGTGAGGAGGAGGAGGAGGGCGATCATTTGGGGAAGCCCGGGAGGTGGCGGAGGAAGCGGCTGGGTTCCTGCAGGCGGCCGAAGGCGTTCTGGCGGTGCCAGGTGAAGAGCAGCCGGCGGCGGGCGCGGCTGGCGCCGACGTAGAAGAGGCGATGTTCTTCGGCGAGGCGGCCCTCTTTTTGGGCGAGCCAGGCGGGGAACTCGTTGTCGGTGGCGGCGGCGAGGATGACGGTGGGGAATTCGAGGCCTTTGGCCTGGTGGACGGTGAGGAGGAGGACGCGGTCTTCCTGGTGGAGGTAGCGGTCGGCGTCGTTGCCGAGGGAGGCGATTTGGAGCACCTCTTCGATGGCCTGTTCGGGGGGGAGGGAGGGATCGTCGTAGCGCTCGAACATAGCGCAGAGGTCGACGAGGTTCTGGACGCGGACTTCGCCGTTGTCCTGCTTGCGGTACCAGTCGACGAGGCCGGAGGCGGCGAGGATTTCGCCGAGGGTTTCGTGGGGGCGGCGGCCGAGGGCGGCGGTGCGCCAGTCGGCGAGTTGGCGGGCGAGGGGGGCGAAGTGGCTGCCGTGGGCAGCGATGGCTTCGCGGCGCTGGAGGGCGTGTTCGCGCAGGGGGACGATGAGGCGGGCGGTGAGCTGGGCGGTGGCGAGGACATCGCCGAGGGCCTGGTGGGCGTTGACGAGGGGGATGCCTTTGGTGGCGCAGATGTCGCCGAGGCGGTAGGAGGGGAGGGTTTGGAAGCGGCGGGTGATTTCGAGGGTGTCGAACCAGCGGGTGGGGAGGCAGTTGGGGAGCATCTCACGGCGGAGGGCGGCTTCGACGGTGCGGATATCGAAGACGACGTTGTGGCCGACCAGGACGCAGCCGGCGATGAAGCGGGAGAAGGCTTCGAGGGCTTCGAGGGGGGCGACGCCGTGCTGTTTGAGATGGGCGTCGGAGTAGCCGTGGATGGTTTCACTGAGGCCGACGGGGCCGCGGGGGCGGACGAGGAGTTGGAGACGAGCCTGTTCGCCATCGGCGCCGGTGCGGATGGCGGCGAGGTCGACGATTTCGTTGTTGGCGGTGTCGATGCCGGTGGTTTCGGTATCGAAGACGACGACGCGGTTTTCGGCCCAGGCATCGAGGAGAGGCTGGTAGGGGTCGCCGTGGAGGTGGGTGGGGTGGTCGGCGAAGTCGGTGAGGCGGAGGCAGAGGTTGCGGGGGAGGGTGCGGATTTTTTCGAGGGTAGCCGGGCCGATGCCTTTGGGGGGGCGTTGGAGGACGCGGCGGAGGCTGTTGCCGTCGTAGGGGTTGCGGATGAGGCGGAGGTGGGCGACGGCGTCGCGGACTTCGGCGCGGTGGAAGAAGCGGAACTGTTCGGCGAGGAAGTGGGGGATGCCGGCTTCGACGAAGGCTTCCGAGATGTTCATGGCAGCGTTGTTGCTGCGGGTGAGGATGGCGATGTCGCGCCAGGCGCACTGGTCTTCGGCGCGGAGGGAGATGGCACGGCGGGCGAGCCAGTGGGCTTCGGTGGCGGCGGTTTGGGCTTCGTGGTACTCGACGGGGGGGCCGGGTTCGGCCGAGTGGCATTCGAGGGTGCCGGTGATGGCGCCGGGGCAGGACTGGATGATGGCGCGGCAGACGTCGAGGATGTGTTCGGTGGAGCGGTAGTTGCGGACGAAGTGGATTTCGCGGACGGGGGCGAACTCGGCGCGGAAGATATCGAGGATTCTGCGGGGGTTCGAGTGGCGCCATTCGTAAATCGTTTGGTCGACATCGCCGAAGAAGGCCAAGTGGCGGGTGGGGCGGGCGAGGGAGGAGAGGATGGCGTATTCGGGGAGGTTGGTGTCCTGGACCTCGTCGACCTGGATCCAGCGGAGGCGGTCCTGCCAGCGGGCGAGGGCGAAGCTGTTTTCGCTGAACAGGAGGCGGACCATGGAGATGAGGTCGGCGAAGTCGACGGCGTGGTTGCCGCGGATGTCGCGTTCGTACTCTTCGAGGATTTTGGCGATGGGGAAGGGCTGGTTGCGGCTCGTGTTTTTGAGATTGATGCGGTCGAGTTTGGCGCGGAAGTGTTCTTCGTAGTCGGTGTGGATGAGGCCGAGTTTGGCGTCCTGGGTGACGCCGGAGAGGAGGCCGGCGAAGCGGTCCTGGTCGTGGTGGTCGATTTCGAGGTTGCGGTTGGCGCAGACGCGGAGGGCGGCTTCGCGGCAGTCGTCGTCGTCCCAGATGACGAAGTCGCGGTCGATGCCGAGGACTTCGCTTTCGGCGCGGCAGATGATGGCGCAGAGGCCGTGGAAGGTACGGGCCTGGATGTTCTGGGCGACGGCGCCGAGGTCGGCCTGGAGGCGTTCGCGGATTTCTTTCGAGGCGCGGTTGGTGAACGAGACGCAGAGGATGTGTTCCGGGGCGACGCCGGAGGCGATGGCCTGGGCGGCGCGGGCGACGAGGGTGCGGGTTTTGCCGGTGCCGACGGGGGCCATGACGAGGACGGGGTCGAAGACGGCTTCGGCGGCGGCGAGTTGTTCCGGGTTCAGACCATCGAGCAGCGCGGATTTCACAGTCACAGGCTAGCAGGAGAGCATCAGAGACGGGGAAGCGATGATTGAGATTCTGGCGCTGTTTTCATTTGTGCTGATGCTAGGGCTGGTGCTGCTGGCCAAGGATTGGGCGGCGGCGTACCGGACGCGGCGGCGGCGGCGGTATCTGGACGCGCTGATGGGTCGGCTGGAGGGGCGGCCGCTGGGGGAGGCGAACGCGGCGTTGGGGGAGCCGACGGAGCTGGCGGCGGGCAGCGAGGGGCGGCTGCTGTCGGTTTGGAAGGATCCGGCGGCGGGGGGGATTCCGGAGGCGGCGGAGTTGGTGATTGTGACGATTGTGTCGGACGCGGAGGGGCGGATTACGAAGGCGGCGTGGGAGTCGCGTTAGCTGTCTTCGACGGTGGGGTCGAAGTCTTCGAGGTCGGCGGCGTGGGCGGAGAACTGCTTGAGCGCTTTGCCGGCGGCGGTGGGGGAGAAGCCGGCGTAGACGAGCTTGCGGAAGGCGCTTTGGAGATTTTTGGGGTCTTGGAAGTGGGCGGCGGGGTCGGAGACGCGAATTTTGCGTTCGAGGTGGGCGAGGGCGAGGGAGGTTTCGTCCACTTCGGCGTAGGCTTCGCGGATGGTGGCTTCGGCGAGGGGTTTGGCGATCTGGCGCTGGGCGAGTTCGCGGCGGACGCGTTGGGGGCCGAACAGGCGGAGGTCGCGGCGGGCGTGGGTGTAGGATTCGGCGAAGCGTTCGTCGTTGAGGAGGCGGGATTCGGCGAGGCGGTCGAGGATGGCGGGGACTTCGGCGGGGTTTTCGGCGCGGGATTCGAGTTTGCGCCGGAGTTCGGCGGTGGTGGAGGAGCGGAGGCTGAGTGAGCGGAGGGCGAAGTTCATGAGCTCTTCGCCGGCGTACCGTTTGGGAGGATTGCGGCGCGTGGCCATATGGAAATAGTCTGCAACAGTTTTGGGGGGTGGCTACGTCTTAGTTTGAGAGATCCTGCTGTACACTACAAACGAGGGGCTGAAAATGGACGAAGATAAACGCATTCCGTATTTCTTTCTGGGTGTGGGCATTGGCGTGGCGATTGGGATACTGTTCGCTCCGAAGTCGGGCGAGGAGACGCGCGAGTTGATTCGCTCTAAAGCGGATGAGAGCAAGGACTTTTTGAAGCGGAAGAGCGGGGACCTGCGGGAGCACGCAGCCGAGGCGGTGGACAAGGGCAAGTCGCTGCTGCAGCGGCAGAAAGAGCAGTTTTCGGCAGCCGTGGACGCGGGTAAGCAGGCCTACCGCGAGACGATTCAGGAAGACGCCGGTTTGACGGCTGACTAGGTTATAACTGGGCAGATCTCCCCTCTATATGAATCAGGATTTGTTACTTGTGTTGATGACGGTGTTCGTGGGCATCACGGCGCTGTCTTTTGTCGCTCAGGCGATCGCGTCGATCAAGATGGCGCGGACGGCGGGGGAGATCAAGAAAAGTCTGGACGCGTTTTTGCCCAAGGCCGAGGCCGCGCTGGCGAATGCCGAGCGGACGTTGAACGAATCCCGGGAGCAGATTACCGGGGTGACGCGGCGGGCCAATGAGGTGCTGGACCTGACCAAGACGCAGCTGGTGCGGATTGATACGTTGATTGAAGACGCTTCAGGCCGGGCTCGGCAGCAGATGGATAAGGTTGAGGTGTTGTTGAACGATACAATGTCGCGGGTGCAAAGCACCGTGAACGGGGTGCAGAGCTCGATTGTCCGTCCGCTGCGCGAGATTACTGGGGTAGCGGCCGGGGTGCGCTCGGCGGTGACGCAATTACTCAAGGGTTCTCCCGCGAATGTGGCACAGGTTACGGCCGACGAAGAGATGTTTATTTAGGCTCGGCTGCCTGCTGGGGGCGGCGACGGGGTTGCTGGGGGCTTCGGCCGCCGAGACGGCCGCAGCGCTGCGCGAGGCTTCGTTTGACGGAGCGCGGTGCTACCGGGTGCGGGATTTGAGCCTGATCCGGGAAGACGTCAAGCTGTTTTTGACCGATGGCTACCTGATCCTCGCCAAGCCGGTGGCCGGGTCGCCGGTGGCCGCGTTTTTCAGCGCGGAGACTGAGCAGGGGGATGGCGAGGTGCTGCTGGTGCCGCCGACGGCGAGCGAGCGGGCGTCACTGGCGCGCTTTACGCAGGCGCCGACCTTGAACGAGCATTTCCGCGGGGCGCTACTGCTGTTCACCGACGGGACGGGGGCAGAGATTGAGGTGTATCTGGCCGAGCGGCAGCCCAAACCGGCACCGGAGATGGGGGCGCTGCTCGCGCAGCAGTGGACGCCGGTGCTGCGGAACCTGACGGTGAGTTTTGAAACGCGGTTGCTGGAGGACTTGGCGGGGGAGGCGGCGCGAGAGCAGGGGCTGTTTTTCGCGGCGCTGGCGCAGACCAAGCTGGGTAGCTTCGATGTGATCTACGACCCGCAGGCGCGGGAGGAGGTGACGGTAGGGCACCTGACGAGCCGGGACAATCGGAGTTTTTACGACATCTGGACGAGTTTTCCGGGGCGGCGAACGCGGCAGGGACGGCGGAAGGGATCCGAGTTGGATTTCACGGTGCAGCATGTGAGCATTGCGGCTTCGCTGGGGGAGAACCTGCGGTTGCGGGCGACAACGAAGCTGCGGATTGTGATGCCGCCGGTGGCGGAGCGGAAGCGGCCGGGGGCGGTGGTGGCGCTGGACATTTCGCGGCGGATGCGGGTAAGCGCGGCACGGGTGGACGGGCAGCCGGTGGAGGTTTACCAGCGGGAGAGCGAGCGGAGCGCGCTGCTGCGGGGGAGCGATAATGACGCGTTTCTGTTGAGCCTGCCGGCGCCGCTGGCGGCCGGGACGCACGAGATTGAAGTGGCGCACGAAGGGGACGTGGTGAACGCGGCCGGCAATGGGGTGTACGCGGTGAGCGCGCGGGGGACGTGGTATCCGCACCACGGGGTGCAGTTTGCGACGTATGATCTGGCGTTTGACCATGCGCGGGCTTTGACGGTGATTGCGAGTGGGGAGCCGGCCGGGGAGCGGGAGGGGGAGGTGGAGGGGCGGGTGGTGAGCCAGTTTCGATCGGCGGTGCCGCTGCGGTTTGTGGGCTTCAACGTGGGGGAGTATCAGAAGACGGTGGTGGAGCGGGCGGGGCTGCGGGTGGAGATCTATGCCAATCAGGCGGTAGAGACGGCGCTGGCGCCGCGGCGGCAGGAGCTGCTGGTGGCGCCGCCGGCGCTGGGGCCTCCGCGGGGTACGGGGCCGCGCCGGTCGATGGAGGGGGTGGTGGCGCCGCTGCCGAACCCGCCGCCGAGTCCGGCGCAGGCGATGGAACGGCTGGCGGAGGAGGTGGTGGAGGCTTCCGGGTTTCTGGCCGCGCTGCTGGGGCCGCCACCGCTCAAGCGGCTAGCGGTATCGCCGATTCCAGGGACGTTCGGGCAGGGGTTTCCGGGTTTGATTTATCTTTCGACACTCTCCTACCTCGATCCGCGAGACCGGCCGGCGTTTGCGAGTGACCCGTATCAGCGGATCTTTTTTTCGGACATTCTGGTGGCGCACGAGGTGGCGCATCAGTGGTGGGGAAACCAGGTGGCGAGCACGGGCTACCAGGACGAGTGGCTGATGGAGGCGCTGGCGAACTATTCGGCGCTGATGCTGCTCGAGAAGCGCAAGGGGGCCAAGGCGCTGGATGCCGTGCTGGAGATCTTCCGGGAGCATCTGCTGACCAAAACAGCGGCGGGTAAGACGGTGGAGGCGACGGGGCCGATCCGTCTGGGGCTGCGGCTCGAGTCATCAGAAGCGCCGGGGGCGTGGCGGACGATTACTTATGAGAAGGGGACGTGGATTTTGCACATGCTGCGGCGGCGGTTGGGGGATATGGCGTGGAACCGGTTGTTGGGAAAGATCGCCGGGGAGTACCGGGGGCGGCGGCTGCGGACGGAGGAGTTTCTGAACGAGGCGGCCAAACTGCTGCCGGGCTCGGATCCGGATCCGCGACTTGAGAATTTCGCGGGGACGTGGATTGATGGCACGGGGATTCCGGCGCTGCGACTGGCGCCAGGGAAGGTGGCGGGGCAAGGGGTGATAGAGCAGTCCGAGGTGGACGAGGAGTTTTCCGTGGACGTGCCGGTGGAGATTCAGTACCGCGGGGGGAAGACCGAGACGCGGTGGGTGAGGACGGACGGGGCGTCTACGCCGTACCAGGGGAAGCTGGGCGGGGCGGTGGTGAAGATTACGTTGGATCCGCTGGGGTCGGTACTGGCGACGAAGGGGCGGTAGGGGTTCGGGAGGCCGCACACGACGCGGGAATAGGTACGGCGTCGCGATCGCACTCTCGCAAGAGAGCATTCCTGCCTAGCGGGAGTTTACTGCCAGCAAAGCGAGCGGGCCTCTAACCGATAGACGGAAAGAGGCTTATCGTTTTTGCTTTGTATTACCCACGAGTGCCGGATGCGAGTTGATCGAGTCCCAGCGAATCAGCAAGCAAGTGCTGCG
>JAPKZB010000027.1 GCA_026393985.1 Acidobacteriota bacterium
GTGCTTTGGGCAGGGCAAGATTCCAGGCCCGTCAAGAAATACCCGGCGGAGTCGGAAAAGGTAAAGCAAATCGCGGAGCCGGTTCTCAGAGGAGCACGGCGGTTGACGCTGCGTATGTCGCCCCCACCACCAGCTATAAGCGCTCCCCCTCTCGGACGGTACCACCACCGGCCAGTAAACCACACCAACGCCCAACCCGCCGGCCCGCCCTCCCAACCGCAAGGAAAGAAGCGGCGGGCCTCTCGTTCTCCTCGTTGTTTCTTACTCCCCGGAGAAAAGGAACTTACTCCCGTACCCCCGTCCCGCCCCAAAATGAACCTTTCGCTCTGTAGGAGCACCCAGACCCAACCCGCAAAATCAATCTATTCGTACTAGTTCGGCCAATTACATCCGCTGCGCCCGGCTCTCCCTCTCCTGGCGTCGCGGTCTCTCGCTTCCCATCCAGGCGAAGCGCTCCCATCTACCCAGCTTAGTAGGCATAGAACTATGAAACCTGAAACTTTCGCCCCGACCATCAAACGAGCCTTGGCCACCGGCCTCCTCCTCGCCACCACCGTCACCACCCTTCTCGCCCAGCCCGGGAAACTCGCTCCCGACCT
Source organism: Acidobacteriota bacterium (assembly GCA_026393985.1). Taxonomy (GTDB): domain Bacteria; phylum Acidobacteriota; class Terriglobia; order Bryobacterales; family Bryobacteraceae. The sequence continues at coordinate 600 of JAPKZB010000027.1, forward strand.
CGCCGACCTCGACCCCAGCGAAACCATCGACGTCATCATCCAACTCGAAGACACTCCCGCCTCCCGCCCCGGCACCCCCCGGCCCACCCGGCCCCTCGCCCTCGGTGGCGTCAACCTCGCCTCCCAACGCCCCGTCCGCGAACTCGGCCTCATCAACGGCCTCACCGCCCGCGTCCCGGCCGCCTCCCTCGCCTCCCTCGCCGCCGACCCGCGCGTTAAGTACATCTCCCCGGACCGCCTCGTCACCGCCTCCACCATAAGCGCGGTCCCCGCCGTTGGCGCGAATGTGGCCCGGAGCCAGGGCTTCGATGGCCGCGGCATCGGCGTAGCCATAATCGATAGCGGAGTCAACGATCACACTATCCTTTTGGACAACACCTGCGGAAAAAGCAGAATCGTCTTCCGCGAAAACTTCGCCCCAGCCGACGCTTCTTACACCGTATCCGGCTTCAACAACGTGGGAGGTCCCGGCACCAGATTCCCTGACCTGTATGCGCACGGTACCCACGTCGCCGGTATTCTCGCGGGCAACGGCCGGTGTGACGGATTCCCCGCGTTTGCCTCGTCCCGAACCCCGCTCATTAACTCTGTATCCAGCCGTATCTTCGGTGTCGCTCCCGGGACCCAACTTATCGACCTCCGCGCCCTCAACAGCAATGGCGTCGGTACCGACTCCTCGGTAATCGCGGCCATCAACCGCGCGATTGAGCTCAAATCCCAGTACGACATCCGCGTCATCAACCTCTCCCTCGGCCGCCCGATTCGGGAATCGTACACGAAAGACCCGCTCTGCCAGGCCGTCGAGCGCGCTTGGAAAGCCGGTATCGTGGTGGTTGTCGCTGCCGGAAATCGGGGTCGTGTAGAGACCGTGACCGGCAAAAACGGAAGATCCTACCGCATTGATGGCTATGGCACTATTGGATCTCCCGGCAATGACCCCTTCGTCATTACCGTGGGCGCCGCGCGGGATATGAATACCCCGGCCCGCACCGACGACCTCATCGCCTCCTACAGTTCTAAGGGGCCCAGCGGCATCGATCGGATCGTCAAACCCGACCTGATCGCCCCTGGCAATCGCATCCATTCAAGCCACGAAAGTATTGAAGGTTTGCGATTCAAAGACATTTGCGTCCCCACATGCGCGGAGGGTACCTTTCTCGCGATAAACTTGCCGGACAATCGCAGCGTGTCAAGCCACTCGGTAAACGGCGTGATCATCTGGCGCCCGGGCAGCTACATCGAACTCAGCGGCACCAGCATGGCCACCCCCATAGTCGCCGGCGCCGCCGCCCTCCTCCTCCAGAAGACCCCCACCCTCACCCCCGATGACGTCAAAGCCAGACTCATGAAGACGGCCACCAAGTCTTTCCCCACGCGCAGCACCTTCGGCAACCAAACCATCCAGTACGACATGTTCACCGTCGGCGCCGGCTACCTTGATGTGATGGCCGCCCTCAACAACAACGACTTGGCCCCCGCCGGGAAATCCGCCCTCTCCCCGAGGGCTACCTACACCTGCGGCACCAACGGCGGCACCCGCTGCGTCAAAATCACCCACGCCGCCAACTCCCTGTTCACCAACTCGCAAACCGCCACCACCTGGGGCAGCTCCCTCCTCTGGGGCGACAGCGTCCTCTGGGGCGATAGCGTGCTCTGGGGCGATAGCGTCCTCTGGGGTGACACGACGACCGTCCAGTCCCTCAACATCCTCGGTAAGGGCGACCAGTAACCGAAACCAACTCCCCAACCGACCCGGCGCGCCCCCTCGTCCCCCGAGACCAGGCGCGCCGTTTCGTTTCCCTCCCTCCCGCCGTGCCTCATCCGTCATCCATCCCCTACCATCCCCTCCCTGCGCCATCGCCTCTTGAATCTCGCCGTCCTGCGCGCTCGCGCCTACGCCATCCCCGTACTGGTTCTTCCGCCTCCTGCACCAGCACGCGGCGGTCCACCACTGCTCCGGCGCCCTCCGAGAACACCGGGTGGGCCAGCCTCACCCAAATCCAACCCATGCCCTTCGCCGAAAAGGCAGCGGCCAACACGTGGTATGCGCTACCGGCCCAACGGGGGGGGGGGTGAAACAAAACACGCCCGCCCCAGGTGGTTCTGGGATTTACTACCGGCACAGTTTCGCTGCGCACACTCACGAGCCAGCCGTCTCCGCGCAAGTCTTTGCGGTAGGCCGCTTCCTTCCTGCTCGGCGCGGTTCCTTTTTCTGCCTTTGGGCCGCGAGCTTGAGAGATGAGGACTCGCGCTCTTCTCCACCGAACTCAACCAACCCCTCAACAGGAGCCTCTCCGTCAAAAGCGCACAGGCCGAAGCGAGTCCGTTGTGCGCGTGGTCCCCAAAGAGCGCACAGGCCGCGCAGGCACGGTACCAACCGGGCCGAAGCGAGTCCGTTGTGCGCGTGGTCCCCAAAGAGCGCACAGGCCGCGCAGGCACGGCACCAACTCGCGAGGAACTCGCCCATCCTGCCCGGCCGAAGCGTGTCCGTTGTGCGCATGGTCTTCCAAAGACCAGGTACTGCCGAATGTTGGGGATACAGACGGACAAAAAATCGATTTCGCAATGTCAATCGGCAGTACGACGTTACCGGTTTGAAAATTGGCTCGCCGAAGTCAACGCGAACTGCCACACCAGATCCGCCAGCGCACCCAGCTTCGCGTTCGCCGCCCCCACCCCCCCCTCCAAACGCTCCCTCCCCTCCACAATCTCCCCCAGCTCCGGCTCCGCCGCCGCGAGCCGGGCCAGCAGCTGCGTCTGCCAGAAGCCCCGTCTGCCAGACATTCCGCATCCGCTCATCCCTCCCCAACTTCTCGACAAACGCCAGCGCAATCAAGCTGTCCCAATCCCGCGCCACGCCCCGCTGGTACTCGGTATCAATCCGCCACCCCTCCCCCAGCAGATCCTCCACCACCTCCGGCAACCCCGCCCCACCCGTCCACTGCTCCCCCTCCGCCCGCAGCATCCCCCGCAGCGTCTCCCGGATCCGCTCCCGCCACTCCTCCGGAGCTCTCTCCGGCTCGAGCAGCAGCTCCACATCCCGGAGCGGTTGCGGCAGCGTAATCCCCACGTTCTGGAAATCAGCCTCCACGCCCCGCCGCATCGCCGCTAGCGTCTCCCCGGTCCCCGCCGTCCGCAACCGCTGCCCGCTTGACCCCACCTGCTTCCGCAGTTCCGCCCGCCGCACCAGTTCGACCGTCGCCACCAAATAAGCCTCCCGCGTCGCCCGCTCCTTATCAGCACGATTCAAAGCCGGTTCCGTCGTCCGCAGCCCGCGCAGAAACTCCCCGCCGTACCGGCAAATCAGCGCATCCGCCCGGTCCCCGATCCACCCTCCCACCTCCCAGACCGGGACAGGCTCATGCAGCTTCGTCGCCGCCTGACCAACACCCCACAACGCCACGGGAACCAGGCAATCTTAGGGCAAAGCAACCTCCTCGAAGCAAAAGCAACAAAAAATCGCCCACCAACGCACCCGCCAACAGACTATACCCGGCCCCGCCGCCCCTTTCCCCCATGGCTCCCCCGGGGGGCTCGCGCCGCTCGAGTCAAAAACCCTTTTTTTGGTATCACTTACAGCCTACGCCGCCAAAATCCGACCTCCCGGCCAAACCGCTTCACAAGGTAAGAAAATAAATCGTATCCCCATCATTACAAATCACTTAACCCCATTTTTCGCCCCCTCCCCACCCCCGGAAATTTGGTCCCCCCATGCTATAGTCCAAGCAGAGAAGGAACCCAACGCCCTGACCGGCCCACCCGTCAGGGCGTTTTTCTTTTCCCCTGAGGAGAATTCCCATGCCCGACCAACTCACCCCCGAACAGAAAAAGGCCCGCCGCGCCGAAATCAACCGCCAGAACGCCCAAAAGAGCACCGGCCCCAAAACCGAAGCCGGCA
>JAPKZB010000046.1 GCA_026393985.1 Acidobacteriota bacterium
GCACAGGCCGCGCAGGCCCGGCACCAACAAGCGAGGAACTCGCTCCTCCTGCCGGGCCGGAGCGAGTCCGTTGTGCGCGGGTTCCTTAAAACAGCACCTTCATCACCAGCACCACCTGCCGCGTCGCGTTGTTCTGCGCCGGATTCAGTTGGCCGAAGCGGGGGTCGGTCACGTTGCTCGCCACAATCTGCCCAAAGTAGGCGTAATCGAGCGCGTTCTGCATATCCACCCGGATCTGCCAGCGCACCCGCTCAAAGAACCGGAACTCCTTATAAGCCGAAATCTCCCAGCGCGCCGGGTGCGGGCGCCGTACATCCGGGAACCGCGTCGGGAAGTCCCGCAAGGTAAACGGCGCCTGCGCCGTCCGCGGGAACAGCGACACATCGTAGTACTTGTCAAAGAACGGGTTGAACTCCGACCGGCCGGCCGTCTTCGCCGCCGCCTCCCGCTGCTCATTCGTCCACCGCGCACTCCGCGCCGCCGTCGGACCAGCGTTCGGGAAGTCAAACGGCACCCCGCTCCGCGTCATATACTGCACGTTCAGGTTCCACCCGCCGAACATCGCATTCCCCGCCCCGTTCAAGCTGTTCAGGAAACGCTTGCCTTTGCCAAACGGCAGTTCGTAGGTCACCAGCGCCGAAAACGTATGCGGAATATCCCACTGCTGCAGCCGCTGCTCCAGCCCGGAGTTGAGCAGATTCCCCACCGTCACATCCTGCGGGTTCAACGGCGCTACCCTCTCAAGCGTCTTCGACCAGGTGTAGGAGAACTGCCCCGAAAAACCGTTCGCAAACCGCCGCGACGCCTTGGCCTGCAGCGAGTGATAGGACTGGCTGCCGATCGGCACGTTGGTCAGCGTCACCTGGCTGAAGTGGGGGTAGGCGTTCAACAATACCTGCCGAGGCACATTGGCGCCGTTGATGCCCGAACCCGGCAGCAAACCAGCCATCGGATTCGGAACCTGCGTGTTGAAGAAAGCCGCCCGCTCCGCTACCGGCAGACGGCTCAGCTCACCCAGCGGGATAAAGTTCGTATTCAGGTTGATCGGCAGCTTCGAGGTCAAGTTGCCGGAGTAGCTGACATCGGCCAGCCAGGTATTGGCAATCGTCCGCTGGAAGCCGGCCGAGAACTGCTGCGAGTACGGCAGCGGCCGGTTGAGAAACTGCGCCGAAACCGCCTGCCCCAGATTCGTCGACAGCCCCTGGCTCGAACCGATCGGCTGCAGCAGTCCGTTCGGATAAAGGTTGCCCGGGAACGGGTCGTTCAGGAAACTGGCCGGCGTCAGATTGTTGTCCGTGCTCGCAATCACGTCCGTCGGCCGGCTGAAGCCCGTCGCCGCTCCGGATGCGTTCTGGCCCAGATAGCTCAACCCGTAGCCGCTGCGGAAGACCCACTTGGGCGCAAACTGCCACGCCACGCCCACGCGCGGCTGCCAGTTGTTCCGGTCCCGGTTGAAGGCCTCCCGCGCCACGCCCGAAGCACCGGCGAACAGAATACCCCCGTTCAACTGCAATCCCTGCACCCGGCTCTGCAGCGGGCTCGCCTGGTCGAGCGCAAAGCCGCGTACCTGCCGGTTATAGCGCTCTACAATCGGCCCCTCGTAATCCCAACGCACCCCCAGATTGATGGTCAGCGTCCGCGAAACCTTCCAGTCATCCTGGAAAAAGAAGGCGCCGTAGGTGTTCTGGTAGGCGGGCCACACGTTCTTTTCCACGTTGCCCGAAGTAATTGTCCCCACCAGGAAGGTCGCCAGCTCATTGCCCGACAGCGCATCGGCCTGCTGCGGATTGCGCTGCGTCCAGTTCCGGCCGAAGTTATAGGTGCCGGAAGAGGCCCCGGGGTTGTGGTTGTTCGAGTTGTACAGCCGCAGTTCAGCGCCCATCTTCCAGGTCTGCCGCCCGCGGATCACCGTCAGGTTCGGCTGCACGGAGTAGGTATCCTGTGTCTCGTAATTTGCCGTCCGCGTCGAACCGAGCGAGGAGATGTTGTTGCCCGTGAAATTGAAGCGCGGGAACTGCCGAACGTCAAACTGGCTGACCAGGCGCTCGGAGAAGCCCAACTCCGTCGGATTGAAATCGCGGCCAAACACGTTGCCGGAGAAGCCTTCATAGCGAGCCAGCCCGCCGCGCAGGTTGAACACCATCGAAGGGCTCAGCGTATACGTCCAGTCGGCGCCCCAGTTGCGCGAAATCCGCGTCGAAGGGGCCTCCGTCGAAGGCTCCGCCGCGTTGGTGCCCCACTGCACCCGTGCGAAGTTGAACCACGGCGTCTGCCCGTAGCGCCAGTTTACCCGGCTCTTGTCCGACGCCACCCAGTCCATCTTGCCCAGCCACTGGTCATAGTCATTCCGCGAGCTGTTCACAAACAGGTAGTTGTTCTGCCCGTCCAGGCTTTCGCTGGCGCGGTTCGGCGCCGGAAAGAAGCTGATCGTCCGCGCCGCCACGGGGTTAATCCGGTTGCGCGGAATCACATTGCCCGCAAAGGGCTGCCGGGGTGAGGTGAGCGGGTCGAAGATCAGAATCGGCTGGTTGGCGTTCGTCACCAGCTTCGAAAAATCGCCGTTGCGCTGGTCGGCCGTCGGCACCGTCCAGAGCTGCGTCTGCGGGTTGCGTTCGCGCAGGCCTTCGAGCGACACCATCCAGAACAGCTTATTCTTGCCGTTCAACAGCTTCGGAATCAGCACGGGGCCATCGAAGCGGAAGCCGTAGGTGTTGTTGCGATAGGGCGGCTTGCGCACGCCGGCCGAGTTGCGCGAATAGCCATTGGAAATCAGCTTGTCGTTTTTCAGAAATTCAAACAGCTCCCCGTGGAATTGATTGGTCCCGCTCCGCAGGTTGATCGACGTCGTGCCGCCCCCAACGCGCCCGTACTGCGCATCGTAGGTGTTGGTAATAATGTTCACCTCTTCAATGGCCTGCAGCGCGGGCGCAAACGACGCGCTGCGGCTGCCGCGGGTCGAGGTGATGCCGTCGAGCAGAATCTCGTTCTCGCCACTGCGGCCGCCGTTGATCGATACGCCATTGATGTTGCCGAAAGCGTAAAGCTCAAAGTTGCCCCAATAATTACTCGTCTTGGTCACCCCAGGCAGCGAGTATTGGAACTGAAACAGGTTACGGCCCGAGGTCGGAATATCCGCGATCAGCTTGGTGCCGATGGTTCCGCTCCGCACCGCCGTCTCCGTCTGCAGCAGCGGCTGCTCGGCCGTCACGGTAACCCGCTCGCTCAGCGAGCCCACCTGCATCTGCACGCTCAGGTTCAGCCGGTCCACCGCCGTCAACTGCAACCCTTCGCGAAACAGCGGCTTGAAGCCGTCCTTCTCAAAGCGGATCGTGTAGGCGCCCGGCGGCAGAAACGGCGTCACATACCGCCCTGTGTCGTTGGTTACCGCCGAGTAATCCACGCGCCGGTCCAGATTCTGCGCAACCACGCGCACGCCCGGAATCGACGCTCCGGTGGCGTCACTCACCTCACCGGAGATGACCGCCCGAAAATCCTGAGCGAAAACCGCTCCACAGAACACAGCTGCACCCAGCAACAGTCGCATGGGCGAATGATAACACCAAATCATGACTCCTGAATTACAACGGTAAGAACGAATTCCCCCGCGCCCACGCCCGCTTTCTGCGACCCTGGAACAAGCAGCTCCCCCGCCCGAAAACTTGGCGCCCGAAAATTAAGGAACAGTTCCGGCTGCCACCAACGTCAGCATATATAGACACATGCAGCGATTCCACCTGCTCCCCATCCTCCTGCTGGCCACCGCCTGCCCCTCCCCGCGCACCTCCGTCATGCTCGACCCGGCCCTCCTCCCCCTCATCCCCGCCGATACGGTCAGCCTCGGCGGCGTCCGCGTGGACGCCCTACAAAAGACCGAAACCTGGAAACGGCTCGCCGCCTCCCCCCAATGGACCCGGCTCATGGATAACTTCACCAAAGAGGTCGGCTTTGATCCCAGGAAAGACCTACTGGAAATCCTCTGGGCCTCCAATGGAAAAGAGTCGCTCTTCTTCATCAGAAACCGCTTCTCGCAAATGAACATCGAGCCCCTGGTCCGCCGCGAGGGCTACCAGCGGTTGGCCTATAAGGGTTACCCCCTGCTGGGCGACGAGGAGTTCGCCGCTCTATTCATGAATGCTTCAACGGCCATCGTGGGCCGGACCGCCCGCCTGCGGCAGATCATCGATCAACGCGATGCCGGTCCAGCCAATCTGGCCAAAGACCTGCTCGCCAAAACGGAGACCATCCCCGCCTCCTCCCATCTCTGGGTGGTGGCCAACCCGTCGGCGCTCCCGCTCCTCGATACCGCGGCGCAGTCGCCAAACCTGGCCGCCAATCTACCCCGGCTCCTGCAGGGGGTCAACTTTCTGACAGTCGCCCTCGACCTCACCAACGGCCTGCAGACCCAGGCCGCCGTCGACTGCAAAGACGACCCCAGCGCCCGGCAATGGCAGAACTCCATCAAGGGTTTGGCCGGCATCGCCCGCCTCACCCTGCCCGAGGCTCAGCGCAACGCCATGCTACCGTTGCTCGATTCGATCGAAGTACAACTGCAGGGCAACACCGCCACCACCCGGTTCGGACTCGACCTGGCAACCCTCGACCGGCTCCAGTCTACTTTTTCGGCAGGGGAATCGCCGCGCCCAAATTGATCGAACCGCCCCCCTCGCTCACGTAATTCCGGTTCCAATCCGGAATCAGCACCGTCACATCCCCCCGCACCACACACTGGCAACCCAGCCGGGAGTGTAGCGTCAGGCCGGCGGCTGTCTCCACGCGGTCCGCTTCGTCGTCCTCCATCTCGGACAGGTTCTGGTCGCCCGCCTTCACAATCACGTGGCACGTCGTGCACGCGCAACTGCCTCCGCAGGCATGTTCCAGGTGAACACCGTGGTTCAAAGCGATATCGAGCAATGATCCCTGCAATCCGTGGTCGGAGTACGGCATCGTGGCCGGATCATAATCGATCGTGATGTTTTCGGGCAGGAAGGTAACCTTGGGCACGAACACCAGTCTAGCGTTGGCGCAACCCTTCCCGCAAAGCACAGGGGAATGTGGATAAACCCTATCGGCTTTGGTATGATTTCCCGCATGGACTCTCATTCTCGGAGTATCGCCAAAGCTGTCAGCTACCGGGTTCTCGGCTCTTTAGCCACCGCCGGTATCGTCTACCTCTTCAGCGGCGACATGCGCGCTTCGGCCGGCGCTGGTCTGATCGACTCGGTGGTAAAGATCGGGCTCTACTTTTTGCACGAGCGGATCTGGAACTACATCCCCTTAGGGCGGCCTAAGCCGCCGGAATACGAAATTTAACTGATTTTGCAGAGTTGGTCCTGGTCCGTCCTTCCCCCTGTTCGTTGGCTCCCCCCGTCTATCTTCAGTACCACTTCCCACATTTTCCCTCAAGATCCTGAGCAAATACGGGTACTGCTTCCTAGGACCGCCGCTGCGAAACCCGCTCGCCGTCCGCCAAGTCAGATAGTGGCCTAGGACTTCCGATCCATTGAGCCTTACTGGATGGCCTTTTATTCTCTGAAGTGTGACCGGCAAGTTTCTAGACCGCCGGCTAACTCGGAGCACATAAATGAAACTTCAACACATGATTCTCGCTGGTTTCGTCTCCTTGACGATGACCTCTTCGCTTTCCGCCACCGTCCTCAACCCTGGTAGCGGTGATCTCGCCGCGGACAACTTTGGCGCCTTTTCCTTGTTGCCAGCTAACCTCAAGGCTTCCCAAACGCTGACCTGGACCTCTGGAAGCAACACTCTGACACTCCGGAACGCCGTTTACCAGGGCGCTTCCGGTCTCGACTTCTACTACCAGCTCGTGAACAACGCCGGTACCATGGATATCAACCGGATCACCACCGTTCTCTTCCCTTCCTGGAATACGGTCAACTCTGGTTACACCAATACGGATGTCGACGGTGCCGCCTTCTTCGCTGGGTCTACAGGACTCCAGAATCCGGCCACCACGGACCGGTCTGCCAACCCTAACGGAGGCACCATTGGCTTCAAGTTCGTTAGCCCACTGACGATCTCCCCCGGCGAAAGCAGCAGCATTCTGGTCCTCAGAACCAACGCTCAAACTTACAACACGGGCAGCTCCTTTGCCATTAATGGCAATGTTGCCACGTTCGCCAACACCTATGCCCCGACGAATGTTCCCGAACCCGGCACTTACGCTCTGATGGGGGCCGGTCTGCTCGCCCTCGGTGTGATTCGCCGCAAGCGTCAGTAGGAGTCGGAAACAGAAACCCGTGAGGTAACCAGAGGGGAGTTCTCGCAAGAGATTCCCCTCTTCCTTTTTGCCAAGCACAGGCTCTATGCCTTGTACAGGGCTTTGTCTCAGGCCCAGGGCGAATCGATCCCGCCCGGCCCGCCTTCTCCCCTGCCCCGGCCTCAAGAACCCGGTCGCTGCATTATCAATGCCACCGGGCGGCAGCGACCATCGATAGGCCCATCAAGCATGCTGGCATCCCCCAGCTCCGCTCCCGTCCCTGCGCCCAGAGCACAGGCACGGGTAAGAGGATGGAGTTAGCCCCACTCCACCCCGGCCAGTTGTTCTCCCTTCGCGACCCCGTAATCACACAGAAAACAGTAGCCTGCTCTTGGGGATTCGGTCGCGATCCGGTCAAATACCCCAGTCCAGCCGTACGGTAATCTACCGATGCACCCCTGGAAAAGGTCTGTGGTGGAAAAATTGTCGGGATACAGAAAAATTTTTTTTCAAGAACCGTACTGGTTCCTTACTCCCATTCCAGTTATCCTCAGCCTACCCCTCTCGTGCTGCGCCTCTAACCGAGACCGTTAGAAACAAAGGAAAACAGAGTACTGGCCCTTAGTACGTTGGCCGCTGAGCCGCCAATCCAGTCAGCCGAGCGCGACGATTTCCCAGTACATCAGTCCAATTGAGCGATTTCACTTGGTTCTCTACACTTCAAATTGTCGCCGGAACATTCGCAGCCTGGCGACTAACTCGGAGAAATTAAATGAAAAACAACACGCTTCTTTCCGTCCTCTTCGGAGCGGTCTCGCTCTCGGCCACGCTCTCTGCCGGGACGATCTCATTAGGTCAGTGCGCCGGCCCCTCGCCGTGCGTTGCGACGCTCGATAACTGGGCCAGCATCTCTAACTTGGGTACCTTCGTGGACGGCATTACTCACAGCGTCACCGGCCTGAACGCCGAAAACCAAGTGCTGTACACCGGAACCCTGCGGTCCGCGGTTTATCGCAACAGCTTGAATAATCAACTGGACTTCTACTACCAGTTCGTCAACAACGCGTCGTCCGTCGACTCGATCTCACGAATCACGATGACCAACTTCGGTACTTTCACCACCAACGTGGGTTTCACCTCGCAGGACATCGACGGAACCACCGGTGGTGGCACCCCGGTCAAAACGAACTTCGTTCAAGATGCGACTTTGATGCAGGCGCCTTCGCTCGCTAACCGCCCGAGCCAAGGCACCCTTGGCTTCAACTTCGGCGACGGAGTGATTACGGCCGACATGATCAATCCCGGCGAGACATCGCGCATTCTGGTCATCCGGACTAACGCCACCAACTACAACAACGGCTCGACGAGCACCATCAACGGAGCAATTGCGACCTACCAGACGTTTGCCCCCACGGCGATTCCCGAACCGGGTACCTACGCTCTCATGGGCGCTGGTCTGATCGCGCTTGGCCTCGTGCGCCGCAAACAGCAGTAACGCTTCGAAGCGGCCGCCGCTCACCCTCCCCTTGCCGACCGCCCGGCGGGACGTTTGCAGAAACGTCCCGCCGGGCGGTCGGCTTTTTGGCGACGCTACACTTCTTTTCGAAAGCACTTGGTCGCAACCGTCTCGGCGCATCTCCTAACCCGCCACGGACGCTCGCCCCCATTAGCGCAAAAATAGCCGCGCCAAGCCTCCTGCGACGACCTTGCCCCTCTCGTGGCAGTTCCACTCCCCCGCGGACGCGCAGATATTGGGCTAAAACGGTGCGAGGCCTTGCCGGTGTTGCCGAGGCGCTGCCAGCCAAAGAGTCACCCATTTGGTGAAGTCGGAGCAAGGGCCAACCAGCGCGAACAGCGCGGAGCGGGCTCGCGGGGAACGGCCGCGGGAGCCCAATACAATCGGTGCCTCGGCAAAGTATAGTTTCACAGCCAGGAATCTAACGGCCTACGGAGGACTGCTGCCGGTGGCGGCGATGCTCGAGAAGTTGGAGTTCCGCGAACTCGTTGGCGAGTCCGTCACTCTGGAGTCGCAGCGGATGCCAAGGGCCATAAAGTCCAGCGAGTTTCTTCTCGGCATGAATTTGAGCGTGGAACGGCAGTTGGCGCGGCTGAACGCCCGCCTGCGGGAACGGGTCTGGCCCGCCGCCAATGTACGGCTGAAAGAGGTAACGCTCGACACCGACACGACAGTACACAAGCTGTCGGAAGACCAGCTGGGCGGCCGGGTGAGCTATAACCGCAAGAACAGAGGCAGCCCCAGTTGGCAGCCGATTTAACTATTATCGCCGAGACGCGGGCCTGTACTGGTGGGAGGCGGTGAAAGCCTACGCGGACTGGCAGCCTTCGCCCGAGACGGACGCGGATTTTGATTGCCAGTTCAGCTATCGGCCGGAGGATTGGGATCGGGAATACCGGTTCGTGAGCCTGCGCTATGCTGAGCCGGAGCCAGACGCGGACAATCCGGATCAGATTGGACTACTCGATGACTTGGCTTGCTGCTACCGCGTGTTTGTGACCAGTATGAGCACCAGGAAATGGAGTCCGGCCGAGGTGGTAGCGTTTTATAACAAGCGCGCGGCGGTCGAGAATCCGATCAAAGAGACCAACAACGACATTGGATTGACGGCGCATCCATCCGGGCATTGGGCGACGAACGCGAATCACTGTCAGCTCAGCATGATGGCCTACAACTTGAACTGCTGCTGGAGTTGTTCGAGCGCGAGGAGTCTGTGACGGTGCCACAACTGCGGCACCGGACCATGGCCACGACGCGTTTGCGGTTGCTGTATCTGGCCGCCAGGATCACGCGCCATGGCGGGCAGACGAAATTCATTTCGGCGCGCCGTACCAGGAAAAGGCCCACCTCGACCGGTTGATGGCCCGTCTGCGGTTAATTAAAAGGAACCTCGATGGTTTCGTGCCCATGGTCAACCCGCCGCTGCGTGCATAGAAGGTTATGCACGGCGCCTCCACCCGGCGCGAAAGAGGGCGTATCGAAGGCCGAAACAAGTGCCCAAATAGCGATTTCTCCCCACCCAGGCGTTGCTTCTACTGCGCGGGACGCTCAAGCTGCGCTGGCTGTGCATAATCCAGGTGGTACAACCAGGCACGACTCGGGATCCCGTCGACGAGCTACCCGAGATGGACCGCGCCGCCTTTGCTGCCCTCCGGCCATCTGCATCCGGTGGTCCACGTCCCCTTCGTGCGAAACCAATCAGACCCCAGCGCCAAGGCAGCCATCGGCAAGGCGACCAGAGTCCTGGCTCCCCCCTCCTGTGCCCCCTCATTGGGCGATCACCTGTTTCCCTGTCAGAATGCACGCCCCCGAGCGTCCGTGCCGCTGCGTCAGGACGCTGGCCGGCCGAAATCCGGTAGAGCGCTCGTGCCCATATTGGCCCAAACGAGGCCGGATTCCCGTCGCTGCGAAAAATACTTGACGCACCTGGACCAGTTCCTTCGTTTCCCGTCAAGTTGCCGCGACTTCTACTCTCCGTACCACCAGCGGAGCTGCTGCCCGTTGAGAACTTACGACATCTAAGTAGTAAACCGCAGTACCGCGTCCCGGAGAACACCCAGAATTTCATCGGAGCCTGTCACTTGCTTAGTACTTCGGTACAATTGTTCGATTCAAATTGCGTAAGTAAAATCATACGGGGAACCGTACTACTCATACAAAAGCGGCTTACCCGGATAACTTCAGTGAACATAAAACAAACTCTATTCTTCCTAGTGGGCACGTTTGCACTCTCGGCCCCGCTGTCTGCCGGCCTAATCGCAACAGGGCAGTGCGCTGGCGTCTCCCCGTGTACAGCCGTACTTGACAATTGGGCCACAATCGCCAACCTCGGCACGTTCCTCGACGGTGTTACCCACAGCGTCACGGGACAAGACTCCTTAGGTCAAATCCTCTACACCGGTACTCTGCGGTCGGCAGTTTACCGCAACAGCCTGAACAACCAACTGGACTTCTACTACCAGTTTGTGAACAACCCGACTTCCCTCGATGCGATCTCCCGGATTACAATGACCAGCTTCGGCGCCTTCACGACCGACGTGGGTTACACAACCCAGGACATCGACGGAACCAGCGGTGGTGGCTCCCCGGTCAAATCGAACTTCGTTCAAAATGCGACTTTGATGCAGGCTCCTTCGCTTGCGAATCGTCCGAGCCAAGGCACCGTTGGCTTCAACTTTGGCAGTGGTTCGGCTCCGGCCGACGCGATTGACCCCGGCGAAACGACGCGCATCCTGGTGATCCGGACCAACGCCCTCGCCTACACCACTGGCGCTACCAGCACCCTCAACGGAGCGGTCGCCACCTACCAGACCTTTGCACCCACCAACATTCCCGAACCCGGCACCTACGCTCTCATGGGTGCTGGCCTGGTGGCCCTCGGCCTCGCGCACCGGAAACAACGGTAACGGCCGCGGGAGCCCTCCGCTGCGTTTCCCTTACCCGACTGCCCGGCGGGACGTTTACCAGGACGTCCCGCCGGGCATCCGTCTTTTTGGGCGGAACCGGACTCGATTGCTATACTTACAAATAGTGCTTCTTCACCTGGAAAGCCGCATTGTCGCGGCCGTCTCGCAGCATGTTCTGATCCGCTACGGGTTGTCGATCCCGATTACGGTAGAACAGCCCCGCCAAGCCTCGTTTGGCGAGTTTGCTCTCCCCACGGCCTTCCAACTGGCCCGCGACCTCAAAAAGGCCCCGCGAGCCATTGCGCAGGAACTGGTTGCCGAACTTCCTGAAATCCCCGGCATCCAGTCGCTCGAGGTCGCCGGCAACGGCTACATCAATCTGCGGCTCGACCGCGAAGCCTTTGCCGCCGCCATCGCGCTCCCCCCGCCGCCCCCCCCGCCGGCGGGCCGCGTCCTCATTGAACACACGAGCATCAATCCGAACAAAGCAGCGCACATCGGCCACCTTCGGAATGCCATCCTTGGCGATACCTTCGTGCGGATGCTCCGCGCCGGCGGACGGCAGGTCAACGTCCAGAACTACATCGACAACACCGGCGTCCAGGTGGCCGACGTTGTGGTCGGCTTCCACTTCCTCGAAGGCCGGTCGCTCGCTGACCTGCGTACCCTGGTCGAAACGCCGCGCTTCGACTACCTCTGCTGGGACCTCTACGCCAAAGTCTCGCAAACCTATGCAACCGACGAGGCGCTCAAGGCCCGGCGCGCGGAAACCCTCCACGCCATCGAGGCCGGCCACGGCGAACTCGCCGAAATGGGCGCCCTGGTCGCGGACAAAATCGTCGGCTACCACCTCGACACCATGCTGCGGCTTGGCATCGTCTACGACGCCCTGCCCCGCGAATCCGAGATCCTCCACCTCCACTTCTGGGCCGCCGCCTTCGAACTGCTCAAGGAACGCAAGGCCATCTACCTCGAATCCGAAGGCAAAAACCGCGGCTGTTGGGTTATGCCCGGGTCGGCCTTCTCCGAACATCGCGAAGACGAGGATTCCAAGGTCATCGTCCGCTCAAACGGCATCGTCACCTACGTTGGCAAGGACATCGCCTACCAGATGTGGAAGTTCGGACTCCTGGGCCGCGACTTTTACTACCGCCACCTCAGAACCTACCCGGACGGCCACCCGCTCTACGTCACGGCCTCGACGCCCGAAGGCGCCACCCCCGGCATCTCCTTCTCCGGCAACGAACGTGTTTATAACGTCATCGACTCCCGCCAAAGCTACCTCCAGGACGTCGTCCAAGCCGGCCTCCGCGCCCTCGGCCACCCCCAGGAAGCGGCCAACTCCATCCACTTCTCTTACGAGATGGTCGCCCTCACGCCCCGCACCTGCGGCGAACTCGGCATCGAACTCACCGACGAAGACCGCGCCCGGCCCTACGTCGAAGTCTCCGGACGCAAAGGCCTCGGCGTCAAGGCCGACGACCTGATCGACAAACTGATCGCCGCCGCCCAGCGCGAAGTCGACTCCCGCAACGAACACGAACCGGCCGAAGTCCGCCGCCAGGTCGCCGAGACCATTGCCATAGGCGCCCTGCGTTACTTCATGTTGAAGTTCACCCGGCCCACCGTCATCGCCTTCGACTTCCAGGAGGCCCTCAGCTTTACCGGCGAAACGGGTCCCTACATTCAATACGCCGCGGTCCGCGCCGGCAAGATTCTGGCAAAGGCCGACTCCACTCCGGCTCTCCCCGCCGATCTTGGCCCGGTTCTCGCCGACGAAGAGCTATGGCAGTCGCTACTGGCCGCCTTCCGGACCGACTCGGCGCTGGCCATGGCCATCCAGGCCGACGAACCGGCCCACATGGCCCGCTACGCCTTCCAACTCGCCCAGGCCTTCAGCAACTTCTACCAGAAGTTCCCGGTTCTCACCGAAACCAACCCCACCAAGCGGGATTTCCTGCTCTGGCTCACCGCCGCCTACCGCGCCGAACTGGTCCGGACCCTCAACCTGCTCGGCATCGCCGTGCCCGTATTCATGTAATTTAATAAAAGGTTACTTCCTCATCATGTCCAGCAAAAACTCCTTCGGCACCGCTGCCGTTCTCTCTGTCCACGGGAAGGACTACCGCTACTTCTCCCTGCGCGCTCTTGAGGCCGCCGGCCGGACCAATCTGGCAAGACTGCCCTACTCCATCCGCATCGTCCTTGAAAACCTGCTCCGCAACGAAGACGATCTCTCCGTTAAGGCCGCCGACATCGACTATGTCGGCCAGTGGGACGTCAACGCCCCCGCCCAGGAGATCGCCATGAGTCCGGCGCGCGTCCTGCTGCAGGACTTTACCGGCGTACCCTGCGTGGTCGACCTCGCCGCCATGCGCGATGCCCTCGCCAAGATGGGCGCCGACCCGAAGAAGGCCAATCCGCTCATCCCCGTCGACCTCGTCATCGACCACTCGGTGCAGGTGGACCACTTCGGCGCCGCCAACTCCTTCGAACTCAACAGCCTGCTCGAGTTCTCGCGCAACCGCGAGCGCTACGCGTTCCTCAAGTGGGGCCAGACGGCCTTCCAGGACTTCCGCGCCGTGCCGCCAGAGACCGGCATCGTCCACCAGGTGAACCTCGAGTATCTGGCGCCCGTCGTCTTTACCCGGCAGACGAACGGCGAAACGGTCGCCTACCCCGACTCGCTCGTCGGCACCGACTCGCACACCACCATGATCAACGGCCTCGGCGTGGTTGGCTGGGGCGTCGGCGGCATTGAAGCCGAAGCCTGCATGCTCGGCCAGCCCATCTCGATGCTGCTGCCGCAGGTCGTTGGCGTCAAGCTGCACGGCAAGCTCCGCGAAGGCGTCACCGCCACCGACCTCGTGCTCACCGTCACCCAGATGCTGCGCAAAAAAGGCGTCGTCGGCAAGTTCGTCGAGTTCTACGGCGATGGCGTCGGCGCCCTCCCGCTCGCCGACCGCGCCACCATCGCCAACATGGCCCCCGAGTACGGCGCCACCATCGGCTTCTTCCCGGTCGATCATCAGTCGCTCGCCTACCTCCGCCTGTCGAACCGCAGCGAAGAGCAGGTCGCCCTTGTCGAAGCCTACGCCAAGGCTCAGGGCCTCTTCCTCGAAGCCGGCGCGCCGGACCCGGTCTATAACGACACCCTCGAACTCGACCTCGCCACCGTCGTCCCCTCCCTGGCCGGCCCCAAGCGCCCGCAGGACCGCATCAACCTGCCCGACGTCAAAGCCAACTTCGTCAGCTTCCTCAACCGCGAACCCAGGTCCGAAGCCGGCGTCACCGACGGCGCCGTGGTCATCGCCGCCATCACCAGCTGCACCAACACCTCGAACCCCTCGGTCCTCGTCGCGGCCGGCCTCGTTGCCAAGAAGGCCGTTGAAGCGGGCCTCTCCACCAAACCCTGGGTGAAGACCTCCCTTGCCCCCGGCTCGAAGGTCGTCATCGACTACCTGGCCGACGCCAAGCTCCTCCCCTACCTCGAAACGCTCAAGTTCAACCTCGTCGGCTTCGGCTGCACCACCTGCATCGGCAACTCCGGTCCCCTTCCGGACGATGTGTCGAAGGCCGTCAAGGACGGTAACCTCACCGTCGCCGCCGTCCTGTCCGGCAACCGGAACTTTGAAGGCCGCGTGAACCCGCAGGTCAAAGCCAACTACCTCGCCTCCCCGCCCCTCGTCGTCGCCTACGCTCTCGCTGGCCGCGTCGACCTCGATCTGCAAAACGAACCCATCGGGCAGGGCAAGGACGGCCAGGACGTCTTCCTGAAGGACATCTGGCCCACCGACGCCGAAGTCCAGGCCGCCGTCGCCGAGTCCGTCCGCCGCGAACACTTCGCCAAGCAGTACGCCGCCGTCTTTGACGGCGACGACAACTGGGCCGCCATCCCCAAGCTCACCGGCGACCGCTACGCCTGGGACGACGCCTCCACCTACATCAAGCATCCGCCCTACTTTGAGAACATGGCCGATCCCACACAGGGCATCGCCGACCTCGCCAACCTTCGCGTCCTCGCCAAGCTGGGCGACTCCGTCACCACCGACCACATCTCCCCGGCCGGCAACATCGCCAAGGATTCGGCGGCGGCCGAGTATCTGCTCTCGCTCGGCGTCACGCAGAGCGACTTCAACAGCTACGGCGCCCGCCGCGGCAACCACGAAGTCATGGTGCGCGGCACCCTCGCTAACATTCGCCTGAAAAACGAAATGGCGCCGGGCACCGAAGGCTCCTGGACCACTCACGTTCCCTCGGGCGAGAAGATGTGGATCTACAACGCGGCCATGCAGTATCAGGCCGAAGGGGTCGGCCAGTTGATCCTGGCCGGCAAGGAGTACGGCTCCGGCTCCTCCCGCGACTGGGCCGCCAAGGGCGTCGCCCTGCTCGGCGTCAAGGCCGTCATCGCCGAAAGCTTCGAGCGGATCCACCGGTCGAACCTCGTCGGCATGGGCGTCCTGCCGCTCGAGTTCGTCAACGGGGAGACGCGCGATAGCCTCGGTCTCACCGGCC
The DNA here is from genome assembly GCA_026393985.1 of Acidobacteriota bacterium. Classification (GTDB taxonomy): domain Bacteria; phylum Acidobacteriota; class Terriglobia; order Bryobacterales; family Bryobacteraceae. The sequence goes on from JAPKZB010000046.1 coordinate 15,155, forward strand.
AGGAGTCGTTCTCCATCTCCGGCGTTGCCGCCGCCGCCGAAGGCGATAAGATCGCCACCGTCACCGCCGATGGCAAAACCTTCCAGGTCAAGGTCCGCATCGATACCCCGATGGAGATCCTCTACTACCGCAACGGCGGCATCCTGCCGTTCGTCCTGCGGCAGTTGGCGGCGAAGTAACCCTTCGCCGCCCCCGGCGGCCGCTTACTTCTTCACGCTGATCTCTTTAAAGTACACCGTATCCCGGGTGCCGTGATTTTGGATGCCAATGTATCCTTTCCGCGCCCGGGGTCCCCGCACCGGTTCAAACCACATCTTCCGCTCCGGTACCGTCTGATCCCCCCGGAACTCGTTCACCAGCTTCCCGTTCAGCTTCACCCGCGTCACGTCCCCCTTCAGTTCCACCTCCATCGTGTTCCACTCGCCCACCGGCTTCATGTTCCGCGCCGTCACCTTGCTCAAAGAGTAGAGCGCCCCCGTGCAGTGCCAGTCGTCGCCGGTAGCGTCAATCTGCACCTCGTAGCCGTTGTGCACCCCGTACCAGGCGTCCCGCGGCTTCTCCGGCATGCGGATGTAGAGCCCGGAGTTGGCGCCCTTCTCGGTTGGAGTCTTGAACACCACGCGCACCGTGGCATTCTCAAACGCCTCGTTCTCGAAGTAGAGCAGGCCCATGCCGCCGGTCGTTTTCAACATCCCCTCTTCGATGACGAACTTGCCCCAGCCCACTTGCTTCCAGCCCGTCAGGTCCTTGCCGTTCCACAGCTTCTGCCAGCCGGCCGCCGGCAGCATCGCCGCGGCCCATACAAACACGAGTAAGGTTCTCACGAACCTATGTTACCCTCTCCGCCGCCAGGCTACCAACGCCCCAACCGCCGCCCACGCCGTCCCCATCACAAGCGCCGTCCAGCCCAGATTGGCCCACATGAAGAAACAGATGGCCAGGCCGGCCGCCGGCGGCGCCATCCCCCGCAGCGTCCGCTCGCTCCGCCGCAGACACGCCAGGTTCACCCCCATGAAGCCAATAAACGCCCCGTAGTTCAGCAGCAGCGCTCCGGTCTCGTAGGAGATGCTTAACGCGCCCAGCAGCGTCAGCGCGCCAATCAACAGGACATTCTTCACCGGCACGCCGGTGGAGTCCTGAATGCTCGCAAAGAACCCGCGCGGCAGCGCCCCATCGCGCCCCATGCCAAACAATAGCCGCGCCCCGGCCATCTGCCCGCCCGCGCCGCTGCCGATGCTGGCCACCAGCAGCGTCAGATTGATCGTCTGAAACAGCCACTCGCCCCCGGCGCGGCCCGCGGCATAGACATAGGCCGTATCGACGTCGGGAAACGCCTGCCCGTGCGGCCATACCAACTGCGCGGCATAGATTTCGATCGCGCTCAGCGCCCCGATCAGCAGGCAGACCAGCACCGTCGCTCGGGGCACGTTGCGTTCGGCGTCCACCGTCTCCTCCGATAGCGTCGAAATAGCGTCAAAGCCGATGTAAGTCAGCACCGCGAGCGACGTCCCCGCCGATAACTTCCCCCAACTGAAGGTTACCGGATCATAGAACGGCTTCAGTAAGTCGACGCCCGGGTTGCCCACCGCAAACCGCACCGTGGCCGCCACCATCCAGGCCACCACCCCGAGCATCACGATGGCGAGCCACTTGTTCGTATTCGCCGTCGCCGCCACGGCGCGCAGATTCAGCCCCGTAAACAGCAGCGCAAACAGCACCACCGCCGCCGGATACGGCAGCCCCGGAAAGATGTTCAGCAGCGCCTTGCTGCACCAGATGGTGCAGATCATCGGGTTGATGACGTAGTCGAGCAGCATGCCCCAACCGGTCAGAAATCCGGCGGTGGGGTGCACCTCCCGGCCCACGTAGGTATAGGCGGACCCGGCGCTCGGATAGAGCCGCGCCATCCGCCCATAGGAGATGGCCGTAAAGAGCATCCCCACCAGAGCAAGCAGGATGGCCGAAACCACATGGCCACCCGCCAGGTTGCTGACCACGCCAAACAGAGGCATCGGCGCGGTGGGCTGAATCAGGATCAGCCCCATGAAGACCAGATCACTCAGGCGCAGGGTCTTTTTCAGTCCACTCATGAATTCCTCAATTGTGGCACTGCCGGACCCGCCCCGTCAGGCGAACCGGCTAGAAAAACAGCTTCAGCGCGAGACGGAACTGCCGCTCGGTAGCCTGGGCGCTGGTGATCTCCGTCCAACCGTTCAAAGCCGTAATCTGCCCCGCCGCGTTCCGGGTGGCGCCGGAGACGGTAGCCCCCGGAGTGTTGAAGGCCGGCGTGTTCGACAGGTTAAACACCTCGGCGCGGAACTGCATCCGCAGCCGTTCGGTGACGTTGAAATTACGGAACAGACTGCCGTCGAGGTTGATCACCCCCGGCCCGCGCAGAATGTTACGGCCCGAGTTACCGAACCGGACGTCGATGACCGGCATGAAGGCCATCGGATCAAAGTAGCTGGCGCCGCGGCCGATGCCGCCGAGGATGCGGACCTTATCCACCACCTGATCCGCCGTCTGGCTGTTGCCGGGCGAGTTCACCGACGTCCCCGCCGACGAGACCGTAAACGGCGAACCGCTGAAGGCGCTGAAGATGCCGTTCAACTGCCAACCGCCGAGCACGGCGCCGGCCAAGCCGCTGGTGGCGTACTTCTGCCCCTTGCCGAAGGGCAGTTCGTAGACGCCGAAGATCTGCAGGTTCTGCGGCCGGTCGAAGCTGGCCACGGCGCGGTTCCGGCGCCACAGCGCGGGGGCTTGCCAGGTCAGGCCGCTGTCGTTGTTATCGGCCCAGCTGATCGCCTTCGACCAGGTGTAGGACAAACCCAGCTGCGAGGACTGGCTCATCCGCTTGGTGAGCTGCATCTGCAGGGCGTTGTAGTTGGAGGTATTGAACGGGGTCAGCTGGTTGATGTTGCCGATCAGGCCAAACTGGGCAAACAGGGCGCGGTTATTGTTGCCGCCGCCGGCGCCGGTGTTGGTGTTGATGTTCAGCACCGCCGTCTGGCGAATGGCCCGCGTCCCGACGTAGGAGAGCTGCAGCGTAGTGTCCTTCATCAGCTCCCGCTGAATGGTCGCGTTGAAGCTCTGGATGTAGCCGCGGTTAAAGCGCTGCGGGAAGGTGACGGTACCGACGGCGGCCGGCAGTGGAATCGAGCCGGAGCTGACATCGGGCGGGACGACAGCCGGAATGCCGGTGCGCAGCGTACCGGCGGCAATGAAGCTGGTGGCGCCGGAGAACTGCGTCGAGATGGTGGCCGGGTAGGCGTCGCGCATGCTCCGGAAGGAGTTCGGGTCGATGCTGATGCCGTAGCCGAGGCGCAGCACCGTCTTTTCGGTGGCGCGGTAGGCGATGCCGAGACGCGGGGCGATCTGCCCCCAACCGACGTCGACACCGGTATCGCGGGGCGTGCTGCCCAAACCGCCGATCAGAACGCGGTTCAGCGTGGCGTCGTAGCGCTCGCCGCCTCGGTGGTCGCGCGTGGCAAACGGATAGTATTCGTAGCGCATACCGTAGTTCAGGGTCAGCTTCCGGTTGACCTGCCACTGGTCGCGCGCGTAGAAGCCGTAGGAGGGCATGCGCACCGCCGCGGGGTTGATGTTCTGCACGTCCTTGCCCATGCCCTGGGCCTGGCCAAGCAGGAAGTCGGCAAACCCGTTGTACTGGTTCGGGGCCGCGCCGCCGTTGAGCGCCGTCAGACCGCCGGTGAAATTGAAGCCGCCACGGGGCCCGAAGGCGGCCTGGGGCTGGAAGTGGTTGATGGTGTAGTAGGCGTACTCGGCGCCAAAGCGGAGCGAGTGGGAGCCCTTGAACCAACCGACGTTGCCGACCGCGACGTACTGGTTATCGCGGAACAGGAAGGGATTGGAGACGTTCGGGTTTCCGAGGGCGGAAAAGCCGCTGATGTTGAAGCGCGGATAGCCGCCCTGCAGCCGGTCTCCGCCGTTGGTGCCGGGAATCTTCAGATCTTCGAGGCCATAGTTGCGGCCGATGTCGACGTTCTCGGCGCTCAGGCGGAGCCGGGTAAAGCCCACGTTGGCGTCGATGAGGACCCGCGGGGAGACGGTATAGGTGCCACCGATGGCGGCGCTCTGGATCAGGCCGGGCGCGCGGCCGGGCTGCCCGCCGTTCAAGGCGTCGCCGCCTGCCGCGCCGAGCGACGGCGGATCAAAAATCAGGCTGGGCGAGAAGCTGTAGCGGCCAAAGACAGAGGACTTTTCCGTCGGGTTGTAGTTCACCTTGAAGTCGGCGTTATCGCGATTGAACTCATAAGTTCCGCTGGCGAAGTGATTGTTCTGAATCTGGTTGGAACCAGCCGGCAGGCCAACGTAGTTGGGGGCGATCAGCAGGCCGAGCATGGTGGCGGCGGCGGGGTCGATGCGGCTGGCCGGGATGCGCAGTCCAGGGAACAGAAGCCGGCCGGTCCCGCTGGCGGCGCCGGTGGCGGGGTCGAAGATGTTGGTCCCAAAGTCGCTGAAGTCGCCGCCGCGGAGCGGAGCGTTGGGCAGAGTGCGGAAGGCCGAAGCGTTCTGGCGGCGGACGGTGCGTTCCCAATCGGCGAAGAAGAAGAGCTTGTTCTTTTTGATCGGGCCGCCGAAGGTGCCGCCAAACTGATTCAGGATGTTCTTCGGCAGGTTGCCACCGTAGTAGAAGAAGTTGCGGGCGCGCATGGCGCTGTTGGTGTGGAACTCGTGGGCCGAGCCGTGGAACTCATTGGTCCCGCTCTTGATGGTGACGTTCATCGCCGCGCCGCCCGCCATGCCCTGCTCCGCGTCAAAGCTGTTGGAGACGACGTTGACGGTTTCAATGGCATCCTGGGGCGGCACGTACGCCACGATGTGGGGCAGCCAGGGGTAGCTCACGGTGGCGCCGTCTATGCGCGTGTTGTTGTTCGAGTAACTGGCGCCGTTGACGTTGGTGCCCATGGCCCGCTGCGGATTGCCCGCGTCGGAGTGCAGTTCGGTGGGGGGCGAGAAGCCCGGGATGATCTTATACAACGATTGGAAATTCCGTCCCGCGCCAATTGGCAGGTTGGTGATCTGGCTCTTGGAGATCTGCGTGTTGAGGTCGGCGCGGTCGGTCTGCAGCGTGGCGGCCGAACCTTCGACGACGATGCTCTCGGTCACGCTGGCCACCTGCAGACGCGCGTCGATACGGCGCACCGTGTTGGCGTCAATCGATACGCCGTTCTGCACCACGGCGCGGAAGGAGGGCGACGAGATGGAAACCTTATAAGTCCCGGGCTGCAGGTCGTTGAACAGAAACGTGCCGCGCTCGTCGGTGGTTCCCTGCCGGGTGACCCCGGTGGCGGTATTGGCCGCTTCGACCTTGGCCCCGGCCACGGCCGCATCGGCCGCATCGGTCACGTTACCCGTTAACGACCCGTATAAGACCTGCGCCGGTGCGGACACCGCACTCAGCCAAACTCCCAGCAACAAGGCTCCCAATTTCTGCATGCATAAGGGATGCGATTTTATGCCGGTTTGTTGGCGCCCAAAAAAATTTGCTGCCGCATGCGGACAGCGGCCCGCGTCACGCTCCAGCGCTCCATCGCCGCCATCGTAAACAGCCAGGGCGCCGCAACATTGGACCACTGCATCCAATCGCCCGTTATCGCTAGTGCGGTGCCTAAATACAAGTTCCCAAGACGCACCAGCAGAAACGCCACCATCCAGCGTAGCGCCACCGCCCAGCGCCCTCCGGCCATCGACCGGCTGATGCGATGTAACCCGAGCGCGACAATAACCGGCACGGCGAGAAGCACGGAGCTCAAGGACTGCAGATAGCGCATCGCCGCAATACCGCTCGCCGAATCGCCCATCCGCTCGCGGTGAATCACCACCGGGACCGCCAGGCAGGCAATCAACAGAAGCCAAACCCAGTCCACCCGCCGCCAGCGCGGGGCCATGCCCGCGTCGCGAAAAGCCCGCCCCAACTCCAGCAAGCCACCCGTGAGTGCCAGCAGCGAGGCGACAATCACCACCTGCCGCCAGCTGCGAGTGGTCAACTCCCAATTGCCCAATTCCGCTACGGCCTCGTAGCTGTGCCGCACCATGGACAACAGAGCGCTGAGTCCCATCAGCGTCCAGGCCCGCCACATCGGGGAGTGGGGCGCGGAGTCACCCCGTATGCGCCAGCAGTAAGGCAGGGCTACCGCATAGGCGGCAACTTTCAGGATCTCCTGCCAGAGATACATCTAGGCGACCTCGAGCGAATGGCCGGCCTGCCCGACCAACTGTCCGGCGGCCAGGCCGCAAAACGAACCGATCAGTTCACTTAAGGAAGTTACAAACCGCGGCCAGGTCCGGCGCGAGACCCCGCCGCACTGCCGCGCGGCCGTCGCCATCGCCGACGCGGCTCCGCTGCTTCCGCACAGCGGCTCCAGCAGATGCCCTAGCAGCGCCAAGGCCTCTTCGGCCCGCAGACCGCTGCCGCCGAGCCGCGCCATGGTGCCGCGCAACAGACGCTCCACGTCCTGGGCGCCGGCCGACGAAGCCGCTCGCCACCGCGCGCCCTCCTGCTGCAATGCCATCTCCCAGTTCATCGAAAATGTTCCGCCAACTTCTTTTTTAACTGAAAAACGCGCCACTGTACCGTGCCCATCGGCATCTCCAGCAGCTCGGCGATCTCATGATGCGTGAATCCGTCCACATAACGCAGCAGGAGCAACTCCCGGTCCGCTTCCGGCAGACACGCGAGCCACTCGCCCAACGCCAGGCCGGCGAACGGATTCCAGGCCGCGCCCTCCAGCCGATCGGCCAGGGCCACCGTCTCCACTCGCTGTCCCTGTTTGCGCAGGTGCTGCAGCAGAGCGTTCTTGGCAATGCGGAACAGCCACGGCCGGAACAGGTCGCGGTCCCGCAGCCCGTCCACCTTCCGGAACAGGGTCAGCATCACCTCCTGCGTCAGGTCCTCCGCCACCCCGGTCTCGCAACCACGGGCCCGAAAATAGACCAGCAGTTGCGGAGCCAGCAGCCGGAACAGGACCGCAAACCGCTCCTCATCCGGGCAGGCGACGAATGACTCCAAAGCCGCTTCGAGTTGCTCGGCGGTAAAAGTAACCGACATCGGCACGGCGAGCCTAGGCCAAAACGTCGTTCATCACCTGACCGGCCACATCGGTCAAGCGAAAGAACCGGCCGCTGTAGGGATAGGTGAGGCGCGTATGATCGATTCCCATCAGATGCAGAATCGTCGCGTGTAGGTCGTGCACGTGCGCCCGCTTCTCCACCGCCCGGCCGCCAAACTCATCCGTCGCGCCGTAAACGGTACCGCCCTTCACCCCCGCCCCGGCCAGCAGATAGGTGAACCCTTCGTTGTTATGATCCCGCCCGTTCTGCACGTTGATCCGCCCGTTGGTCTCAATCCATGGACGCCGTCCGAACTCGCCGCCAATCACCACCAGCGTCTCTTTCAGCAGCCCCGACGCCTTCAGATCTTTGAGCAGCGCCGCAATCGGCTGGTCGGCCTGCTGGGCCAGCTTCCGGTGCACCAGAATGTTGTGGTGACTGTCCCACGGCTTATCGTTGCCGAAGTAGACCTGCACGGCGCGGACGCCGCGCTCCACCAGACGGCGAGCCACCAGGCACCCCCGCGCAAAGTCGCCGTCCCGCGTCGCCGACTTGATCTTCATCTCGGCTTCGTCCGGATTGCGCGTCACCCCGTAGGCCGCGTGCACCTTCGCCGGCTCCTTCGAGATGTCAAAGGCATCCATCGCCTCGGCCTGCATCCGGTAGGCCACCTCCATCGATTGGATGCGGCCCTCAAGCAGCGGGTCCGCCCCGCGCTTGGCCAGTTCGAGACCATTCAGCTTGTTCAGAAAATCGAGCGTCTTGCGCTGTTCAGCCAGCGAGGTGGTCGCGTTGCGCAGATGCTGAATCATCTTCTCCGGGTCCGCCTCGTCGTTGGGCACGTAGGTCCCCTGGTAAACCGACGGCAGAAATGCATTCCCCCAAAGGTTCGCGCCCACGTCCGGCACCCCGGCGCACAGCGCCACAAAGCCCGGCAGATTCTTGTTCTCGCTGCCCAGGCCGTACGTCAGCCACGAACCCCAGGAAGGAAAGCCCGGAATGATCCGGCCAATGTTCATCTGCAGCATCGCCTGCGGATGCGCCGGCAGGTCGCAGTACATCGACCGGACAACGCAAATGTCGTCAATGCACTCGCCCACCTGCCGGAAAATCTCGGAGACCTCAATCCCCGATTGCCCGTACTTCTGGAACGAAAACGGCGAACGCATCAGCGTTCCCTGCCCCATCTTCGTCTGCCCCGGCGGCAGCGTGCCGTGGAACTTGTCGAGCGCCGGCTTCGGGTCAAACGTATCGACCTGCGACGGCCCTCCGTTGAAAAACAGGAAGATGACCGATTTGGCTTTCGGCGTAAAGTGCGGGCCGGTGGCAGCGGCAATGTTATTTGCCAGGCCGATCATGCCGAAGCCGGTTCCGAGGGTCTTGAGTGCGTCGCGGCGGTTCATCATGGGTGTCCTTAATTAACAAACAGGAATTCGTTCGAGCTGAGCAGCGCCTTGGCCAGTTGCGTCCACGGGTCCTTGGCCGCCTGCGTGAATTCCATACTCAGCTTACGCTCCTCCGGCTCGGGGTTGCGGGAGAAGACGGCGCGGTAGAGGAAGCCCACCCGGTCGGTGGCCTTCGCCGCATCCGCCGCCAGCTTCCGCGCCCGGGCGTCTACAAAGTCGCTGTTCAGGAAGAACAGCTGCTGCAGGGCCGTGGCCGTCACGTTGCGCTGCTCGCCCGTCGCGTTCGGGTTCGGGAAGTCGAACAGGGCCAGCGTACCGTCCAGCTTCCGGCGCGATACGAGCCCGTAAATGGTCCGCTTCCGCGTCTCGTTGGCCGCCAGGTCGGCCGGCTCGGCGCCCGGCGTCACGTCGAGCTCCGCCGAAGCCTCGAGCAGCGCGTCGCGCAGACTCTCGGCGTCCAGGCGCTGCCGGTTGGCCCGCCACAACAGCCGGTTCGCCGGGTCCTTCTCCACACCGGCCGGCGTGTTCGCCGCCGAAAGCTGATAGGTGGCCGAAAGCAGGATCTCGCGGTGCAGCTTCTTGAGCGACCAACCGTTGTTGACAAAACTCGCCGCCAGATAGTCCAGTAACTCCTGATTGCTCGGTTTCCCGCCCATGCGACCGAAGTTACTCACCGTCGGCACAATTCCCTCGCCAAAGTGATGCGCCCATACCCGGTTCACCATCACCCGCGGCGTCAGCGCATTCTCGGGCGCCACCATGGCGTTGGCCAGTTCCAGACGTCCGCTGCCCGTCGTAAACGGCTTCTCGTTGAGAACCGATAAAAAGCCCCGCGGAACCTCCGGCCCCAAATTGTCCGGCTGCCCGTTGATGTGAATCCGTTGGTTCTTCGGGTTGGGCAGATCCTCAATCACGTGGGCATAGGCATACTGCGCCGGCAGCGCCGCCTTCCGCTCCTTCAGTTCGGCCCGCAGCGCCTTCAGGTGCTCCGCCCAGGGACCGGTCAGAAACCGCTCAATCGTCCCGTCCGAGGTCAGATACCCGCGGTTCGGGCCAAAATACAGAATCCCGTCCTCCTCCTGCTTGAACTCCTTGCCGTAGAAGTCCGAGAAGTAAAGGTCGCGCCACAGGAAGAAATCCTCCGTCTTCAGCGACACCGTCACATAACCATCCACGTTCTTGGCGCCCTTGGCGTTCGCTTTGCGGACCAGGTTCTCTTCGTCCACGCGGTCCCGCTCGGCCAACACCCGGAAACACTGGTCGCGGAAGGCATTGGCGTCGAACGACTCGCTCTGCCAACCCTTCAGATACTGGTTATCCTCGGGCCCGGTCTTCAGATACCGCACCCAGTTCTTGAGCACCCCCAGGTCCAGATGGTCCGCCGCGGCCGCCGCCTCCACCGTCACCGGATTCGGACCCACCAGCACCCGCCGCGCCGCCGCCAGATACTGCGGCGACTGCATCGTCAGAATCTTCGCCATGCTCGTCGCCTGCTCGTGCAGAAACGTCTGAATCCGGGCTTCAAGCTCCTTCACCTTCGCTTCCTTGCGCTTGTACTCGGCCACCTCCGCGGTCGGCGCCAGCGGCAACTCGCTCCGCTTGGTCGAGGAGAACACGCCCTGCAGCGCGTAAAAGTCGCGCGTCGGAATCGGGTCGAACTTATGGTCGTGACACTGTGCGCACGCCGCCGTCATCGCGAGAAAGCCGCGCGTGGTGGCGTCCACCCGGTCGTCTACCAGTTCGGGACTCAGCCCGTAGAAACCCAACCCTACCGCCAGGTCCGGGTGCTGCTCGTGTTTCGGCAGCAAATCACCGGCAATCTGCGCCTTCACAAACAGGTCATAGGGCATGTCCCGGTTCATCGCCGCAATCACCCAATTCCGGTAGCGGAACGAGTTCGGATACGGATCAAACACGTCGTTCGACAGCTTATCGTCGGCGTACCGGGCAATATCCAGCCAGTAACGGCCCCACCGCTCACCGTAGCGCGGCGAAGCCAGTAGCTGATCCACCACCTTCGCAAACGCCTCCGGCGACCGGTCGGCCAGAAACGCATCAACCGCCGCCGCCGAAGGCGGCAGCCCCGTCAGATCAAAATAAGCCCGGCGAATCAAATCCCGCTTTGCCGCCGGCGGGTTCTGCGCGAGCCCCTTGGCCGTAAGGCGCGCCCGCACCAGACTATCAATCGACGCACCCGCGGCCGGCTTCGCCAGCGGGGCAAACGCCCAGTAACTCCGCTGCTCGGCCGTAATCACCATCGGCGCATTCGACTTCTGCGAAACCGCCGCCTCCGGCCACGGCGCACCCGCGCTGATCCAACTCGCCAGATCCGCAATCTCCGCCGCCGATAGCTTCGGTTGATTGAACGGCATCTGCAGCTTCGGGTCGCCATGGCGCACCGCCGTCAATAACAGGCTCTCGTCCGGCTTACCCGGCACCACCGCCGGACCACGCTGCCCACCCTTTAAAAGCGCGGCGCGGGAATTCACCGCCAGCCCGGACTGCGGCGTCAACGCATGGCAGGAGTAACAACGATTCGCCAAAACCGGACGGACCTTGGACTCAAAAAACTCCGCCGGATCAGCGGCGAATAACGGCAGAGCGAAAGCAGCGAGCAACAAGCGCATCGGCGAGACTCCTAAGCGGTTTGGCGAACGGACGCTATTAATATACCTGTTTCCGCAGTGGAGAAAAAGGGGGAGGGAGCACTTGTTTCTTCAGCAACGTTATGAGATAACACTTTCAGGAGCAATCTTTCATGGCGCGTGCGAAACAGGCCTTGGCGCAGGAGGGGACGCGGTCGGAAACCGCGCGGCAGGTGCTCACCGAAGCCGTGCTGCGCGCGGCCGCCATCCTCAACGTCTCCCAGGCCGACTTAGCCCGCATCCTCGGCATCTCCCCCGCCAGCGTCTCCCGCATGGCCGCCGGCCGCTATCTCCTCGACCCCGCCGGTAAGGAGTGGCAGCTGGCCGCCCTCTTCGTCCGCCTGTTCCGCAGCCTCGATTCCATCACCGGCGGCAGCGAAGAACACGCCCGCCGCTGGCTGCACAGCGCCAACTCCGGCCTCGCCGGTACCCCGGCCGCCATGCTGCACGAAATCGACTCCTTCGTCCGCGTCGTCCACTACCTCGATGCCTCCCGCGCTCGCATCTGAACCCCTCGCCGCCGCCCTGCTCCCCGGCCGGTGGAAAGCCTGGCGCGCCGTCGAAGGCCAGCACGTCGTCTCCACCCTCCGCCTCGCCGCCGGCGATCCCCGCCGCCAGGACCTGCTCGAACGCATCCTCGAAGAGAGCAAGCCCCCGCTGCCGGAGGGCGCCGACGGCCTGCACTACCTCCTCAGCACCCCCTTCCGCTATCCCCCCGCCGGCGCCGGCTCCCGCTTCCGCGGCTGGGGCGACCCCGGGGTCCTCTACGGCGCCGCCCACCGCCGCACCGCCTGCGCCGAGGTCGGCTACTGGCGCTGGCGCTTTGTCGCCGAGAGCGAGGGGCTCGGCCACCTCCCCGCCGCCGCCCAAACCCTCTTCCGGTTCGGCGCCGCCGGCCGCGGCGTCGATCTCGAAAAGCCCCCGCTCAGCGCCGACGCCGCCCACTGGACCCACCCGGCCGACTACACCGCCACGCAGGAACTCGGCCGCCTCGCCCGCGCGGTCGGCGCCGAGTGGATCGCCTACCGCTCGGTCCGCGACCCCGCACCCGGCCGCTGCTACGCCGTCCTTACCGGCCGCGCCATCCGCCCCCGCGACCCGCTCGAACGCGAAACCTGGTGGCTCACCGTCGGCCCCACCGGCGCCGTCTGGCAGCGCGAAGGCGGTGAACGCTTCGTCTTCCGCTACACCACCCCCTAACCCAGCAGCCGCGCCACCGCCTCCGGCGCCGTCATCCGCCCCTCCCGCAGCGCCGCCTCCAACTCCACCCGCCGCGCCGCCACCTCCCCATCGGCGTGGAACCGCTGCCACAACCGCTCCCGCAGCAACTCGTCAAACCACGCCATCACCTGCCCCGGGCGCCGCCCCGGATCCGCCTGCGCCCGCACCGCCTGCCACAACGCCGCCACCCCCTCCCCCGTGCGCGCCGAACATGTCAGCACCGGCGGCGCCGCCGCCGCAAACAGATGCAGCGCCGCCGCGTAGGCCCGCTGCGTCTGCCGCGCCCGCGCCGCATTCTCCCCGTCCGCCTTGTTCACCGCCACCACATCGGTCAACTCCAAAATCCCGCGCTTCATCCCCTGCACCTCATCCCCCGCCCCGGGCAACAGCAAAAGCAAAAAGCAGTCGGTCATTTGACGCACCGCCGTCTCGGACTGCCCCACCCCCACCGTCTCGACGAAAATCACCTCAAACCCCGCCGCCTCGCACAACAAAATACTCTCCCGCGTTCTCCCCGCCACGCCCCCCAAATGTCCCCGCGCCGGACTCGGCCGGATGAACGCATCCGGGCTCCGCCCCAGCCGCTCCATCCGCGTCTTGTCCCCCAAAATCGACCCGCCCGTCGCCGGCGACGAAGGGTCCACCGAAAGCACCGCCAACGGCCGCCCAATCTCCCCGCCCAGCGCCTCAATCAGCGTCGACTTCCCCGCCCCGGGAACCCCCGTGATCCCTAACCGCAGCGACCGCCCCGTATGCGGCAGCACCGCCGCCAACACCTCCCGCGCCAGCGGCTCATCAGCCGGCAGCTCGGATTCGATCAGCGTCAGCGCGCGAGCCAGCACGGCGCGGTCGCGCGCCAGAATCCCATCGCGATATTGGAGCGGCGTCAGGCGCGGGAGGGCCGGCATACGTGGTCCAGTATCTGCCCGGCGGCCACCGGAATCACTGTCCCGGGACCAAAAATGGCCGCCACCCCGGACGCCAGCAACGCCGGATGGTCCCCCGGAGGGATCACCCCGCCCACAATCGTCACAATGTCTGGCCGCCCCAGCCGCGCCAGCTCAGCAATCACAGCCGGCACCAGCAGCTTGTGCGCCCCCGCCAGCGACGAAATCCCCACGATGTGTACATCGTTCTCCACCGCATGCCGCGCCACCTCGGCCGGCATCTGAAACAGCGGCCCCAGATCGACGTCAAAACCCAGATCCGCAAACGCCGACGCGATCACCTTCGCACCCCGGTCGTGCCCATCCTGCCCCAGCTTGGCAATCAAGATCCGCGGCTGCCGCCCCTCTTGCCGCGCAAACTCCCCCACCCGCTCCCGCGCCACCGCAAACGCCCGGTCCTCCGCCGCCTCTTTCACATAAACCCCCGTCAACGCCCGCGGCGTCGCCTGATAGCGCGTGAACTTCGCTTCGAGCGCCGCCGAAATCTCTCCCAGCGTACACCGCGCCCGCGCCGCCGTTATCGCCAACTCCAGCAGATTCCCCTCTGCGCGCGTCAACGCCGCCAGCGCCTCGGCCACCGCCCCCGCGTCCCGCTTCGCCTTCAGCCGCGCCAAACGCGCCGTCTGCGTCGCCAGCACCTGCGCATTATCTATCGATAGCACCGGCACCTCCGTCGGCGCCGGCGGCGGATACTGATTCACCCCGACGATCACCTCGCGGCCGGAATCCAGCGCCGCCTGCCGCCGCGCCGCCGCCTCCTCAATCCGCGACTGCGGCAGCCCCGCCTCAATCGCCTTCGTCATGCCCCCCAGCTCCTCCACCTCGGCAATCAACCCCCGCGCCTCGGCCAGCAACTCCTCGGTCAGCGCCTCCACCGCCCACGACCCGCCCAGCGGATCGATAATCCCCGGAATCCCCGTCTCCTTCTGCAGAATCAACTGCGTGTCCCGGGCGATCTTGGCAGAAAAATCGGTCGGCAGCGCCAGCGCCTCGTCAAGCGCGTTCGTGTGCAGCGACTGCGTATGCCCGGCCACGGCGGCAAAGGCTTCGAGCGTCGTCCGCGTTACGTTATTGAAAGGGTCCTGCGCCGCCAGGCTCCAGCCTGACGTCTGGCAATGCGCCCGCAGCAGGCTCGACTTCGGATTCCGTGGCGCAAACGGCTGCAGCAGGGCAAACCACAGCTCCCGCGCGGCGCGCAGCTTGGCCACCTCGGTGCACAGGTGCATCGAAATGCCCCAGAAAAAAGAAAGGCGCGGTGCGAACTCGTCAATCGCCAAACCCGCCGCCAAACCCGCGCGGACATACTCGAGGCCGTTGGCCAGCGTGTAAGCCAACTCCTGCGCCGCCGTCGCCCCGGCCTCCTGCATGTGGTAGCCGGAGATAGAAATCGAATTGAACTTCGGCAGGTGCGCCGCGCAGTAGCGGAAGATATCGGCCACGATCCGCATCGACGGACCCGGTGGATAGATGTACGTGTTCCGCACCATGAACTCTTTCAGAATGTCGTTCTGAATCGTCCCGGCCAACTGCTCCGGCCCCACCCCCTGCTCCTCGGCCGCCACGATGTAGAAGGCGAGAATCGGCAGCACCGCCCCGTTCATCGTCATCGAAACCGAGATCTCCCCCAGCGGAATCTGGTCGAACAGCAACTGCATATCCTCAACCGAATCAATCGCCACGCCCGCCTGCCCCACGTCGGCCTGCGCCCGCGGATGGTCCGAATCGTAGCCGCGATGCGTCGGCAGATCGAAAGCCACCGAAAGCCCCTTCTGCCCCGCCGCCAGATTCCGGCGGTAGAAAGCGTTCGACGCCTCCGCCGTTGAAAACCCCGCGTACTGCCGGATGGTCCACGGCTGCTGCACGTACATCGAAGCGTACGGACCCCGCCGGTAGGGCGGCTCCCCGGCCCGCGGCCCCGCCGCCCGCCCCTCCCCTGGCTCGAGGCCGGCGAGTTGATGCGTCAGGCTGTCAATAAAGTAAGAGCCCGCCGCCGGATCCTCCGGCAGTTGGCACTCCTCCGTAAGAATGTGTGCCATGTTAGCCGCCAGGTGCGGCGCCAAGGTCTCGTTGACCAACACCGTCGTATCCGCTCGCCCCAAGCGCGCCGCCAGCGCCGCCAGCGTCAGCTGAATCTGATTCAGCCGGGGCGAAGGCACCGCCTTGAGATACAGCGGACGGTTCGCCACATACCGGGCCGCCCGGAACTTCGCCACCTCGGCATAAAACTCAAGGCCCACCGGCAGCGCAATCGCCGTGGCCGGCGAATCCCGGATAGCGGCCAGTTGGGCGTCCACTCCGGCCACCTCCGTCAGGTCCAGTTCAATCGGCCCCGCCGGCGCCGAAGCCGGAACGGGAGGCAGCAAAGGGGCAGTCGTGGCAATCATCGGGCGGGGTCCTGAACGATTTCGAGAAGGTAGCCCAGCGGCGCTTCCGCCGGAGACTTCGGATGCACAAAAAACACGGTAGTGCCATGCGAGCCTGGCCGCGGCCCCGCGTCGAGCAACTGATAGCCCTGCGCCTGCAGATACTCGAAGGCGGCGTGGATATCGGCCACTGCCAGCGCCAGATGCGCAAACGCCGGCCGCGGCTTATCCAGCTGCCGGGCCACCGGGCTCTCCGGCGAAAGCGGGCAAAGCAGTTGCACCAACGGCGGCCCGGCCGGCGGCCGCAGCAGAACCTCACGCACCTGGTCCGTCCCCAGGACGTCCTCGCGATGAACAATCGCAAAGCCCAGCGCCTGATAGGCGTCGAGTTGCGCGTCGAGTTGGCCGGCAGGAACGGCCAGGGCGAAATGATGGATGCCGAGCAGTCCGGGAAGCGTGGGAAGCACTGTACCCATCGTCGCGCAAAATACTGGGTCCTGTGCCCCAGGGCTGCGTGGCCAGCCACCGCCCGGTATATGGAAACCATTGATTTATCTCACCATCCGCCTTGGCGCGGCACTTGCAATTGTAAAAGGAGCGCACAGGCCGCGCAGGCACGGCAACAACGGGCGACCAACTCGCCCCTACGGCCGGGCCGAAGCGAGTCCGTTGTGCGCGGTTCCAAAAAAGGAGCGCACAGGCCGCGCAGGCACTAACTCGCCCCTACGGCCGGGCCGAAGCGAGTCCGTTGTGCGCGGTTCCAAAAAAGGAGCGCACAGGCCGCGCAGGCACGGCAACAACGGGCGACTAACTCGCCCCTACGGCCGGGCTGAAGCGAGTCCGTTGTGCGCGTTTCACAAAAAGCCGAGGTGGACTTCTATGCGAATTACCCTGAGTATTAGCGCGCTCCTGCTGACGGGTTTCCTCCACGCGCAACCCCCTATCAAACACACGCCCATCCCGATGACCCGCGCCAATGATGGCGCCGAAATGTACCGCGCCTACTGCGCCAGCTGCCATGGAATGGACGGAAAAGGATTCGGCCCCGCTACGGCCGCACTCCACGGGCCGCTGCCCGATC
This sequence comes from Acidobacteriota bacterium, assembly GCA_026393985.1. Taxonomy (GTDB): domain Bacteria; phylum Acidobacteriota; class Terriglobia; order Bryobacterales; family Bryobacteraceae. The sequence goes on from JAPKZB010000046.1 coordinate 31,892, forward strand.
TCACCAAACTGGCGCAGGCCAACGAAGGCGCCTTCCCCTCCGCATCCGTACTGATGACCCTCGGCCGCGTCCGCGGCTCCGGCGCCCACGGTAGCGAAGAGATGCCCATCTGGGGCGACGTTTTCCGCGCCAGCAGCGGCGGAACGGACGAACTGGAAGTACAAATGCGCCTCTATAACCTCATGCGCTACCTCGACGGCATCCAGGATCCGCCCTCCGTCAAGGTCACCAAGGCCAAGACTCCCCTGAAGCCCCGCATCACCGATATCCATGCCGCCTCCGGCGCCGCCATGTTCAGCGCCTACTGCTCCAGTTGCCACGGCACCCAGGGCCTCGGCGACGGACCCGCCGCAGTCGGACTCAAAAAGCACCCCACCGACCTCACCCAACTCTCGGCCAACCATCGCGGCGCCTTCCCTACGGAGAAAATCACCGAGATCCTCGACCGCTCCCCGGGCACCGCCGCCCACGGTTCGAAAGACATGCCCATTTGGGGCGATGCCTTCCGCGCCACCGGCGAATCCGCCGCTCTCGCCCAACTCCGCATCCACAACATCGTCACCTACCTCCGGTCCCTCCAACGCTAGGAGCCAGCTGCCATGCACCGCTTCACCGACCGCTCCGACGCCGGCCGTCAACTGGCCGCCGAACTCCGCGGCTATCGCGGCACCCCCGGCGGCATCGTGCTCGCTCTCCCGCGCGGCGGCGTTGTACTCGGCGCCGCCGTCGCGCGGGAGCTGCATCTCCCCTTCGACGTCTGCCTCGTGCGCAAGCTCGGCGTCCCCTGGCAGCCGGAACTCGCCATGGGCGCCCTCGCCATCGGCGAAGTCGTCGTACTCGACGACGAGCTCCTGCAAAAGCTCCAGATTCCCCAACTCGAAGTCGAACACGAAATCGCCCTCGAGCGCCTCGAACTGAGCCGCCGCGAACGCCTCTACCGTCGCGGCCGCGGCCCCCTCCAGCTCTCCGGCCGCACCGTCTTTCTCATCGACGATGGCATCGCCACCGGCGCCACCATGAGCGCCGCCATCGCCGCCATGCGCAAGCTGGGCGCCGCCAAAATCATCGTCGGCGTGGGCGTGGCGCCCGCCGATACCCTACAACGCCTCACCCGCGAGGCCGATGCCGTCGTCTCCGTCCTCGAACCATCCCATTTGGGAGCCGTCGGCGAGTGGTTCGAAGACTTCCCGTCCGTCGAAGATGCCACCGTGCTCGCCTTGCTCCACCCGGCGTCCGCACCCAACCCCCAACCAGCCCAGGAGGCCATTTGTGAAAGTCGGTGAGTTTGCAACAACCGGAGTCATTACCGCGGACAGCTCCCACACGGTAGCCCAGGCCGCCAAGCTGATGCGAGACCATCATGTCGGCGACCTCGTCCTGCACGAGCCCGGCGACCGCACCGCCCAACCCATCGGCATCGTCACCGACCGCGACCTCGTCGTCGGCGTCATCGGCCTCGGGCTTGATCCCTCCGTCTTCACCCTCGGAGACATCCTCCAAACGCCGCTGCATACCGCCGCCGAAGACGAGGACGTCGACGTCGTCATCTCCCGCATGCGGGTGCTCGGTATCCGCCGGGTTCCCGTCGTCGATGCGCACGGTCAACTCACCGGCATCTTCACCATGGACGACTACCTGCGCTACCTGGGCCGCCAACTGCAAAGCCTGACGGATCTCGTGCAGAACGAGCGGACACGCGAACAGGACTCCCGCGTCGTGATTACCTAGCCGCCGCCAGCGGCGCCGTAACTTCGATGCGCGTCCCGCTCCCCCGCGCCGATTGAATGGCAAAAGTGCCCCCCAGTTCGCGCGTGCGCTCCTCCATACTCAGCAAACCAAGCCCGCCGGACCGCTGGGCCTCCTCCACCACAAAGCCGCAACCATCATCAATCACGACCAGATGGACGTGCCCGTCCTGCGTATTCACATGCACCGAAACATTCTCTGCCGCGGCACTCTTCAGCGCATTGTGCAGAGCCTCCTGAGCGATCCGGTAGAACGCCGTCGCCACGCCCTGAGGGATCGAGTCCGGCAACTGACCAATCACCAGATGCACCCGGGGCTTCTCCAGCTTCTCCGTCTCGTTCACCAGGCTTTCCAGCGCCGGCACCAAACCCGAGTACTCGAGAGTAGTCGGATGTAGCCGGTGCGAAACATCCCGCACCTCTTCATGGATCAGATCAACCTGGTGACGAGCCTCCTCAAGGCCGGCCCGCACGGCCGCCTGGTTGCCCTCCACCTCCCGCGCCAGAAACCCCAGCTTCATTCCCAGCAGCGAAATCGTCTGCGTCAAGTAGTCATGAATGTCCCGGGCTATCCGGCGGCGCTCCTCCTCCTGCGCCTTCAGCAGCTTGCCGGCCAACGCCTGCAGGTGCTCCCGGTGTTGAATCCGTTCCGTGATGTCCAGGATGAAAGCGACTGCCACCTCACCCTCCGCCGTGCTGATCGTACTCAAACTGATCTCCAGCGGCACTTCGCTGCCATCCCGCCGCCGGCCCACAAAAAAAGACCCGGAAAACGCCTTCCGCGGCCTGGGTTGATCAAAATAGCTCTGCAGGTGATCGGGGTGCGCCGCCCGGAACCGCTCCGGCAGCAGGCGGGTTAACTCCCACGAAAGTAACTCCTCCAGCGTGTACCCGAACAGCCGCGCCGCCGACGGGTTGGCAATCACAATCTTACCCACCGGATCTACGCCCAGAATGGCCTCGGCCGCGCTCTCAATCACCGCGCGGAACTTGGCTTCGCTGGCAGACAGAAACTGCTCGGCCAGATAGCGCGATGTTACCTCGATACCCGTTGCAATCACGTAGCGCACGCCATCAGGCTGCCGCATGGTGGTGTTCGACCACGCGATCCGCCTCCGGTTCCCACCCCGCACCAGCCAGTCGCTTTCGTGGGTACTCGTGGGTGTCTCCTCGAGAAGCTTGGCGAAGATCCCCCGCCACTCGGCAAGCTGTTCCGGAGGAATAAAATCCCAGAACAGAAGAGCGCCAGCTTCGCCCTGCGGCCCTCCGCTCGCTACCCCGCAGGCCCGATTGAACTCAACAACCCGTCCCTCCGGATCGAGAACCAGAATCAGCGCGCCCACCGTATCGAGCACCGCCGCCATAAACTGGTAGCGCGCCCGCAGCTCGTTCTGGCTCTTCTCGAGCGCCGCCTGCGCCCGGCGAATCTCCTGATTGGCGTTCACCAGTTCGTTGACGGTAGCGCGCAACTCCTCATTGGTAGCCTCCAACTCCACCGCCAGCTCCTCGGCGGTACTCCCGGAGTGGGCCATAGCGGAAGCCTTGGACGCCCGTCCGTGGGTGTGTAACTCGATACGACAGAGGCCACCAGGCTCCGGCGTCACGCTCAGGTCCGCGCTCCGGCGAACCCCCAATTCGTAGTACGACACCCCGCCAACCGCCACTGCCCGCAGCGTCTCCCGGGCCTGGTCCACCGCTTCGAGCACGGCCGGACGGAGCGAATCCGTCAGCAACCGGGCCAGGTCCAACGTCGCCGCGCCCGGCGACAGACGGATCAACGGTGAGGTGTGGCCGATAAACTCCACCACCCGTAACTCGGAATCAACCACAAATCCTATCGGAGACTGCATGGTACGGCGGCTCATGCTATCCGACCCTTTCGGTGCGAATAGCCAACGCCACAATTCTATCCTCACTCCGAATCGGGGTGACCCGCGTACGGCAAGCCGGTGTCCCTTTCGCTCCGCCAGAGGTAAACTCCATCGGTTGGCCGGAAGCCAGCACCCCGGTCAGCACCCGCCGCATCTTCGTCCGGTCCGCCCGGCCCAGGGCCTCAAACAGGCTGCCGGCCACCGCCGCCTCGGGCGCCAGACTCACCACGGTGCGATTCAAAAACAGGATCCGGCCGCTGGTATCGGCAGCCACCAGAAAATCCGGGGCTTGCTCCACGGTCTCCCGCCACGCCTGCTCGGAGGCGGCCAGTCGCACCCGGGTGCTCTTCCAATCGTGTATGTCGAGCACCGTGAGCACGGCGCCCTCCATCCGGTTCTCCGCCACACGATACGGACAGGCTCGCAGCAGATACCAACGGCCATCTTCGGCGCAAACCTCCCGCTCCTCCAACTGCCGCGTCTCGATGCACCGCAGAATCAACTGCTCCGGACGAGCCGTATCGAGGCGCGTCTTGATGCCGGTCAACAAACGACCCAGGTCGGCCGGAACCAGCCCCAAAATCTGCTGCGCCCGCAGATTCGAACGGCGGATCGCCAGATCGGGGCCTACCATCACCACCCCGGCCTCCACCGCATCGAAGACGTTCAGCAAATCGTCATTGGCCACGTTGAACGCGGTATGCCGGGTGCGCATCTCCTCGTTCACCGTCGAGAGCTCCTCATTGGTCGCCTGCAGCTCCTCTTTGGCTGTCTCGAGCTCCTCATTCGTGCTTTTCAGCTCTTCGTTGCTCGACAGGATCTCTTCGTTGGCAGACTGCAACTGCTCGTTGTTCGCCTCCAGTTCGGCAATAATCGACCGCAGGTCCTCTTGCGTAGCCAGCAGTTCGCGCTGCAGCAAAACCATTTTCCGGTCACCGCGGCCCGGCGCCTTCTTTCCGCCCGCCGCCTCCGCCGGGCCGGCCAGCGCCGTCGGCGGCGGCTCCCGGAACACAATCAGCTCATAGTGGCCCGGTAAGGAGCGGCGCAGCGGAATCACGTCCACATCCACCTGCCGGTAGCCGCTATCGTGCAGAAACCGTAGTCCCGCTCGCGTCACCGGCGCATGCGTCTTCCGCGCCTTTTGAATCGCCGCGCGCAGATCAATCGCCAATCCCTCGCGACTCATCTTCGGCAGGTTCAGCGTCGCCGGGCCGGGCGCGGGCTCCAGGTAACGCCCCGTCGAACCGCGAAACTGCAAAATTTCCATCGACGGGCCAATAATCACGCTCGGCGGAACGTACTGCGACACCAGGATCCGGTCTGCCTCGGCCGAAATCTCGTCCGCCTGGTTCGGGGTGGTGTGAGGGACCGCAAGCGTCTCTACCCTCGCCCGGCGGGTATCCACGCCCCGGACGTAGAAGGAGAGATCCTTGACGACATTGAGCCGCTCATATACATGTTGCGCGTGATCGATCTGCCGGAAAAGCTCAGAGGGATTTGCCCCGGTCGACTCCGCCGTGCCCAGAATCAGCACCCCCGAAGGATTCAGCGCGTAGTGGAACGTGGCCAGCACCTTCTGCTGCACCTCGGGCTTGAGATAGATCAGCAGGTTGCGGCAGCTCACCACGTCCATCTTTGAAAACGGAGGATCGGCCGTCACGTCCTGCACCGCGAACACACAAACATCCCGCACCTGCCGCGTCACCCGAAATCCGCCCTCCACCGGGGTGAAATAGCGCCCCAGCAGCTCGGCGGGAACCTGCTGCGCCACCGAGGCCGGATAAACAGCCTCCCGCGCCGCCCGTACCGAAGCCGGGCTAACATCGGTGGCGAAGATCTGAATCGGCGGCGCCGGCTGCCCCGGGCCGAAACTCTCCATCAAAGAAATCGCCAGCGAGTAAGCCTCCTCCCCGCTCGCACAGGCCGGAACCCACACCCGGATCGGACGATTCGCCGAAGCCTTACCCACCAAACCGGCAAACACCTGGCTCCGCAAATAGGCAAACACCTCCGGATCGCGGAAAAACTCGGTCACGTTGATGAGCAAATCAGCGCTCAAAGCCTCCACTTCACGCGGATCCTCCTCGAGACGGTGGGAATACTCTTCCACCTTCTCGATATTCAGCAGCGCCAGCCGCCGCGCCAGCCGCCGGTGGATCGTGCTCGGCTTGTACAGCGAAAAATCCGGCCCCCCCGCCTGCCGGATGAGTGCAAAAATCCGCTCCAAACCCGGCAGCGCGCGCACGGCGGCCTCCCCCTCCCCCGCTTTCGCCGGCGCCGCCACGTACGGATGCACCGCCAGCCGGTGCAACTCCTCCGCCATCGCCCGCGGCGACAGCACCCGGTCGGCCGCCCCCGCCGCCGCCGCCGGCAGCTCCGGCACCTCGGCGCTATGGCGGTCCTGCACGAACGTCAGTCCCCCCTCGGCCTGCAGTGCCGCCAGACCGGCGCAACCATCGCTGCCGCTGCCGGACAGAATAATCCCAATCGCCGGATTGCCCCGGTCTGCCGCCAGCGAACGCAACAACGTGTCAATCACCGTCGGGGGGAAATGGTGGGCCGGGTCCATGGGGCGCGAGACCAGCCGTCTGCCGCTCACCGTCAACTCGCAGTCCGGCGGGCGCACGTAAACATGGTTCCGCTGCAACTGCACCGTGCCGGAAACCTCCTGCACCGGCATCGCCGTCATGCCGGTTATCAGTTTGGTCAGCGCGCTCTTCTGACCCTGGCCCAAGTGGGTGACCACCACAAACGCCATCCCCGTATCCGGCCGGAGCGCCTCGAAAAACTCCCGAATCGCCGCCAAGCCCCCGGCCGATGCGCCAATAGCGACTACCGAAATCCTTGCCGAGCGGGCCACGGACTCTTTCTGAGATACATCTTGTTTAGAAACCATGGAGGGGAAGGGCCACTTTCCGGATCTTGTGACCCGGATCTGGTGGCTATGGGTGGCTGCTCGGGCACGGAAGGCAGCCCAAATTTAAGACTCCCTAGAATAGCAACATCACGCCGGAACCCGAAATGCCGCGCCCTGCGCCCGCAGCGCCTGCAGGGGCGGCGCCGAAACCGCCTCCACCGCCGCCTCATCCACCTCTACGGAAACCGACCGCTCCAGCAACGTTACCGAAAGAACCAACCGGTGACCCTTCTTGGCCTCCGTCAAAATCCCTTCCACCCCGTTCAACGGACCGTACCCAACCCGCACCCGTTGGCCGATCTTCAAGTACGGCGCCGGCTCACACGCTACCCCCGCCCGCACCGCCTGCTGCAAAGCCAGAATCTCCCCATCATCCACCGGCATTAATTGGTTCCCAAACCCCACAATCCGCACCACCCCAAACGCCGACAGCACCGCCCCCCGCTGCTGCGACGTAAACCGGCAAAACAGATAGCCGGGAAACAGGGGAAACTCAATCATCTTCAGCCGATCCGCCCACTGGCGGCGCGCCACGTAGCAGGGCAGAAAAGCCTCCAGGCCCTTCTCCGCCAGTTGCCTCTCCACGGTCCGCTCATGGCGAACCCGCACATACAGCGCGAACCAGCGCAGCTCGGGCGGCGAATACGAATCAAACATATTAAAGATCCTCGTTTTTATTTCTTACGCCGCATGGGAGGCATTCAAAGCAGCCTCCATACGCTTGTGCTGGGCCGCAACTGCATCCACAAACCCAAGAGCATGAAGAAACTCGGCCGCCCGCAGCGGACGATGCAAAAAGTGAAACGCGCCACACCGCTCCAGTTCCGCCCACGGCAGCGTCGAACTGAACCGGCTGCAGGCAATCCAGAGAATCTGCGGAAACAACCGCCGCGCCTGCCGCAACTGCGCGCCGCCATCCAGCGACGTATCAATCAGTCCGGCCGCACACGGCAACCCACCCTCCAGCGACAACGATTCCAGACCCGGCACCCGCTCGAGACGCCAGCCAAACTCCGCGCACAGCCCCCCAAAATCGACTCGTTCCGCCGAAAAGTCGCCAACCACCAAGAACACGGGACGATTATCCATACAAAACCTCCCCATACAAAACCTCCGATGAGGTGAACTGTTCTTTAGCCAACTGGTACTTCTTCATCCGGTAGCGCAACCGGTCCCGCGTCGTCCCCAACGCCTGCGCCGCCTTCGTCTGGTTCCACCCCGCCCGGTGCAGTGCCTGCCGCAAAATCCGCGCCTCGCACGCTTCGAGCGTGTTCATCGCCACCCCCGCCGGAGCCTCCTCCGCCACCGAAACACCACCCGCCGCCACCCCCAAACCCGGCCGGTCCAGCGGCGCCAGCAGATACGAGGGCAAATCCTCCACCTCCACCGTATCTCCCTGGCACATCATGCACGCGTAGCCCAGAACATTCTCCAGCTCCCGTACATTCCCCGGCCACTCGTGCAGCGTAAACACCTGCGCCGCCTCGGCCGAAAGCTCCGCCACCGGCTTGCTGTACCGCCCTGCCCACTGCCGCAGAAAGTAACTCGCCAGCAGCGGCCAGTCCCCCGCCCGTTCCCGCAGCGCGGGCAGGTGGATCTCCACCATCGCCAGGCGAAAGTACAAATCCTCCCGAAACTGATGCTCCCGCACCGCGCGCCTTAAATCCTTGTTCGTCGCCGCCACCACCCGCAGGTCCAGCTTCCGCGAACTCAAAGACCCCACCCGCTGCACCTCCCGGTTTTGCAGCACCCGCAGTAGCTTCGCCTGCGTCGCCAGCGGCATATCCCCAATCTCGTCCAGAAACAACGTGCCCCCGTCGGCAAACTCGCACTGTCCGACCTTATCCTGCAACGCCCCCGTAAACGCTCCCCGCACATGCCCAAACAGCTCGCTCTCAAAAAGAGTCTCCACCACCGCCGAACAGTTCAACGTCACCAGCCGCCCCGTCGCCGGGCTCAACTCATGCAGCGCCCGCGATACCAGTTCCTTGCCCGTGCCCGTCTCCCCCGTCACTAAAACTGTCCGAAAGTGCGGCGCCACCCGGCGGATCCGATCAAACACCACCTGCATCTGCGAACTGTGGGCAATCGCCCCAGGAATATCCCAGGAAACCACGCCAGCCTCCCCAGGAATCGGCCGATACTCTCCAACTGGCAACACAGTTGCACTCATAAAGATCACTCCTATGCCACTTACTAATGCACCTGCAAGGCCGGCCGTGGTACTTACTCATCCGGGGTACCATCTATTTGGCCGGCCTTTGCAACCGCCGCCTCCGATCTACTTGGCCAGTATAGATCCCGCCGCAGAAGTACTATACTCGTAGTGTCCCTAGGTTGGAGACCTATTCCTACGAGGGATGCACCCGGCAGTTTTTTTCGGTATCTAAGGCGCTCCCCCTAGAGTGATCCCTGTAACGATGCCGCCCCCAATTTCACGACTACGCATCGGAGCCGGAGTTCGCCCTGCTACCAAATGACACCGAATACCATCCTCCTGGCTGACGACCACGCCCTCGTCCTCGAAGGCCTGCAGCGAATCCTCGAGAATCAGTACACCCTCCTCGGCACCGTCAGCGATGGCCGCCAACTTGTGCAGGCCGTCGAACGCTTGCGCCCCGATCTCGTCGTCTGCGATATCTCCATGCCCGAATTAAATGGCTTGGAAGCCCTCAGCCAGTGCCGCGCCAAGGGGTTGCGCACCCGCTTCATCTTCGTCACCGGCAGCCTCGACGCCACTCTCGCCACCCGCGCCTTCCGCCTTGGCGCCGAAGGATACGTCCTCAAACACGCCGCCACCGACGAACTCCTCAACGCCATTCATGAGGTGCTCCAGGGTCGCACCTACGTCACCCCCCGCATTGCCGACAAGGTCCTCCGCAACCTCATGGTCTCGCCGGAAGATCGCAGCGCCGCCGGAACCGAACTAAGTCAGCGCGAGCGCGAAGTCCTGCTATTGATCGCCGAAGGCAAAACCATGAAAGAGGCCGCCACTGTCCTTGATGTCTCCCCCCGCACCGTTGAGTTCCACAAAAAGAACATCATGGACAAGACCGGCCTCCGCACCACCGCCGAACTCTCCCGCTACGCCGTCCGCCAAGGCATCAGCGTCGAGCCCGAATAGCCCCAGCCCCCCCAGCCTGCTCAGGCCGCCGCCCGCTGCTGACCGCGCAAAGCCTGAATCGTCTCGACGATCTCCCCGCGCGAACGCTTGTCGCCGCGCACGGCCACGTCAGACAGCGTCACGATGCCGGCCAGCCCACCCTCCCGATCCACCACCGGCAGCCGCCGCACCCGCGCCCGCCGCATCAATTCGAGCACATGGTGCAGGCTGTCTTCGAGCGTACACGTAGTCACCTGCGTCGTCTCCACGTCCCGCACCGTCACCTCATGCGCCGGCAGGTCCCGCGTCCCCAGCGCAATGCAGATATCCCGGTCTGTAATCATGCCTACCAGGCGGCCGTCTTCCAACACCGGCAGCGCGCCACAATCATAGTTCCACATCAGCGCGGCCGCGGCCGCCAGGTTCATCTCCGGGTGGCAGCTCTGCACCGGGTGGGTCATCACGTCTTGAGCAGTCATAGGGGTTCCTCTCGCCCAGACCTTGCATCTCAAGTGCCAATGCCCTCCAGGCCCGGTTTCGCCTCCGAGTAGGGGCTTGACCACCCATCCCGCTGCGCGATTTCCCCCAACCCGTCCGCATTAGCCGAGCAGGTATAGTAGTGTGATCGAAAACTTATGAAACCCATACTGTTCTCCCTCAGCCTGACCCTCGCGTCGCTGTCCGCCCTCGCCCAGCAGACCGCCCCCGCCAAGCCCGCCCCGGCCCCCATGACCTTCTTCGTCACCAGCGTCGGCATCGGCGATGGCGCCAACCTCGGTGGCCTCGCCGGCGCTGACGCCCACTGCCAGAAGCTCGCTGCCGCCGCCGGCTCCCAGTTCACCAACTGGAAAGCGTATCTGAGCATCTCCGCCGAAGCCGGTAAACCCGCCGTCAACGCCCGCGACCGCATCGGCAACGGCCCCTGGCACAACGCCAAAGGCACCGCCATCGCCCGCGACCAGGCCCACCTCCACGGCGATACCGTCGAACTCGCCCGCGTCGGCAACCTCATCACCCGCAACAACGCCCTCAACGAAAAAGGCGAACAGGTCAATGGCGTCGGCGCCCAGCCCAACCAGCACGACGTCCTCACCGGCACCCAACCCGACGGCCGCGCCTACACCGACGGCGCCGACCACACCTGTAAAAACTGGACCAGCAACGCCGAAGGCATCGCTCAGGTCGGCCACCACGACCGCAACGGCGGTGGCATCTCCTGGAACTCCACCCACCCCTCCCGCGGCTGCAGCCAGGCCAACCTCGTCGGCACCGGCGGCGCCGGCCTGTTCTACTGCTTCGTCCCGGTCCAGTAAAGGCTCTCCCGGCGCACCTTCCTGGCGGCCCTCGCCGCCGCCAGGAAGCCCAACCTCATCCTGATCCTCGCCGACGACATGGGCTACGGTGACATCGGCTGCTATGGCTCGCAGAACGCACCTGCCGCGCTACCTGGTTAACTCACCGCCTCCCCGTCCGCCCCGGTATCGCCCACACCGCCTCCAGCACCCCGTCCCGCAGCACGCACATCTCATCGTGCAGACACACCGTGCTGTCCGTATACCCCGGCACGAACGTCACCAGATCCCCCACCCGGTGCACCGTATCCGGCTCTTCCAATTCAATGTTGCCGTGCTCGGCCGATAGCACCAGACTCTTCACCGCCCCCACCCCCAGCGGCCGCGGCGCCCCGTGCTGCGTCGACATGGTCTTGAATCCCCCGTCCACCAGAATCCGCGTCGCGCTCGGCCGGCTCACCACTCGCGTCACCACCGTCAGCGCAAACTCATGGTCGGCCAATCCCCACTTCTCGTAGTTCAAATCGGAGAACACGCCCCCGCCCGCCTGCACCTCGGTGATCCCCCCCAGCGGCGCCGACATCCGAAACGTCCCGCTCCCGCTCGCCGACACAATCTCCACCGCAATCCCCGCCGCCCGGCACCGCGCCGCCGTCTCCACCAGCGCCCCGATCGCCCCCCCGACCCGCTCCCGCTTCTCCCCCTCCTCGTAGGCCAGCACGTGCCCCTCCCAGCCCATCAGCCCCGCCAGCCGCAGCCCCGGCATCGCCCCAATCGCCCGCGCCAGCTCCACCGTCGCCTCCCCCGGAGCCACGCCGCAGCGGTTCATCCCCAGGTCCAGCTCCACCAGCACCGGAATCACCACCCCCGCCTCCCGCCCCGCCCGGTCCATCATCGCCGCGTGCGCCGCGCTGTCGGTCGCCGCCATCACCGGCGTCCGCCGCTGCAGCCGCGCCAGCCGCGCCAGCTTCCGCTCCCCCACCACCTGGTTGGCCACCAGCACCCCGGTCACCCCGGCCTCCACCATCGTCTCGGCCTCGTACACCGTCGCGCACGTCACCCCCACCGCCCCGGCCCGCCGCGCCGCCAGCGCCAGCTCCGGAGCCTTCTGCCCCTTCATGTGCGGCCGCCACGCCAGCCCGTGCCGCCGGATGATGTACTCCGCCATCCGCTCCACGTTGCGCTCATACGCCCGCGCATCAAGACACAGCGCCGGCGTCTCCAGCGCCGCCAGCGGCAACCCAATCGCTTCCCGATTCGCACTCATTACCGTCCTCCTCCGTGCAGCCACTCCCGGCTGAACTTCCCGTAGCGGATATCCCGCCCACCCTTCCCATCATCCTCCTGCCACACCGCCACCAACTCACCCCCCGCCAACTGCGTCAGCCCCGGATAGCTCACCTGCCGCCCCGGGTTCGCCAGCACCCTTGGGCTCGACCACGTCCGCCCCCGGTCCCGCGACAGCGCCGCCACCAGCGGCCACCGGTGCAGCGGATTGCTGTTCCATACCGCCACCACCTCCTCCGGCTGCTTCCGGTTCGCCCACAGCGCCGTCGGCGTGTTCGCCCCCACCAGCGCACTCATCACCGGCTTCGACCACGTATGCCCCCCGTCCCGGCTCCGCGCCTCGTAGTGCCGCGGCCCCCCGCTGCGCAAAATCATCAGCATCTCCCCGTCCGGAAACTCCACCATCGACGGCTCGCCCAGCCCGTTCGTAAACCCCGGCCGCACCTTGTCCGGCGTCTGCGCATAAATCTCCCCGTGCAGCGTCCACCGCTCCCCGTCCGCCGACAGCAGCACCCCGGATGCCAGGTCCATCTCCCCCTCCGTCCGCGCGTTCATCCCCTTCTCCGCCCACCGGTCCCACGAAATCCCCATCGCGTACGTCCCGTCCCGCAGCTTGATGCCGTTGTGCTGCTTACCCGGCGTGTACTGCCGCGGCACAAACACCTCCCCCGCCTTCGACCACGTCGCGCCGTTGTCCGTGCTCTTCACCACCGTTGTCCAGGCCTTCTGGATGTCGTTCGGAATCCGCACCCGCGTCCCGAACACCCACACCGTGTTGCCGTCCACCAGCAGGTTCGGGTCGCCGTCGTGGAACTGCGGGTCGTCAATCAGCAGCCGCGGAGCGCTCCAACTCCTCCCCTCGTCCCGCGAAAAGCTCCCGTAGATCCTCCCGTTCCCGTCTCCCTTGGCCCGCGCCCCCCATACCACCATCAGGCTCCCGTCCCCCAGCGTCCCCACCTGCGGAATCGTATTCTGCAGAAACGCCCCGCCGTCGGACCGCACCACCGCCCCCGTCTCCCACTGCCCCAGCGCCAACCCCGCGCCGGCCAAAATCCAAGCCGCAACTCTCATCTACACGAGTATGCCCGAACTCGTGTCATCCTGACTGAGCAACGCCATGCACAATCAGGTCACCCTCACCTGAGCCGTCCTCCACGGCGCCCGCGATCTCCGCCTCGAACAGGAGACCTACTCACTCGACTCCCTCGGCGAGCACCAGATCTTTGTCGAAACCGAACTCTCCGCCCTCTCCACCGGCACCGACCTCGGCAAGGTCGTCGAGGTGATCCTCGAGGTCGGCGACGAGCCGCTCACCAACCTCGGCGTCGCCGGCATGCGCCAGTTGGGCTACCAGGCGGGCGAGCGCGTCACGGTGGTGGGCTTGGGGGTCATCGGCCTCTGCACGGTAGCGGTAGCGCAGGCCACCCTGCCGGGCCGAAGCGAGTCCGTTGCGCGCGTTCCCTGGAAGTCGCCACCGCCTGCGGTCTAAAGCACTGGCGCGAAAAGAAAAAGCCCCTCGTCGGCCGCCCGCAGGACCCCCAAGCCCTGACGAGCACCCCGACCCTCGAGCCTGCAAGCCTCGATTCTTAGGGCTAAAGCAAGGTAGCGGCCAGTCGGCAAACAGCAACGCAACCAACCCCAGCTTCCGACCAGCAATCTGGTCGACACACAGTTCCTCGCCCTCTTGGCCACCGCGGCCACCGGACAAATTCCCGCGCCGCCTCCTACCCGCGATCCGCCCAGCCCCGGCCACGCCAAAGCCAAAGAACTCGCCAACGGCGCGCCCCCGTCACCCAGGCCAAGCTCATCGATCGCACAGGGTCGATTCCTTCGGCCAATACCCCCGAACCGGCCGGCACCTGCTAGGAAGCTCGCCGCTTGCCAAGCCCCTCTGCGATCATTGCAGTCACAAGAGTGTTCAGACTGACGCCTTCCTGCCTCGCCCGCGCGACCAGGCGAGCGTGCAGGCTTCTTGGAACACGCTGCCGCCACTGCCCGCTCGCCTCGCTCGGCTTCGGAATCGGATCACCATGTCTAGCGCAACTGAGCAGATACGATTTCACGGCATCGCTCCCATTCTGGATTGCTTCCTCCGGCGTGTTTCCATCCGAAATGCAGCCAGGTAGATCCGGATACTCAATCGCGAAGCCACCACCGTCCTCTTCTGACAGTGGGCGAATGGTGAACGGGTAGGAGTTGAGGAGCGTCTTGTCAATCTTCATTGTTATCGCCTGTTCGGTCAACTAAGTCCACAAACAGCCGCACGCACACCGGCTTAATGGGACGATGGGCCGGGACGGAGAGCCGTCCCGAGCTGACATGCCCGAATACGACATGGCTGGTCCCATGCTGATCGTGATCGATGCCCAGACTGTCCGCGCTGACCTGGAGGTCCTCAATTCGCCAGTCGCGTCAATTGAAGCGCATTTTGGCGATGAGTTTTCTCGCGTTCGACACACCTTCATGGTACCACCCGCGATACCAACCAGGCACGGATGGCTGCCGGCCACAAGCTCGAATTCTCGGCACGATAGCGGGCCCTGCTATCGCTCGAAAACGGTGGCGGGTGTGGTCTACAAACCCGATCAGAATCGCGTAGTGGTGACTTGGCAGAAGGATCCCGAGTGATGCGCTCAGCGGGGCGGATTGATCCCAATGCGCATCACGTGCCGAGGCTGAATGGTCTCCAACGCCGCGAGACATTCGGGCAGCAGCGGAAGCAGGTCGGCAAGACGATTCGAGTAGGCAGCAACGATCAGCACCGCGATTCGTACTGAGTCCAGATTCTGCTGATAGGGAAGGTTCTTATCGAGCGTCAGGAGAACATCGAACAGCGGATCAGCCACGGCAAGCAGGTCACCGTTTTTCTTCCCGGACCAGCCGCATGACACGACCGTGCGGCATTCGTGTGCGTCGAGATGGGCGACGAGTTTGCGCGGCAGGTTCTCGTCGATGAGAATCTTCATCGCGGGCTGGTGAGGAGGGTCTTGGCTTCTTCCAGTGCGGCGATGGCAGCGTCCCGGGTCACGGAGGGGAAGTTGTCCAGGAATTCATCCAGCGTGTCACCGCCTTCGAGGTAGTCGATCAAGGAATCGACAGGGACCCGAGTCCCGCGGAAGCACGGCGTACCTCCCAGGATTTCCGGATCGCTTACGATGACAGATTCGCGCTCCATAGAGGACCTTTCCGTCTGTAGTCTATCAGGAACGCGAATCTCCAGGTGGTTCGAAACCAACAGATGGGGACCTCCTGCGGGGCGCTGCGCAACCGGGTCAACTCCTACCGTCCGCATCGCTCCCCATCGCTCCGTGCAAGTGCAGGAGCCGCAGGCAGTGGCATTGCTCCCACAGTACGACTCCATCTCGCGTTTAGGTCAAGACAATTCCAGGACGTAACACTGGCCCGGCTACCGGATCGTCAGCGTCGCCCCGGACTGGCTCGTTTCTGTGCCCACTTTGATCACCACAGGGACGTTTCCCAACGGCGCATCCGCCGGAATACGGACATTGATCTGGATCACGCCCGCCACCAGGTCCGGCGCCGCCCCCGCATACAGCACTTCCGCATCCCTACCGCCTACCTGGGCCGTCACATTCGCCACCGGCTTCGGGTACACGCCCACCGCAAGTTTTCCGTCCGAGCCCGAGGGCGTGGTTGGGCCTTCGCCTGTGCCAAACAGCATCACGATCGAACCGCGCGCCGCCGGTCTCGACGCGCCGTTCAAGCTGTAATCCGAATTCAACGCCGCCACCTGGTTTCTCCCGGTCTGGTCGAGCGTAAATAGGCCGGGCACCGAAGCCGACACCGGAATCGTCAGGATGTTGCCCTTCTCGCCTTTGAACTCGGCCTGCACCCGCGTCGTCTGGCGGCCGGTGACCGAATAAGGCACAATGCAGCTCAACTGGCCCGAAGCGCTGTAGAGCATCGGTGCTGGGACATCGTCGAAATACACGCGCGTTTCACCCGCCGACGTCGTGAAGGCACCGTTTGAAATCGTGTAGCCCGCCACCTGGTCCGGCCCGAAATCCGTCCCGTACACCACCAGGATCTCTCCCGCTGAAACCTTGCCCGCAACATAGTTGGCGGCGTTGCCCACGCCTTCGATAGTGACCTGCGGCGGCGCTGTCAGCACCAGAGACATCTCATCCGCATAGGCGAACATGTCGTCCACCACCGTCGAACGCTTGGTCAGCACAATCTCCACCAGGACACGACGCGTCCCCGCCGGCAGTGCCGCCGCGCCGCCGCCAACGCCAACAAAACGCAGCGCTGGCGCGCCGGACTGCCCTTTCAGCGTCGCCGTCTCCACGGCGCCAATCATGCCGGCAGGCGTCCTGCCGTCCTGGAACACAAGCCGCATCTTGATCTCGTCTTCAACACCCTCCGCCACGCCGAGCCACCCTTCCAGGCGGTAGCGCATCTGGCCCGCATCGATCACCGCCTGGTATGGGCTGCGCGTCACCTCGATCGTCTGCCAGATCTGTTTCTGGATGCCCGCATCCCCCCCCACGTCAAAGGACATATAGTTCTTACCCCGCGCCGCGGGTCCCGGAGAGGCGGTGACCAAGTCCCATCTGCTGGTCGGGTTGGAGTAATCCTTCACCTTCAGACTGTCCATGGGCCCGTTCCACCCCCGCACCGGGGACGTCGCGGGAGAAGCCTCCAGATTTCCATTGTTCAGAATGTTCACGCCGGTCAAGCGGTCCCGGGTCAGCACCAGTTCGATGTTGTCGGCGACAAGGGAACTCCCGTTCGTTTCATTCAGCGCGGTCAACTCAATTATCACCTTCACCTGGGTCACGTTGGGCAGCAGGTAGCCTGAGATCGAGCGCGGCTGCAACCCGCCTGGAATGCCGTAGTCCACCGCAGTATCCGGGCCATTGATCGTCGTTTCCTGAATCGTCTGGCCTCTGTCGTCCTGAAACGTTGCCGTCAGCTTCACGTCCTTCGGATTCTGGTTGCCGTAGTTCTTACCCATAAAGGCGGTCATGTGGAATTTCGCTCCCGGAGCCATGCCGTTCAGGGCGATCACCTGCTCGGCATAGGAGCGGCCGGCATTTCTGCCGCCGATGAAAAGTTGCTTTCCGCGATCCGCCGGCCCATCGTCCCCCATGGTGATCCCGTCCGGATTGTAAGTAGTCACGGTGAAGCCACCGTACGCCCTCCATCCGGGCAGGTTCGAGACGGACTGTTCCGGGCTGGGGACCGCGGGTCCGGCCTCCGCCCCACCATTTACGACCAGGTTCCGGTCATACAGATCCTGTGCCTCCGCCGGCAACACGGCGGCGCAGACCAGCAGAGTGAGCATCTTCAAGGCAAACTTGCAACCAGGCATAGCGGGTCCCTGATTTTATTAATAGATTTCCGGATCCGAAAATCTGATTTTAGAATACTCGAATTCGCCCGTGTTCATGCAAAACTTTTTTGAGCCATCGCTTCTATCCCGCCGCCGTCTCACCAGCGTGCCGCGAGAGCCGCGTAGGCGTCAACCTGCGGTGGGCCCAGAGCAATCTCGGGAAATCCACGGCTTTGGAAAACGCGTCGCGCGGCGTGTGGGCACTCATTGCCAAGGGTAGGCGACTCCAGGAATCCGACAGCAAGGAAGTCCTCGCAGCAGTCCATCAGACGAGCATAATGACGCGTCAACCCGGTGATGGAACCGTCGCGGCTGAGGTTGTAGAGAACCGTGCCGCCGGATGGAAGGACGACCTCATCGGCGTGATGCAGGGAGTGACCGCCGAAAGGATTTGAGCGACTCTGCCAGCGTATCCTCCGGGAGTCAGGCTTCCTGAAAGTGGAGGTGACTGGCCGAAGCGGCGATGGAGGTATCGACGGCGTCGGCGTCCGACGGGTCGCGCTGCTCTCGTTCCAAGTTTGCTTTCAATGCAAAAAGTGGCAGGGCAAAGTGCCCGCGAAGGACATCCGGGACTTCCGCGGCGCCATGGTTGGTCGGACGGACAAGGGCTGTTCATGCCCACCGGCGAGTCCGTCGCCGCACGGCGAGAGCGCCGTGGATTTCGTAAACAGTCGCAGGCACGAGTTGTGCCCCGTCCGGCCTCAGGCCGGACATCCGCGCCGGGCCGTTAACCAATTCCTGGTCTGGGCATGGAGACGGCGAGAAACGGCCTCCGGCAAACGCCGCCGGGGCGCGCACCCGGCGCCTCAGCCGCCACGCCAACTGCAGTCGAGCATTGAGTGGACTCAACTCTTGGCGCCAACCCCGATCTCGCTAAAGCGCCCGCCCACTATTCGTCAAGCCAAAGACAGCCTAAGCTCGAGGATACGGTCCCCCGATTTCCGTGAAATCAGTCGGAAGCGCATGCCGCAGAGCTTCTCTTGAAATTCATCATCCGCGCACAGGAAACCGGGCTGGGACGCGATAACGGGCGGAGGGAGAACAGAAGAACTGGTCCGTTGGCGGGGCGTCTGTGCCCCCGGAGTTTACTCCTGAGCGTTTTGCTGAGAAGTTGTCCCCCGTGGGCCCGCCCCCATGCACACTCGACATTCCCCCGCCAGCGGCGCCCCGGGGCCTCGAGCCCCGGGCCACCGCCCTACCCCCCAAAACCGCCGTCACAGCTCAGTCAAATATTTTTTCAACTGACAACCCTCCCGTTATCAATCACTTCCAAACACCCCCACCGCGCCCGCGTTCCGGTTGCCGCTCCCCCTCCCCTACCGTGGAATCAGGGAACTCACCACGGCCCAACCGCCAGAAAGTTCCCGGCAAGAGGCAACCGTCATGAAGAAAATCCTCACCGAGGAACAAAAACAAAAACGCGCCGAAACCGCGCGCCAAAACGGCAGCAAAAGCAAAGGCCCCGTCACCGTCGAAGGCAAAAATCGCAGCTCCATGAACGCCATCACCGTCGGCAAATACGTCGACGTCCACGACGAAGACCTGCCGGCCTTCGCTACCCTGCTCTCGGTCGACGACCGCAAAGCCTATGTCCGGCTCCATCAGGCCAACTTACGCAAATTCCGGCCCGATTCCGAGCAGGAACACCAGTTACTCCGGCACATGCTCCAGTTTCAGGTCGAGCACGACAAACTCCTCCGCGAATGGCCCGAAGTGCCCGACGAACACTTCAGCTACTACGCCGTGCAACGGGCCGCCGACGACGACAAAGTCTATCGGTTCCTCGCCCGGAAAAAGAAGGAGCATCTGGCCGCCTGGATCAAACTGCAGCGCCTCTTCGCCCAAAACCGCAAAGACTTTCCCGTAAATCCGCCCGAGCCGGTCGACATCACCGCCGACTCAGGGCTCATCAACCAACCGGATCCGCCGCCCTATGTCATCGAAGAACTGCTCAAAATCGCCGACCAGGCCAAAAAGGAACCCACGGCGGTCTTACCCTGCTTCGTCATTGAACTGATTCACGAAAAAGAACTTATGCGCAAATACGCTCCCGATTACGACTACGCCGATCTGCGCGAGCGCTATCCCCTGCCGAAGCCAAGGCTGGCCGCGTAATCACCCCGAAAAACCCGTCGAATCAGACAGCCGCAGCCTTACTCGGCGCTAATTTCCCGTACAATCAGGATAGTTATGCGCCTCGTCCTCCTGCTGGGTCTGGCCAGCCTCGCCTTCGCCGACGCTCCCGCTATCCTCGCGCGGCGCTGCCTGTCCTGCCATAACAACTCGACGCGCCTCGGCAACCTCTCGCTCGAGTCCCGCGCCACCGCCGCCGCCGTCCTCCCCGCCAAACTCCTCGCCCGCGTCGAACGCGGCGAAATGCCCCCCGGCGGCGGTCTCCCCCCCGCCGAACGCACCGTCATCCAGCAGTGGATCGCCGCCGGCGCCCCCTGGGAACAACCCCTCACCCTCCGGCCCCGCGCCACCGCCTCCTTCTGGTCCCTCCAACCCCTCGCCAACCCCGGCGGCTCCATCGACTCCCACCTCCTCACCGGCCTCCGCCAAAAAGGCCTCGCCTTCTCCCCGCCCGCCGACCGCCGCACCCTCATCCGCCGCGCCACCTTCGACCTCACCGGCCTCCCCCCCACCCCCGCCGAAATCGAAGCCTTCCTCCAGGACCCCGCCCCCAACGCCTACGAAAACCTCATCGATCGCCTCCTCGCCTCCCCCGCCTACGGCGAACGCTGGGGCCGCCACTGGCTCGACGTCATCCGCTACGGCGAGTCCCACGGCTACGAACAGAACCACATCCGCCCCCACGCCTGGCGCTTCCGCGACTACGTCATCCGCGCCTTCAACCAGGACCTCCCCTTCCACCGCTTCATGATGGAACAGGTCGCCGGCGACCTCCTCGCCCCCGGCGACCCCAACGTCGAAGTCGCCACCGGCTTCCTCGTCGCCGGACCCCACGACACCGTCGGCAACTCCAACCTCGCCGCCAAACGCCAGCAGCGCGCCGACGACCTCGACGACATCGTCAACGCCACCGCCTCCTCCTTCCTCGGCCTCACCGTCAACTGCGCCCGCTGCCACGACCACAAGTTCGACCCCATCCAACAACTCGACTACTACCGCCTCGCCGCCATCTTCAACGGCGTTACCCATGCCGACCGCCCCGTCGCCACCCCCGCCGCCCGCGCTGCTCACCAAGCCCTCCTCACCCCCCTCGAGCAACAGGCCAAAACCGCCCGCGAAACCCTCGCCCGCCTCACCGAATCCACCAAAGCCCAACGCGCCCCGGCCGAAGCCGCCCTCCGCGCCCGCCATCGGCCGCCCGTCTCCCCCTTCGGCGCCGAAGAGTCCTGGCCCATCGCCCGCGCCCGCTACGTTCGCTTCTCCGCCCCCCAGGGCTTCCCCGGCGGCCTCGACGAACTCGAACTCTTCTCCCCCTCCGGCCAAAACCTCGCCCCCGGCGCTACCCTCTCCGTCTCTTCCACCCGCGTCGCCGAAGGCAACCCCGACGCCTACCACCCCCGCCACCTCAACGACGCTGCCTTCGACAAACGCTGGTTCCCCCTCGGCACCGGCCCCGCTTCCATCACCCTCGCCCTGCCCGCCCCGGCCCTCGTCCAGAAACTCGCCTGGTCCACCGATCGCCTCCGCGCCTTCCAAGGGCGCTTCCAACAGAACACCGTCTCCCAGTACCAGATCGAACTCTCCCTCGACGGCCAATCCTGGACCCCCGTCGCCTCCCACGACAACCGTCTCCCCCTCCGCCAACCCGACCTCGATCGCCTCATCACCCTCGAAGCCCTCAACCCCGCCGACCGCGCCGCCTTCGAAGCCGCCGAAGCCCAGCTCGAGGCCGCCGAAACCCAGCGCAAGCAGATCGCGCCCCTCCCCCTAGCCTACGCCGGCCTCTTCCAGCCGCCCGCCGAACCCGTCTATCTCCTCAAAGGCGGCAGCGTCATGCAGCGCGGCGACCCCGTCGCCCCCGCCAGCCTCTCCACGCTCTCCCACGCCAACTTCACCCTCCCCCTCGACGCCCCCGAAGGCGAAGCCCGTCTCCAGTTCGCCCGCTGGCTCGCCGACAACCGCAACCCGCTCACCCCCCGCGTCATCGCCAACCGCCTCTGGCACTACCACTTCGGCCGTGGCCTCGTCGCCACCCCCTCCGACTTCGGCTACAACGGCGAACGCCCCTCCCATCCGGAACTCCTCGACTACCTCGCCCAACGCCTCCTCGCCCACGGTTGGCGACTCAAGCCTCTCCACCGGGAGATCCTCCTCTCCGCCGCCTACCAGCAGTCCAGCGCCTTTCAGCCCGCCGCCGCCCGCCTCGATGCCGCCTCCCGCCTCCTCTGGCGCTTCCCGCCCCAACGCCTCAGCGCCGAAGCCGTCCGCGACTCCCTCCTCCATGTCGCCGGCGTCCTCAACCCCGAACGCGGCGGCCCCAGCTTCCGCCTCTATAAGTACACCGTCGATAACGTCGCCACCTACTTCCCCCTCGACCAGTTCGGCCCGGAAACCTACCGCCGCTCCGCCTACGCCGAATCCGCCCGCTCCATCTCCACCGAACTCCTCACCGTCTTCGACTGCCCGGACTCCTCCCTGCCCGAACCTCGCCGCGTCTCCACCACCTCACCCCTGCAATCGCTCTCCCTGCTCAACCACAGCTTCACCATCGACATGGCCCGCGCCCTCGAACGGCGCCTCGCCCATCTCCCGCCCGGCGAACAGATCCGCCAGGCCTTCCTCCTCGCCTACGGCCGCCCCCCGGAAACGGCCGAACTCGACCAATCCCTGCAACTCCTCGCCCAGCATGGCTTCCTCCCCTTCGCCCGCGCCCTGTTCAACACCAACGAGTTCCTCTATGTCTTCTAACAGCCACGCCCTCCACCGCCGCGGCTTCCTCACCGGCCTCGGTGCCATCGCCGCCGCCGAACTTCTTTCCGGCGCCGCCCGCCAACCCCACTTCGCCCCCAAAGCCAAACGCGTCATCCAGATCTTCTGCCCCGGCGGCGTCTCCCACCTCGATACCTTCGACTACAAACCCGAACTCGAACGCCGCAGCGGCCAACCCCTGCCCGGCGGCGACAAAGACGTCACCTTCCAGGGCGCCAACGGCAACCTCATGCGCAGCCCCTGGGCCTTCGCTCCCGCCGGCCAGTCCGGCAAACTCGTCACCACCAAACTGCCTCATCTCGCCCGCCACATCGACCGCATGGCGTTCCTCCACTCCATGAGTTCGCGCTCCAACACCCACGGCCCCGCCTGCGTCGCCATGAACACCGGCTTTGTCTTTGAAGGCTTCCCCTCCGCCGGCGCCTGGCTCAGCTACGCCCTCGGCGCCGAAAGCGACAACCTCCCCGCCTACGTCGCCATCCCCGACGTCCGCGGTATCCCGCCCTCCGGCCCCGCCAACTGGACCTCCGGCTTCCTCCCGGCCGAACACCAGGGCGTCGCCTTCAACGCCGCCAGCCCCATCCGCAATCTCAATCGCCCCACCGGCGTCTCCCCCGCTGCCGATCAGGCCACCCTCGACCACGCCCGCTTCCTCAACGCCCGCCACGCCGCCCGCCACCCCGGCGAATCCGAACTCGAAGCCCGCATCGCCTCCTACTCCCTCGCCGCCCGCATGCAGCTCTCGGCCCCGGAAGTCGCCGACCTCACCAGCGAATCGAAGGCCACGCTCGACCTCTACGGCGCCAACCACGCCAATCCCCTGCTCGCCGCCTACGCCCGCAACTGCCTGCTCGCCCGCCGGCTCGTCGAACGCGGCGTCCGCTACGTCCAACTCTACTGTGCCTCCCGCGCCTCCGGCGTCGACGGACTGCTCAACTGGGACGCCCACAAGACCCTCCAGGCCGACTACGATCGCCACCTCCCAATCCTCGACCAACCCACCGCCGGCCTCATCGCCGACCTCGACGCCCGCGGTCTTCTCGCCGATACGCTCGTGCTCTGGACCACCGAGTTCGGCCGCATGCCGACGCATCAGGAAGGCACCCTTGGCCGCGATCACAACCCCGACGCCTACACCGTCTGGATGCTCGGCGCCGGCGTCAAGCCCGCCTCCTCCTGGGGCGCCACCGACGACTTCGGCCGCCGCGTCGCCGAGAATCCCACCACGGTCTACGACTTCTGGGCCACCGTCCTCCACCTGCTCGGCCTCAACCACGAAAAACTCACCTGGTATCACAACGGCCTCAACCGCCGCCTCACCGACGTCCACGGCCACGTCCTCCACTCTCTGCTCGCCTGACCCATCGCAGCGCGACCCCATCAGCGACCCCACAAACGACCCCACAAACGATAAGATGCTGTCATGCTCCAGCGCCGTTGGTTCTTCCCCCTTCTATCCTCCCTAGGCCTAGCCGCCCCCAAACCCCGGAACCCGTACGCCGAACTCGGCCTCCGCCCCGTCCTCAACTTCCAGGGCCCTGTCACCACCGTCGGCGCCTCCCGCATGTGGCCCGAAATCCAGTCCATCATGGCCGAAGCCGCCAAAGACTTCGCCGTCCTCGCCGAAGTCAAGGACGCCGTCGGCACCCGCCTGGCCAAACTCTGCGGCACCGAAGCCGCTCTCCCCACCTCCGGCACCGCCGGCGCCATCGCCCTCGCCACCTACGCCTGCCTCACCGGCAGCGACACCGCCAAAGTCCGCCGCCTCCCCGACCTCACCGGCATGAAAACCGAGGTCCTCATCCAAAAACCCCACCGCAACGGCTACGACCACGCCGTCCGCAGCGCCGGCGTCCGCATCGTCGAAACCGACTCCCGCGATGCCTTCGTCAACGCCCTCACCCCCAATGTCGCCATGATCTACTACCTCGGCGGCACCCGCGGCGACTGGGCCTGGGAAACGCCCGTCCCCCTCGCCGAGTGCCTCGCCCTCGCCCGCAAAGCCGGCATCCCCGTCTTCGTCGACGCCGCCAATCTCCTGCCCAGCTGGGACAACATCCCTCGCCTCGCCGCCACCGGCGTAGACCTGCTCGCCTTCAGCGGCGGCAAACACGTCCGCGGCCCCCAAAGCACCGGCGTCCTCGCCGGCCGCAAAGACCTCATCGACGCCGCCTGGCTCAACTCAAGCCCACACTCCGACTCCCAGGGCCGCGGCATGAAGGTCAACAAAGAGGAGATGATCGGCCTCCTCGCCGCGCTCGAAAAGTACTCGAAACTCGACTTCGCCGCCCTTGACCGCGAGTACGAACGACAGGCCGCCTACGTCATGGACGAACTCCGCAAAGCCAAGCTCGAAGTCGCCAAGTCCCCCTTCGAACGCGGCCGTCGCGTCCACCGCGTCATCGCCAACTGGGACGAATCCGCGCGCGCCCTCTCCTCGGCCGAAGTCCTCCGCCGCCTCCTCGACGGCGAACCCCGCATCGCCGCCCTCCCCGGCCCCGGCGGCCGCGGCCTCGAACTGACGTTTCTCATGAACGATCCCGGCGAAGAGCGCCTCGTCGCCCGCCGCCTCCGCGAGATCTTCGCCTAACCGGCTCTCTGCAAAGCACAACGGCCAGGCAGACGCCTGGCCGTTGTCGTTTCGAACGAAACGGAGCGTTACTCGGCCAGATCGCCGTCGCCGCCGCCGTCCGGGGTTACTTCGCTGAGGCCGCCGGCGTAGAAGGTCCGCGCCGTGTCCTCGTAATCGGCCATGCTGTCGGCGAGGCTCACCTCGACCTCGGGCGTCGGCTCCTCTTCCGGGATGTCCTCGCCCGCGATCTTCACCCCGCGGTAGTAGTCCATACCCGTGCCCGCCGGAATCAGCCGACCCATGATGACGTTCTCCTTGAGACCACGGAGATTGTCCACCTTGCCGTTGATCGCCGCTTCGGTCAGCACGCGAGTCGTCTCCTGGAAGCTGGCCGCCGAAATGAACGAGTCGGTCGAAAGCGAGGCCTTCGTAATGCCCAGCAAAATCGCCTTGCCGATCGCCGGCCGGCCACCCGCATCAAGCACCCGCGTGTTCTCTTCCTTGAAGCGGAACCGGTCCACCACCTCCTCGGGCAGGAACTCGCTGTCGCCGATGTCCTCGATCTTCACCCACCGCATCATCTGCCGGGTGATCACCTCAAGGTGCTTGTCGTTGATGTTCACGCCCTGCAGCCGGTAGACCTCCTGCACCTCGTTGACGAGGTACTTCTGCAGTTCGTGCTCACCGCGGACCTTGAGAATATCGTGCGGGTCAATCGGGCCGTCCACCAGCTGATCACCGGCCGTCACGCGCTCGCCCTCCTGCACGCTCAAATGCGCGCCGCGGGCGATGGCGTACTCGCGCTGCTGACCATCATCGCCGATGATATACAGCTTGCGAGCCGTCTTGGTGACTTCCCCGAACTTGATCGTACCCGTGATCTCAGCAATCGCCGCCGGATCGCGCGGCTTGCGCGCTTCGACGAGTTCCACGACGCGCGGAAGACCGCCCGTGATGTCCTTCGTCTTCGAGGTCGCGCGCGGCAGCTTCGCCAGCACGTCAGCGGCATGCACCTTATCGCCATCCCGCACCATCAGGTGCGCATGGGTCGGCATCATGTACCGCTTCTCGTCGGCCTTGTGACCACCCTCCGGACGGATGATCAACATCGGCTGCTTCTTGGACTCCGGAGCATCGACTACGACCAACTGGCTGAGGCCCGAGACCTCGTCCACCTGCTCGGCCAACGTCACGCCCTCTTCCATGTCCTTGAAGTGAACCGTACCCGAGATCTCGGTCAGAATCGAGAACGAGTAAGGATCCCATTCAAGCAGCACTTCGTTAGCTTGTACCGCCGCCCCGTCGGCGAACTTGATGTGCGCCCCGTAGACGATCTGGTAGCGCTCGCGTTCCCTACCCTTCTCATCCACCACGGCGATAATGCCGGAGCGGTTCATGGCAATGATGTCGCCCTTCAGATTCAACGCCGTGTTAACGCCGATGTACTTTACATAACCGGACGTCCGAGCATCCTGCGTGTTCTGCTCGGACGCACGCGTCGCCGCGCCACCAATGTGGAAGGTACGCATGGTCAGCTGCGTGCCCGGCTCGCCAATCGACTGCGCCGCAATCACGCCCACCGCCTCGCCGCGCTCCACCAACCGGCCCGTCGCCAGATTCCGCCCGTAGCAAAGTTGGCAGACCCCTCGCTTCGACTCACACGTCAGCACCGAACGGATCTTCACCCGCTCAATACCCGCCGCCTGAATCTGACTCGCCAGCGCCTCGGAGATCTCCTGGTTCACCCCGACAATCAGCTTGCCTTCAAAGTCAAACTGATCCTCGAGCACCACGCGCCCGACAATCCGGTCCCGCAGCGGCTCAATCACTTCACCCGCTTCGACAATCGGCTCGACGAAGATCCCTTCGGCCGTGCCGCAATCGAACTCGGAGATGATCACGTCCTGCGCCACGTCTACCAGACGACGGGTCAGGTAACCCGAGTCGGCCGTCTTCAACGCCGTATCGGCCAACCCCTTACGGGCGCCGTGCGTCGAGATGAAGTACTGCAGCACGTTCAGGCCTTCACGGAAGTTCGCCGTAATCGGGGTCTCGATAATCTCACCCGACGGCTTGGCCATCAGACCGCGCATACCGGACAGCTGCCGGATCTGCTGCTTCGAGCCGCGGGCGCCCGAGTCGGCCATGATGTAAATCGGGTTGAGGTAGCGGCCCGTGCGGTCGTCCTCCTCCATCACCTTGAACATCTCGTCCGAGACCATTTCGGTCACGCGGGTCCAGATCTCGATGATCTTGTTGTAGCGTTCGCCCTGCGTGATCGCGCCATTCTGATACTGGCTCTGTACTTCGATCACCGCCTTCTCGGCGTCCTTGACGAGCGTGGGCTTGGACTTCGGCACCACCATGTCGTCAATGCCGATCGAGATGCCGGCGCGCGTCGCATACAGGAACCCGAGCGACTTGATATCGTCGAGCATCGAAACGGTAGTCTTCAAACCTGAGCTCAGGTAGCAGTACTGCACCAGTTGCGTCAGGCCCTTCTTCTTGAGCAGGCCGTTGATGAACGGCATGTCAGCCGGCAGCACGTCGTTCAAAATGACGCGGCCGACCGTGGTTTCCATGTCCTGTTTGTTGTACTCAACAGGCTCGGAGTGCATGATGTTCTGCTTGTCGAAGGCATTCTCAAGATCGATCACGCGGCCCGTGTAGCGCAACTTGATCGGAGTCAGCGTCTCCACCTCGCCCATTTCGAGCGCGATGAGAACATCGGCCATCGAAGCAAACTTCTTGCCTTCGCCCTTGGTACCCGGACGCTTCTTGGTCAGGTAATACAGACCCAGCACCATGTCCTGCGAAGGAATAGTGATGGGCGAGCCATGCGCCGGAGACAGGATGTTATTCGAGGCCAGCATCAGCGTGCTGGCTTCAATCTGCGCCTCCGGCGACAGCGGAATGTGAACGGCCATCTGGTCGCCGTCAAAGTCGGCGTTGAAGGCGGTACACACCAGCGGATGAAGCTTGATCGCCTTGCCCTCGACGAGCACCGGCTCAAAGGCCTGAATGCCCAACCGGTGAAGGGTCGGCGCGCGATTCAGCATGATCGGATGATCGCGGATGACCTCTTCGAGGATGTCCCAAACTACCGGATCCTGCTGCTCGACCAACTCCTTAGCCTGTTTAATAGTGGTGCAGTGGCCGCGCTGTTCCAGGCGGTGGTAGATGAACGGCTTGAACAGTTCGAGCGCCATCTTCTTCGGCAATCCGCATTGGTGCAGCTTGAGTTCAGGACCAACCACAATCACCGAACGGCCCGAGTAGTCGACACGCTTGCCGAGCAGATTCTGCCGGAAGCGGCCCTGCTTGCCCTTCAGCGTATCCGAGAGCGACTTGAGTGGCCGGTTGTTGGCCCCGCGCAGCACTCGGCCGCGGCGACCGTTGTCGAACAGCGCGTCGACGGCCTCCTGCAGCATGCGCTTCTCGTTGCGGACAATCACGTCGGGCGCGTGCAACTCGATCAGCTTCTTCAACCGATTGTTGCGATTGATCACGCGACGATATAGGTCGTTCAGGTCCGAGGTGGCAAAGCGGCCGCCATCGAGCGGCACCAGCGGACGCAACTCCGGCGGAATCACCGGCAGCACATCGAGAATCATCCACTCGGGCTTATTCGTGCTCTTGCGGAAGCTCTCGCACACCCGCAGACGCTTGGCGAACTTCAGCTTCTTCTGCTGGCTCTGCTCGGTCTTCATCCGCTCGCGGATCTCTTTCGAGAGCGATTCGGTATCGACCTTCTTGAGCAGCTCCTTAATGCCTTCGGCGCCCATCATGGCGACGAACTTGCCGGGGAACTCCTGATCGAGCTGCCGCTTCCGTTCGTCCGAAACCACCTCGGCCAGGTTCAGGCCCGTCTCTTTGTCCGCCTCAACAATTACGAAGGCTTCAAAGTAGAGCACCCGCTCCAGTTCGCGGAGCGTGATATCGAGCAGATAGCCGATGCGCGACGGCAGGCCCTTAAAGAACCAGACGTGCGAGCAGGGGCTCGCCAGTTCGATATGGCCGAGCCGCTCCCGGCGCACGCGCGACAAAGTAACTTCGACGCCGCACTTATCGCAGATGACTCCGCGATGCTTCATCCGCTTGTACTTACCGCACAGGCATTCCCAGTCGGCGATCGGTCCAAAGATACGGGCGCAGAACAGCCCGTCGCGTTCGGGTTTGAAGGTACGGTAGTTAATCGTCTCCGGCTTGGTCACTTCGCCGTGAGACCAGTTCCGAATCTTGTTCGGGGAGGCCAGACTGATCCGGATAGCATCAAAATCCGCGATCAGATTTGCACGTTCATAGGGGGAAGATCGGTACATGGCTTAGTCTCCTTACATTAGTCGGCGGCGAGTGCCGTATCAGAACTGCTCTGCTGCTTCTTGATCAGCTCGACATCGAGGCAGAGCGACTGCAGTTCGCGAATCAGAACGTTGAAGCTCTCCGGGACGCCGGGTTCGGCGGCTGCTTCGCCCTTGACGATGGCCTCGTAGATCTTCGCGCGGCCGTAGACGTCGTCGGACTTGGCGGTGAGCAGCTCCTGGAGGACATAGGCGGCGCCGTAAGCTTCGAGCGCCCAGACCTCCATTTCGCCGAAGCGCTGGCCACCAAACTGCGCCTTGCCGCCCAGCGGCTGCTGAGTGATGAGCGAGTATGGTCCAATGCTCCGGGCGTGAATCTTGTCGTCGACCAGGTGGGACAGCTTCAGCATATAGATGCAGCCGACGGTAACCGGCTGGTCAAACGGCTGCCCGGTCATGCCATCGACCAGCTGCACCTTACCCGAACTGGGCAGGCCAGCCTCTTTTAACTGGGTCTTAATGTTGGACTCGGTGGCGCCGTCAAAGACGGGCGTGGCGAAGTGGCGCTTCAGCGTCAAACCCGCCCAGCCGAGGTGGGTTTCGAGAATCTGACCCACGTTCATACGGGACGGCACGCCCAGCGGATTCAGAATGATTTCCACCGGCTGCCCCGAGGGCAGATATGGCATATCCTCTTCGGGCACGATGCGCGAAATGACACCCTTGTTCCCGTGACGGCCGGCCATCTTGTCACCGACCGAAAGCTTACGCTTCATCGCCACGTAGACCTTAACCGTCCGGATTACGCCCGGGGGCAGCTCATCGCCCTTCTTCAGCTTCGCCGCCCGCTCTTCGGTAATCTTTTCGAGCACCGCAATCTGGCGCGAGGTCATCTCCTCGATCTCGTCGATGGCTTCGTTGAGCCGCGGGTCGCGGTCCTTGAGGCGCATGCGCTTCAGGTCGCGACCGCGAATCTTTTCAATCAGATCGCGCGTGAGAACGGTATCTTTCGCGAGAAGCTTTTTGTTGGTTTTCTCATCGTGCAGGTCGGCGAGCACCACGTGACCATCGAACATCTTGGCCAGACGCTTGGCGCGCTCGTCCGAGAGAATGCGCTTTTCGTCGTCAAGGTTGCGATGGAGACGAGCAATGTGCTCTTCAAGAATCTGCTTGGAACGTTCGTCGAGTTCGGTGCCCTTGCGGCTGAAGATCTTGCAATCGACGACCACGCCCTCAATGCCCGGAGGGCAGTAGAAGGAAGCATCCTTCACATCGCCGGCCTTCTCGCCGAAGATGGCCCGGAGCAGTTTCTCTTCCGGGGTCAACTGCGTTTCCCCCTTCGGCGTGACTTTGCCGATCAGGATGTCGCCCGACTTCACCGAAGCGCCGATGCGAATCACGCCCGATGCGTCGAGGTTGCGCAGCGCGGCCTCGGGAACGTTCGGAATGTCGCGGGTGATCTCTTCGGGTCCGAGCTTGGTGTCCCGGGCTTCGATCTCGAACTCTTCGATATGGATGGAGGTGTAGTAGTCCTCTTTCACCAGCTTTTCGCTAATGATGATGGCGTCCTCGAAGTTATACCCGCGCCAGGGCATGAAGGCCACCAGCACGTTGCGGCCCAGCGCCAACTCGCCCTGATCCGTACAAGGACCGTCGGCGAGCACGTCACCCTTTTTCACCCGCATGCCTACCTTGACGATCGGCTTTTGCGTGATACAGGTGTTCTGGTTCGAGCGCTTGAACTTGGTCAGGGTGTAGATGTCCGCGCCGACTTCGCGCGACATCTGCCCTTCGTGGGCGGCCGAACCGTCCACACGGACAATGACGCGTTCCGAGTCGACCGAGTCGACAATCCCGGAGCGTTTGCAGATGATCACCGCGCCCGAATCGCGGGCGGTGACCTTTTCCATGCCGGTGCCAACGTAGGGGGCATCGGCGCGCAGCAGCGGAACAGCCTGCCGCTGCATGTTCGAGCCCATCAGCGCGCGGTTAGCGTCGTCGTTTTCAAGGAACGGGATCAACGAGGCAGCCACCGAAACCAACTGCTTCGGGCTGACGTCCATGTATTGAATCTGGTCGCGATGCAGCAGGGCGAAGTTGCCGGCCTGCCGCGCGTTGACGAGTTCATCGACAATCTGACCGCTCTCATCGAGGCTGATGTTAGCCTGCGCGACGATGTACTTGTCTTCTTCCCACGCCGAAAGGTAGTCGCAGTGGGCCTCAAGTTCCGCCGGCTGCTTGTCGGCGCCGAGGGCCCCGTTCAGGGCATCCGCCTCTGTGCGCAGTAGCACCTGGCCGACCTTGAGATTGGTCGCACCGGGGTTGAGCACTTTAACTTCATCGACCACCGTGCAGTCGACTACGCGACGGTACGGACTTTCAATGAAGCCGTACTCGTTGATGCGGGCAAAGCAGGACAGCGAGGAGATCAAACCGATGTTCGGGCCTTCCGGCGTCTCAATCGGGCAGATCCGGCCGTAGTGGGTCGGGTGCACGTCGCGGACCTCAAAGCCGGCGCGTTCGCGCGACAGACCGCCCGGTCCAAGCGCCGACAGGCGCCGCTTGTGGGTGATCTCCGACAGCGGGTTGGTCTGGTCCATGAACTGCGATAGCTGCGAGGAGCCAAAGAACTCGCGGATGGCCGCCATGACGGGCTTGGCGTTTACCAGGTCGTGCGGCATGGCCGTAGCGATCTCCTGGAAGACGCTCATCTTTTCCTTGATCGCCCGTTCCATGCGGACCAAGCCGATACGGAACTGGTTTTCGAGCAGTTCGCCGACGGCGCGGACGCGGCGGTTGCCGAGGTGGTCGATGTCGTCCACCACGCCGATGCCCTTGCGTAGACGGAACAGGTACTGAATGGTGTCGACGAAATCCTTGTGATCGAGCGTACGCTTGTCGAGCGGGGTGGCCGCCGAGTTGTCGTAGAGCTTGATGTTAAACTTCATACGGCCGACGCGCGAGAAGTCGTACTTGCGCGGGTCGAAGAACATGCCGTTGAACAACTGCGTGGCGGTGTCGAGGGTGGGCGGGTCGCCCGGCCGCAGCTTGCGGTAGATTTCGAGCAGCGCTTCGGCCTGCTGCTTGACGGAGTCTTTTTCGAGCGTACGCGAGAGCACATTGCCGGCCTCGTCGCGTTCGGGGAAGAAGACTTCGAACGATTCGATCCCAGCGTCGAGAAAACGGCCGATGGAGGCGGGGGTGAGTTCCTTGTTGGCTTCAAGAACGATTTCGCCGGTCGTCATGTCAATGACATCGGCGAGGGCGTAAGCGCCTTCGAGGTCGTTGGCGGCGATTTCAAACTGCTCGAGCTTCGATTTTGCGAGTTCGCCGAGCACGCGGTTGGTGATCTTCTTCCCCGCCGCGATGACCGTATCGCCGGCCTTGGTCGACACGGCGTAGGACAGTTTCATGTCCTTGAGAGCATTCCGGCCTGGCTGACCCTGCTGGGCCACCTGCCAGTAGAGCTTGTTGTCCTTGGAGATATTGATGCGGGTGGCGGTATCGGTGTAGAAAGTGCGCAGGATCTGCTCATCCGTCTTCAGGCCCATGGCGCGAAGGAAGACGGTGCCGTAGAACTTGCGCTTCCGGTCGATACGAACGTAGAGGAGGTTTTTGCTATCGTACTCGAACTCGACCCACGAGCCGCGATACGGAATGATCTTGCCGAGGAAGTAGCCCTGCGCCTGCACGCGCTCGAAGAACACGCCGGGCGACCGATGGAGCTGGGAGACGATGACGCGCTCGGTACCGTTGATGATGAAGGTACCGTTGTCGGTCATCAGCGGGATTTCGCCGAAGAAGACCTCTTGTTCCTTGATGTCGCGCACGGACTTGCTGCCCGAGTCGGGGTCTTTATCGAAGACGGTAAGGCGAATGGTGACCTTGAGCGGGGCGGCATAGGTCATCGAGCGCTCTTCGCATTCCGGCACTTCGTATTTCAGCTGAAGGCCAACGGGGTCGCCGCAGCGGTTACAGAAGGTGACGACATTTTTGTTGAATGTGCCGCACTTGTCGCAGTGGATGTCGCCGGGGTGGAAGGGATCCGTTTTAATAATCGAGCCGCAGGAGCGACACGTGGACCGGAGATTGTGGAGCCCTTTCAGGTTGCCGCACTTGCACTCCCAGTTGCCGATGGAATAGTCCACGAAATCGAGTTGGGACAGACCGCGGAAGTCCGAGATGGGGAAGACGCTGGCGAAGACGGACTGGAGGCCGGAATCATCGCGTTCAGCCGGGAGGAGGTCCATTTGCAGGAACCGCTCATAGCTTTGTTTCTGGACTTCGATGAGATTCGGGATGGGAACCGAGGTCTTGATCTTGGAAAAGTCCACGCGTTGGCGCTGGGTAACGTTCGCAGGGCTACTCATATTTCACTCCTAAAGGGCATGCGCAAGAAAACAGGCGGCGAAGCGTCGGGGGCTAGGGCCGCCAGGGAAAGCAGGGGGAGTCGGGGATGAACGAGATCAAAAAACGGCGTGAGAGCGCGTGGGGGATGCGCTTGGGGAAAGGCAGGAATTTGCTATTGCAGTCGTGGACACGACCGCGAAAAGAGCAGCGGAAGGAAAGATTCACAGATTGGATGTCCCGGCCCGACTCCGGCTTGTAAATGAATATAACAGAGAAGTGAATGGCCCGTCAAATGCAGGACGGGCAGTGCAGGACGACCGGAGCATTTGGATAGGGAGGTGAGAGGGAATCCGCGGTTGCGGTTGATTTCGCTCGTTTGCCTCGTTTTTGCAGGCGGCGTGGGGACGCCGACGAGCAGCGCGCTGCGCTTTCGTCCGCCGGACCCGGAGTAGAGCGTTCCGCGGGAGCAGAGCGATCAGTCCTGTTGCATTGTTTCCCGACGGTGGGGAACGGGAAGAACTTTGCGAAGGCGGGCGTGCGGGGCCGCTATGGTCACGCGCTGACGGGCAGCTGGAGCCGGCACGGCAGCGCTGGAGGCATGGGGAGCGTGGTTGCCCGCCGGATGGGCAGCCGCTCATTTCATCTTGCGGGGAGATGGCGGATAAGGGAGGCGAGGCTACGCTCGACATCCTCATCGGTCGTGGCCCAGGAGGAGACGCTGATGCGGAGGGCGCGGCGGCCAGACCAGAGGGTAGAGCCGAGCCAGCACTCGCCTTCGGCCTGAACGGCGGTGAGCCAGGCGAGGGTTTGCTGGTGGCGGGCGAGGACCGAGGCAAAGCGGCGGGCGTGGCGGCAGCAGCGCTCGATCATTTCGCGGAGACCGGTGCGGCCGAGGGAGAGGAGGGCAGCCCAGGCATCGATGCCGCGAGCGCGACGGGAAGATTCCGGGCCACGCTGCATAGGCTCGAATTCGGCGCCGGGATTGAGGTAGCTGGCAGTGAGGCCCATGGCGCTGGAAAGGGCTTGGGGGTCGCGGACAAAGACGATGCCGCTGTCGTAGGGGACATTAAGCCATTTATGACCATCGGTGGCCCAGGAATCGGCGGCGGCATAGTTGGCGGCGGGGGACCAGAGGCCGAAGGCGCCATCGACGTGGACCCAGGAATTGGATTGTTTGGCGAGTTGGATGAGTTCGGGAGAGTCGAGGGCGCCGGTGTTGACGTTGCCGGCCTGGAGACAGACGAGAGCGGGCTGGGAGAGGGAGGGAAAGGCGTCGGGACGCATGCGGCCCTGGGAATCAGCAGGAACGCGGATGACGCGGTCGCGGCCGAGGCCGAGCATGGCGAGGGATTTGAACAGGGAGACGTGAGCTTCCTGGCCGACGAGGACGGGGAAGTCGGGGGCGGTGAAGAGGCCGAGGGATTCGACATCGTGGCCGTGGGCGGCGAGCAGCGAGTGGCGGGCGGCGGCAAGGCCGGTGAAGTTGGCCATGGTGGCGCCGCTGACGAAGGCGCCGATGGCGGCGGCAGGGATACGGAGGAAATCCGCGATCCAGCGGAGAGCGACGAACTCGAGTTCGACGGCGGCCGGGGACATGATGCGGAGGGCGGCGTTTTGGTCCCAAACGGCGGCGAGTTGGTTGGCGGCCAGGGCGGCGGGAAGGCTGCCGCCGGTGACGAAGCCGAAGTAGCGGCCGGAGGTGGTGAGGACGGTGGCGGGGGAGACGACACTGGTCAGCAGGGCGAGGATTTCTTCAAGGGGGAGGCCGGTAGAGGGGAAAGCGCCGGGAAGGGTGGACAGTGCGTCGATCGCCTCGGGCGAGGGGAAGACACGGCGGGAGAGAAGCTGGGCCTGGTAGGCGCGGGCAGCGGTAGCGAGATGATCGAAACTGTCCATTGATTCAGGTTAGCGTGTGAGGGATGGGGTTTAGAGTGAAGAGCGAGTATCTTGCCGTCAAAGATGCAGATCTTGATCCGCAACGCGGTGGCCGCCAACGGCGCCTCTTACGGTGGCATTGGTAGGGCGGCCTTGACCGGGCCGCGATGCGGTCCTACCTGGTAGCGGACGATGGCAAGGAGCTGCTGCCGGGGGGGAGTGGCGCTCGGTGGTGTATCCGGGCTGCGGGGTGCGACGGAGAACAGCCGTTGCGCGTTGCGCAGGGAGGCTTACGCTGCGGCTGCGGCTCAAGAGCGGCTTCCCGGGCAACGGGTTTGTCTCCATCGGGGCGCAGGCGGCGGGCGGTACAGTTGAACTAGTGGAAGCGGTATTCGCAGCGCGCGGCGTGACCAAGTTCTATGACCTGGGCGAGGTCCGGGTGCACGCGCTGCGGGGGGTGGACCTCGAGCTGTACGCCGGGGAGATGATGGTGCTCCTCGGCCCTTCGGGCAGCGGGAAGTCCACGCTGCTCAATATCCTCGGGGGACTCGACCGGGCTTCGGGCGGGTCGGTGCTGTACCGGGGTTTTGACATCACGGCGGCGAGCGAGCGGGAGCTGACGCAATACCGGCGGCGGCACGTGGGGTTTGTCTTCCAGTTTTATAACCTGATCCCGAGTCTGACGGCGCTCGAGAACGTGGCGGCGGTGACCGAGATCGCCGAGGCGCCGATGCGGCCGGAGGAGGCGCTCGAGATGGTGGGGCTCAGCGACCGGATGCACCACTTCCCTTCCCAGCTTTCGGGCGGCCAGCAGCAGCGGGTGGCCATTGCGCGGGCGATCGCCAAACGGCCGAGCGTGCTGCTGTGCGATGAGCCGACCGGGGCGCTCGACTCCGAGACGGGGATCGTGGTGCTGGAGGCGATCGATAAGGTCAACCGGGAGTTGGGGGCGGCGACGGCGGTGATCACGCACAACGCCGATATTGCGGGGATGGCCGACCGGGTGGTGCACATGAGCAACGGGGGCGTGTCGCGGATAGATGTGAACGCGCAGCGGCGGAACCCGCGGGAGCTGCACTGGTAATGCCTGGCACGCTTCTCAGGAAAACGCGCACAACGGCCTCGCTTCGGCCCGGCAGGAGGGGCGGGTTCCTCGCCCGTTGGTGCCGGGCCTGCGCGGTCTGTGCGCTCGACAGAAAGCTGGGGCGCGATCTGTGGGCGGTGCGGGGGCAGGTGCTGGCGATTGCGTGCGTGCTGGCGGGGGGGATTGCCACTTACGTGATGTCGGTCTCGACGCTGCGGTCGCTTGAGCGGACGCAGAGCCGGATGTACCGGGAGTTCCGCTTTCCGGAGGTGTTCGCGGGGCTGAAGCAGGCGCCGCGGAGCGTGGCGGCGCGGCTGGCGGCGACGCCGGGGGTGGAGGCGGTAGAGGCGCGGGTGGCGGCGCCGGCGAGCATTACGCTGGCGGGCTACGAGCAACCGATCGCCGGGCAGGTGGTGGGATTGCCGCGCGGGGAGGGACGGTTCAATCTGGTGCATCTGCACGCGGGGCGGATGCCGGAGCCGGGGCGGGAGCGGGAGGTGCTGGTGAGCGACGGGTTTGTGCAGGCCCATCGACTGCGGCCGGGGTTTGCGCTGGAGGTGACGATCAACGGGCGGCGGCAGCGGGTGGTAGTGGTGGGGGTGGCGTCGTCGCCGGAGTTCACCTATCAGCTGGCGCCGGGGTCGATTGTGCCGGACTTCAAGACTTACTGCATTCTGTGGATGCAGGCTGAGCCGCTCGAGGGGGCGACGAACATGACGGGGGCGTTTAATCAGGTCGCGCTGTCGCTCGGGGGCGGGGTCCGGGTGGAGGAGGCGGCGCCGGCGGTGGACCGGATGTTGAAGCCATACGGGGGGTTGGGCGCTTATGGGCGGAAGGACCAGATCTCGCACCGGTTTCTGAGCGAGGAGTTCCGGCAGCTGCGGATGATGGCGACGCTGTTTCCGGCCATTTTTCTATCGGTGGCGGGGTTTCTGCTGAACGTGGTGGTGGGGCGGCTGATGGCGACGCAGCGGGGGCAGATTGCGACGTTGAAGGCGTTCGGGTACACGACGGGGGCGTTGGTGGGGCACTTTCTGAAGTTCACGGCGGTGGTGGTGGTGGCGGGTACGGGATTGGGGGTGGCGAGCGGGGCGTGGCTGGGGGCGGGTTTGGCGCGGATGTACCGGGATGTGTACCGGTTTCCGTACCTGGATTTCGGGGTGGACTGGGAGGTGGGGGCGATGGCGCTGGCGGGGAGTCTGGCGGCGGCGGGACTGGGGACGCTGTGGCCGGTGCTGCGGGCGGCGGGAGAGTCGCCGGCGGTGGCGATGCAGCCGGCGACGCCGGGGCGGTACGGGCGGGCGGTTTTGGAGCTGCCCTGGTTGTCGCAGCCGACGCGGATGATTGCGCGGAACCTGGAGCGGCGGCCGGTGAAGTCGCTGCTGTCGATGGCGGGGATTGCAATGTCGACGGCGATTCTGATTGTGGGGGGCTTCATGACGGACGCGGTGGACTATATGGTGTTTGCTCAGCTGCGGCGGGCGCAGCTGGATGACCTGACGGTCACCTTCTTCAACCCGGTGGGGGTGGGGGGACTTTCGACGCTGCGGAGCTTGCCGGGGGTGAGTTACGCGGAGCCGACTCGGATGGTGGCGGCGCGGTTCCGGTATGCGCAGCGGAGTTACCGGACGGTAGTGCAGGGACTCGAGCCGGGGGGGCAGCTACGGAGACTGCTTGATACCGAGCTGCGGCCGGTGGCGTTACCGGACGAGGGGATTGTGTTGACGGACTATCTGGCGACGATGTTAGGGGTGCGGCCGGGGGACCGGCTGACGGTGGAGTTACTTGAGGGTTCGCGGGCGGTGCGGGAGGTGCCGGTGGCGGGGGTGGTGCGGGAGTACATCGGGGTGACGGGTTACATGCGGCGGGAGGCGTTGAACCGGCTGCTGCGGGAGGGGGACGTGGCGACGGGGGCGTATCTGGCCGTGGACGCGGCGGCGCTGCCGGCGGTGTATGAGCGGCTGCGGGGCGTGCCGGCGGTGGCGGGGGTAGCGTCGCGGGCGCAGGCGGTGCGGAGCTTTTATGAGACGCTGGCGGCGCAGATGTTGACGATGGCGTTCTTCAACACGCTGCTGGCGGCGACGATTGCGATTGGGGTGGTGTACAACACAGTGCGGATTGCTCTGAGCGAGCGGGGGCGGGAGCTGGCGAGTTTGCGGGTGCTGGGGTATACGCGGAGCGAGGTGGCCTATATTTTGTTGGGAGAGTTGGCGGTGGTGGTGTTTGTGGCGATTCCGGCGGGGCTGGTGGCGGGTTATGGGCTGGTAGGGTTTCTAATGCACTCGCTGCAGACGGAGCTGTTCCGGATTCCGCTGGTGATCCGGCCGTCGACGTATGCGCTGGCGGCGCTGGTGGTGGGGCGGAAGATCAACCAATTAGACTTAGTGGAAGTGCTGAAGGCCAGGGAGTGAGAGCGACGTGAAACGGTGGCTTTGGGTGATGGGATTGGCGGCGATGGCCGGGGCGGGCATCTGGTGGGGGCTACGGCCGCGGCCGGTGGCGGTGGAGACGGGGGCGGTGGCGGTGAAGCCGCTGCGGGTGACGGTGGAGGAGGAGGGCAAGACGCGGCTGCGGAGCCGGTACGTGATAACGGCGCCGGTGGCGGGGACGCTGTCGCGGCTGCGGCTGCGGGCGGGGGATGTGGTGACGGCGGGAGCGGTGATTGCGCTGGTGGCGCCGGGGCGGCCGGTGCCGCTCGATGCGCGGAGCGTGGCGCAGGGGGAGGCGCGGGTGGCGGTGGCGGAGCGGGCGCGGGAGGTAGCGCGGCGGCGGGTGGCAGCGCAGGGGGAGCAGGTACGGGCGGCGAGGGCGGAGGCGGAGTATTGGACGGGGCAGCGGCAGCGGGAGGAGCGGCTGAGCCGGAGCGGGGACGTGGCGGCGGCGCGCCTCGAGCGGACGATGACGGATTGGCGGCGGGCGGAGGCGGCGGCGGGTTCGGCGGAGCGGGGGTTGGCGACGGCGGAGGCGGAGGTATCGGCGGCGGAGGCGGAGGTGGGGAGTGCGCGGGCGGCGTTGGGACAGGGAGCGGGGGCGGGAACGGCGGTGGCGGTGGTGGCGCCGGCAGGGGGGCGGGTGATCCGGGTTATGCGGGAGAGCGAGGGGGCGGTGGCGCTGGGGGAGGCGCTGGTGGAATTGGGAGATGCGCGGGCGCTGGAGGTGGTGGTGGAGGTGTTGTCGGCGGATGCGGTGGGGATCAGGCCGGGGATGCGGGTGTGGCTGGAGCGGTGGGGAGGGGCGAAGGCGTTGGAGGCGCGGGTAAGGACGGTGGAGCCGGGGGGATTCACGAAGGTTTCGGCGTTGGGGGTGGAGGAGCAGCGAGTACGGGTGGTGGCGGATCTGGTGAGTCCGGAGGGGGAGTGGTCGGGGTTAGGGGATGGGTACCGGGTGGAGGCGGCGTTTGTGTTGTGGGAGGGGGAGCGGGTGCTGCAGGTGGCGGCGAATGCGTTGTTCCGGGTGGGTGAGGGGTGGGGGGTATTTGTGGTGGAGGGGGGATTGGCGCGGCGGCGGGCGGTGGGGGTGGGTCAACGTTCTGGGGTAGCGGTGGAGATTACGGGGGGGTTGCGGGAGGGGGAGGTGGTGGTGCTGCATCCGGATGAGACGGTGGAGGAGGGTAAGGCGGTAGTGGAGGGGAAAGGGTAGGTTGTGAGGTGGGATTGCGGTTCGAAGCCAGGTGAGGGGGCGGTTTTGCGATTCGAAGCCAACCGCGTGGGTTTGGGGGCGGCGAATGGACACACTTCGGGTGAACCGGGGGAGACGGCCGACCGACTGGACACACTTCGAGTGAACCGGGTTGACGGGGTCAATTTTTCAAAGAGCAGACAGCGGGTTGCAGGCGGCGGGGTGATCCGATGGCGGGGCCGTCAGCAGCGGTCGTTAAACGACGGGACGGCCGGGGCAGGCCAGGCGGGGAGTTCGGTGTCCTCTTCGCGGTAGAGGGCTTGGCCGGCGGCGGCGGCTTTTGGCTTTACTGTGACGGCGGGAATGGGCTGGGTTTCCGGCTGGGGCTGGCGGCGCTTGATGGCGTCCTGAAGGGTTTTGAGGGCGCACCGGTAGGAGCGTTCGTTGGCGTTGAGATAGCGCTGGAGGCAGGAAAGGCGTTTCTGGTGTTCCGGTTGGGCGAAGGCGGTGGCGAGGCTGGCGTCGCCCGAGGGGACTTCCTGCCGGGGGCTGAAGCGGGAGAGTTCGAGTTGGGTGACAACGAGGAGTTGTTCGAGGGACTTAGCCTCGACGCGGCGGGCGCGGTTGAGGCGCCAGGTGGCTTCGACGAGCTGGTCGGTGAGCAGGGTTTCTTCGGCGGTGACGGGGGCGAAGGTGGCGTGGGTTTGGCGGCGGAGTTCGTCGAACTCCGCGGGGTCTTCGCCGTGGAGGATGAGGCTGGAGGAGCACAGACCGTGGGCGAGGCGGTTTTGGCTGGAGGCGGCTTTGCCTTCGGGGGTACGGGGCCCGGTGGACTTGCGGGCGTTTTCGCGATTGGCGGCGGCGCGCTTTTCGGCGATCTGGCGGTCGAGCAGGACCTGGAACTCCTGCCAGGTTTGCGGCTCGGAATGGGTATGGTCGGGATTCATGAAGGGGCTCCTT
>JAPKZB010000070.1 GCA_026393985.1 Acidobacteriota bacterium
CGTATTTGCTACTTGAACATCCAACCAGATTGTCAAAGATCTGAGCGACCCCGCAACCGATCCCAACTCCCAAAGAGTTAAGAAAAGTCGCTCATCGCCGGCCTCGAAAGGCTTTTCGGCTTCCTGAGCTAGAAAAACGCTGCCGCGCTTTACCAGTTCCCGGTTACCAAAACTCGGAAAACTTGTCAGTTAAAATCTTTCGAGGTCCCGTTTTGGAAACCGTACGCTGATTTCACCGATTTGGGTCTATTTCGCTCGCCATGCTGACGTTAGCGGTGTGAATAACCCTTTCACAACGACTCTATCAGAGTATCAACTCCGTGCGCGTTATGCAAGAGCAATTATTTCTTTTTTCGCCCTGCTTTCGACTCAGCGCAGCGCTGATCACCGACTCCTTTAGATTAGCAGTCTGCCCCTAGAAGCGCAACTGTAATAATCAATTTCTTTGATTCGATCGATCAGATTTCTTTTCCTCCCGGCCAATTCTTCCCAAAATTCGCCTGGCCGCCCGGACGCCCCAGTATTGTGCCTCTTCAAAAATTGAAAACCCACTCAGATCGGCGTGGGCAAACTGCAATCCCCCTAAACCCTCCCGCAAGCGCCGCAGATCGTACGATCCCCGTACTCCCACCCCCGGCCGGCACATCGCATGCCCATTCCGATAGATATCCACCCGCTCGACGCACTCCCCGATCCGCGGATGTGCCCGCCGCAAGTCCGCCATTACGCGATCCCGCCAATCCTCCCAACGACTTGCCAGCAAGTTCTTCCTTAGCTCACGCGGATTCCCTCCCGCCAACGCCCAGTAATGCGTCCAAACCGTCCGGTCAATTCGCGTCCGCAGGCTCTGATGCGTCGCCGAAACATAACCCAACCCCGGCGACCCGTAAATAACGTTGTCCCACGCCACCTCCCCCGCCCCATCGGGAACTCGCTCCAGCGTAAGGTTCGATACTACCCACGGCGAATATTGCAGCGTGGGCAACGGGGCAAATCCATCGATTAGGTGCGGGGCCAAGTACGTAGGAGCCGCAAAAATCACTCCCTCGGCCAACCACACCGCCCCCTCCGCCTCCACGCGCCAACCCGTTCCCTGCCGCGCCACTCGCCGCACCAACTGCCCGGTCCGGATATAACGCCCCAACTTCCCCGTCAGCTTCCGCACCAGCCACCCATTCCCCTCCGGCCACGTTAATGGCCCCTTCTCCTCATGCTCCCGCGCCGCAAAATAGTGCAATCCAGCCCACGCCGACGCCTCCCCCAGCCCCGCCCCGTAATCATCCCGCGTCGAATAATCACAAAACCATCGCAGATACGCCGACCGGAACCGTTCCCGGTCCAACCACGCCCCAAAACTCAACCGGTCCAACTCCGCCAGCCGCCCCCCAAAC
The DNA here is from genome assembly GCA_026393985.1 of Acidobacteriota bacterium. Lineage (GTDB taxonomy): Bacteria > Acidobacteriota > Terriglobia > Bryobacterales > Bryobacteraceae. Next base: position 1,392 of record JAPKZB010000070.1, read on the forward strand.
TTCCCCTCCCCCAACGCCATCGGAATCGTAAACGCCCCGGTCGCCCGGAGCTCCGCCACCCGCTCGGCAAAACGCCGGTACTCAGCATGGTCCGCCGCCGTCGCCCCCACCTCCGGCTCAATCCCCTCCTGCCACCGCCCATGCAGAAAGAGCCTCTCCTGCGGCGAATGGCACAAAAACCGTTCGTCCCACTGCCCATCCGCCCACGCCCCGAACTCCGTCAGAATCTCCCGTACCAGCACCGACTCCGTATTCGGCACCGGAATATAGTGAGCCCCCCACGGATATGCACTCACCGCGTTCTCCCCAAATCGCGAGTTCCCTCCCGCCGCCGCCTCCATCTCCAGCAGCACAAAATCCCGAAACCCCGACCGCTCCAGCCACCAAGCCGCGCATAACCCCGCCATCCCCCCACCCACGATCACCACCGGCATACGCCTCGGCTCCCCGACGCGCCCATACCCCGCCCCGTCCCGTATCCGGTGCCCCCGCTCCTGCGCCTCAAACACAAACCCGCCCGCAATCGGCCGCTCCGTCTTGCGCTCCAAACCCACCAGCGCCGGCGCCCCCACCAAGCCCGCCACCAACTCCCGCCTAGTGCGCAATCTCCCGCCACTCCTTCTCGTAGTACCGCACCAGCGCCTGGTCGTTCAACCGGTTCGCCTCCGCCGCCACCTCCGTCATATCCTGGGGAAACACAAACATCTGCCCCAAAGTCCCCCGGTCTAAAAACCGCAGCCCCCCCGGCAGCCGCTCCGGCAGCCGGTACTCCCCCGGACCCGCCAGCACAAATCCCCACTCCCCAAAACTCGGCACGTAAACATGGTACGGCCACGTCCCCAACCCCGCCTGCCGCAGCGTATGCACAATCGACCAGTAGCTCTGCCGCGCAAACAAAGGACTCGTCGACTGCACCACCACCAACCCCTCCCGCGCCACATGCCGCTTCAACAGCCGGTAAAACGCCGTCGTGTACAGCTTCCCCAGCGAAAAGTTCGTCGGATCCGGAAAATCAATGATCACAAAATCATAAACCTCCTGATTCCCGTCCAGCCACACAAACGCATCAGCGTTGATCACCTTTACCCGCCGGTCCGCCAGCGACCGCCCGTTCATCTCCCGCAGCAGCGGATGGTGCGTGAACAATCCCGTCATCTCCGGATCCAGATCCACCAGCGTCACACTCTCCACCCCCGGATACTTCAACACCTCCCGGACCGCCAGCCCATCTCCCCCACCCAGCACCAGCACCCGCCGCGCCGACCCGATCGCCGCCAGCCCCGGATGCACCAGCGCCTCATGATAGCGATACTCGTCCCGCGAGGAAAACTGCAGATGCGAGCTCAAAAACAGACGCACATCGTCCTTCCACTTCGTCAACACGATCCGCTGATACCGCGTCGTCCGCGAAAAAATCACCTCGTCAGCGTAAATACTGTTCTCCGCCGTCTCCGTAATCCGATCGGCAAACCCCATCCCCGCCCCCAGCAGAACAATCACCACCACCCCCGCCACCCGCAACAGCGGCGCCGGCCCAATCTGCGCCCGAAACAGGTACAGCGACCACACCGCCACCCCCGCATTCACCAACCCAAACAGCAGCGCACTCCGCACCATCCCCAACCGCGGCACCAGCACCAGCGGAAACAGCAGCGAAGCCCCCAGCGCCCCCAGATAGTCGAACGTCAACACATTCGCCACCAGCTCGGTAAACTGAAACCGCTCCTTCAGAATCCGCATCAGCAGCGGAATCTCCAACCCCACCAGCACCCCGATCACCGTCACCAGGGCATACAGCAAAAACCGGAACCCTTCCGTGTACGCAAACGCCAGAAACAGCAGCGACGAAGAGAACCCGCCCACCAACCCCACCATCAGCTCAATCGCCACAAACCGCGTCACCAGCCCGCGACGAATGTAGCGAGACAGCCAGCTCCCAATCCCCATCGCAAACAGATAGCTGCCGATCACGGTAGAAAACTGCAGAATGCTATCCCCCAGCAGATAGCTGGCCAGCGCTCCGGCGATCAACTCATAGATCAGCCCACAGGCCGCAATGAGGAACACCGAGATAAAAAGGACAATCGCCACGCCGTCTCGCGACTAGTGCACCGCGGCGGCGATGATGATGCCGATGCCCAGCATCATAAAGCCCACCACCACCGCCGCCGCCACGTTATGCTTTTCAAAAATCTCCGTGCGCAACTCGCCCGGCGTCGCCTTGTCAATGACGAAAAACGCCAACAGGTAAATCACAATGCCCAGCGCGGCATACACCACCGCGTTCAAAAAATGATCAATGCGAAATTCCATGACTCTCTATTTCCCCCCAAGATATCGGGCATAACCCGCGTAGTGGGAGCGATAGGCCCCCGGATTGTTGCGCACCGATTTCGGAACACCCTTGACTTCGTCATACGGGGAAAACGGCGACCATCCCGTTATGCTCGAAACCGCCAGCCCACCGGCCACCAGCGCGCTATAAATCATATACAGCCTGCTCATCACTCTCCGTCCTCACTCCCACTGCTCCCGCCCCCGTAGTCGCTCTCGCCCCACCGCTTGGCCTCAAATGCCGCCGAGCGAATACTCACCCACACCGGTGGAATCAAAACCAACAGCATCCCCAGAAGATACCGCAGATAGTACGGCACCCCGCGCACCACCTGAATCCGCACCGGGATCGGACCCGACAGCGAGGCATCCGTCTCCGGCTCCACCCGCAAGTAGTAGCGTCCACCCGGAATCCCCGGCAGCAGCACCTCCTCGCTCCGGCTCCCCTCGCTCCAGTCCCCGTCCGAGTCCCGGCCCGAGTAGTAACTCACCTCCTGCCCGAAATCGTAGGCCTGCCCCGTCTCCTCGTTGATCAACGCCATACTGAGGAAAACCCACCGATTCGCCACGTCCGCATTGACACTCACCTCGACATTCCCATCCTTGCCGTCGAGCGGGAACACCTCGGTCACAAAGCTCTTCTCGCCCGTCGCTTGCCCCGCGTTCACAACAAACTTCTGGTCCAGCGCCTTCTGCCGCTGCGCGGTCACCGCGAAAAAGATCATCAACGCCATCAGCCCCACGCACACGAGACCGTAGGACCTCCACATCGCCGCCACCCTGCCGGCGTAAGGCGAAGGCTGATTGGCGAACACCCCGGCCGGCGGTGGGCACGGCGTCTTCAGCCCGAAAGCCTGCCAGATTTCGGCCCCCGTCAGATACTCACTCTCGCTCCAGGTCACCTCGTTGTCCGTCGTCTCCGCCGAAAGCATCTTCGGTGGCGCCACATAGTCGGCCGCGTCTACCGCCTCACCCACCTGCACCATCCACGGAAACTCGCCAATCACAAACCACGTGTAGGCCCGCGCGGTTTGAAAGTGCCGGTACCTCTCCTTGCCCAGCTGCATCCCCGGCAACGCATTCACGGTCGTCGCCGCCGGCAGTGTCCGCAGCGGCGTCACAAAGTTCCAATGGTTGTTGTACTCACTCAGGTACCGGAATCCGTGATAAGGATTCCACAGCACGTACTCCCGCCAGAAATAGTTCGTGCCGTCGACAGTTATCCCCCGCTGCTGAAAGCCAATCGCCTCCCACAGCACCCCCCGCAACTTCCCCCGCGAACCCAGCGGAATCACCGGCTCCACCGTCATCGCCGCCTGCCACTGCGCAATCACCCGCAACTGCGGATGGCTCGCATCAATCGTGCTGCTGCAATAGCGGCAAATCACGCTCGCCGCCGCCCCCAAGGCCCGCAGTTCAATCTGCGACCCGCAGTTCGGGCAGTTCAGCGCCTTCGCCTTCGGAACAAACCCCTTCCGGGGCCCCGCCGGGTTCATACCGTCGGCCACCCTTCAAACTCTTTCAGGTTCTTCATCTGCAAACTGCCAAAGTCCACAAACTGCCCCAAAAACAGCAGCGGCGGCTCCTCGCTGTAGTCCACCGTCGCAAATCGCCCGTCTTGCGTCCGGAAATCAGCAAAAGAGCACTTCTCTTTTTCGTAGTAGCGAAACGGCAGTTCCCCCTCGGTCGTCTCGTAAAACGCCTCGGTGATCACCGTCAGCGTCAACGGCACCTCGTGCTGCTCCATCACCATGCCCCGCTTCAGCTTACGCCGCCCCGGCGGCGCATTCGTAAACGGGTTTGCAAACGAGACCGCATACTCGGCCTGCGCATCCGACAGCCACCCGTGGCTGTCGTCGCTAAACAGCAGATGCCACTCGTTCCACGTCCCCAGATCGTAGCGGTACACAATCCGCCCGATCACCTGAAACCCCTTGCCGTTGAAGATCCCCTCGGTCCCAATCTGCACCGGCGAAATGTCCACCGGCAGATCGGCCGCCTTCCCCACCAAAGCCAGGTTCAGGTCGTTGCGCACCAGAATCGACTTGCAGTACTCGCAGGTCGTCTGCACGGCCCCCGACCAGCGAAATCTCACCTCCGCCCCGCAATTCGGACAAATAGCGTTCCGGGAACTCATACCGTGCCGTAAGGCCTCTCCAGCTGCCGCACCCGCACCTCGCGCGCAAAAAATGCTTCCCGCAGGTACGACCCGAAGTCCCAGTCCGGACGCGGCCGGCAGCAAAACACGTTCAAGCACAGGCTGCCAAACTCAGGAAAGGTGTGGCACGCCAAGTGCGACTCCGCCAGCAGACACAACCCCGTAATCCCCCCCGGGCCAGGAAACTGATGCCACTGCGTCTCGGCCACCGGATGCAGACCCAATCCCGCAATCAGGTCCGTAAACATCCTTTCGAGCGCCACCGGATCCTTCAAGCGCCCGGCCTCGCAGCCCAGCGCCTCAATCACCCATTCACACCCCGCCGTTGCCATAAACCGTCGACTATACCGCAGGCTGCGACGATCCGCACTCCCCGCAAAACTTCGCCGCGCGAGGAATCTTCGTACCGCAGTTAAAGCAAAACTTCGTATCACCCGCCCCAGCCACCGGAGCCGCCGCCACCACCGGAGCCGCCATCGGCGGAACAGGGGGCTGTGGCGCCGCCGGCGCCTGATACGCCTGCGCCATCGCCCCCGTCATCGCCTGCGCCATCCCGAATCCCGCGCTCAAACCCGCCCCAATCCCCGCAATGCCTCCCTCATTCGCCGCCGCAATCGGAATCGACTGCGCCACCTGAAACTGCGTGTACCTCCCCATATCCCCAATCATATTCATCGAAATCCGCTCGTCCAGCCGCTTCTGCAGCTCCTCGGGCAGACTCAACTCCCGCACGACGAACGTATCCAACTGCAAGCCCAGTTCGTTGAAGGAAGGCTGCAGCGCATTCAGAATCTGCGCCCCCAACTCCACCTGGTTGGCAATCATATCGAGAAACGGAATCTGGCTCTGCGCAAACGCGTCCGCCATGTGGCTGATCACCACGTCCCGCAACTGCCCTTCAATCTCCGCCACCCGGTAGCTCTCCCGCGTCCCGCTCACCTTCTGGTGAAATGTCCGCGGATCGGCCAGATGCCACGCGTAAACCCCATTGCCCCGCACCCGCACCGCCCCAAACTCGCGGTCCCGAATCGTAATCGGGTTCGGCGTACCCCACTTCTGGTTCAACTGCTGCCGCGTCGAAAAGAAGTACACGTCGCTCTTGAACGGGCTCTCAAACATCTTGTCCCAGTTCATCAGGTTCGTCAGCAGCGGAATGTTCTGCGTCGTAACCTTGTAGGTCCCCGGACCAAAAGTATCCGCCATCCGCCCTTCGTTCACAAAAGCCGCCATCTGCGACTCCCGCACCGTCAACGACGCTCCGTTCTGGATCTCCATATCCATCATCGGAAAACGGTATGCCAGCACGCCGTCCTCGTTCTCCACGTACTGGAGAACATCAATAAACTGCTTCTTGACGAAGTCTTTAAATCCCGAACCTTTTAGAAAGTCGTTGATACCCATGCGGATCGTTGCCTGTGATGAGTATAACGCCGCTCTTTTGAATTTGTTCCCGAAATCGGCCGCCTACTGCTGCTGCTGCTGCTGCATCTGCTCCCAGTGCTGGTCGGCCAATGGCGAAGAGCCGCTGTTGCCCGCCGGCAACAGCACCAACTCCTCCCGGTCATCGGCCGGCGCATCCGTCGGCAGCACCCGCACCGCCACCGTCAACTCACTCGTCGCCCTGCCCTTGAACACCCCCTTGGTCGGCGGGACATCCGCATAATCCCGCCCAATCGCCGCCCGGATATGCCGATCGCCGCACACACAATTGCTCGTCGGGTCAAACCCCACCCACAAACCCTGCTGCTGCGCCCCAATCCCCGGAATCCACGCCTCCACCCACGAGTGCGTCGCCAACGTCATCGCCCGGCTCTCCTGCTCCGACCGCGCATGCAAATACCCGCTCACGTACCGGCACGGAATCCCCAATCCCCGCACCATCGCAATCATGATGTGCGAAAAGTCCTGGCAAACACCCCTCCGGCTCACCAGCGCCTCATCAATCGGCGAATCCACCCGCGTCGACTGCGGGGCGTACTCAAACGCCCCGTGCATCTTCTCGGTCAGCCCCCGCAGCAGCGTCAGCGGATTCTCCCGCCGGGCCACCCGCAACTCCTTCATCAGTTTATGCAGCTCCGCCGACGGCTGCGCAAAATGGCTCGCCGTCTGAAACTCGTACAGCTCTCCGGAAGCGCTCATCGCATCCAGCGCATCCCACGCCGCCATCGGTACCGCCTCCGGGATGTCCCGCGGCGCCTCCACCTCCACCACCGCCTCGGCAATCACCGCCAACCGGTTATGCTGCCCCGGCACGTCAAAGTAGTGCACCGTGTTGCCCAGATAGTCCCGGTAAAATTGCACCCGCGCCCGCGGCGTCACATGCAGCTCAAACTTCAAACACTGCTGCAGCAGTTCGCTGCGCGGCCGCATCCGCACCTCCATGACGCTCTCGCTCACCGGCGAACTGTACTGAAATCGGGTAACGTGTCGAATCGAGTAAAACATGGCTGAACCCTTCTAGGCCTCGACAGCCGCATCGATCGGGTAATCAATGTAAACCCGCTGCACTGCATTATGAATCTGCGTGCACTGCCGCTGCACATCCTCAAGAAAATCGTGCATGCCGCCCGGCGCAATCTCGTCCATCTGCGTGTAGCCCAACATCGCCCGCAGCTTGCCCGCCAGCCGCGCCGGCCGGTTCCCCGCCGGACGCATCGCCTCCGGCAGCGCCCGCATCACCGTATCAATCTGGTCCACCGCAAACCGGATCGAGTGCGGAAACTCCCCGCTCAGCAGCAAAAACTCCGCCACCCGCGCCGGCTTCAAATCCGCCGTGTACACCTTGCAATAAGCCTCAAACGCCGTCAGCGACTTCAACAAACCAATCCACTCGGAGTGCTCCTCAAAGTTGATCGTCTCCGCCCCTTCAGCCTCAAAATGCCGAAAATGATGATCGAGCAGCAGCGACGTCGCATTCACCCGCTCAATGTACCGGCCCAGTTGAATGAACTGCCACCCCTGCCCATGACTCATCGTCGAGTCCGTAATCCCCTGAAACAGGTGTGCCCCATCCCGCACGCTCCGCAGAAAATCCGCCGGCTCCCCCTCCCAATCCTCCTGCACCGCATGCGACCGCACATGGTGGAACAGAATGTTGATCTGCTCCCACATCTCCGAACTCGTATGCTCCCGCACCTGCCGCGCATTATCCCGCGCAAACGTGATACTCGAGACAATCGACAACCGGTTCGACGGGTCAAAACACACCCACTGCACCAACTCCGGATCGCTCAACCCCTCCGGCGGCTCCAATCCCAACGACGTGATCATCCGCTGCCAGTGCCGCTGGCTCGCCGCCGAAAACGACTCGAGCTGCAGCCCCAAATGCACCTCCAGCACCCGGGCCGTGTGCTCAGCCCGCTCCAGATACCGCGACATCCAGTACAGCGAATCACAAACCCGCGAAAGCATATCCATCAGTTCAACACCCAGGTATCCTTACTGCCGCCGCCCTGCGAAGAGTTCACCACCAGCGAACCCTTCCGCAGCGCCACCCGCGTCAATCCCCCCGGCACAATCACCGACCGCTCCCCCTGGTACAAAATGTACGGGCGCAAATCGATATGCCGCGGTTCAATATTCCCCCCCTCGACAAAACACGGCGCCGTCGACAAACTAATCGTCGGCTGCGCAATGAAATTCCGCGGGTCTTCGACAATCTTCCGTCCAAACTCCTCCTGCTGCTCCCGCGTCGAGTGCGGCCCGATCAACATCCCGTAACCGCCCGATTCCCCCACCGCCTTCACCACAAACTTGTCCAGATTGGCCAGAATATGCCGCCGCTCCACCGGGTCCGAGGCCAAAAACGTCTCTACGTTCTGTAAAACCGGCTCCTGCCCCAGGTAGTACTTAATGATCTTCGGCACGTACGCATACAGCGCCTTATCATCCGCCACCCCGGTGCCAATCGCGTTCGCCAGCGTCACATTCCCCGTCCGGTAGGCGTTGAACAGCCCCGGCACCCCCAATATCGAGTCCCGCCGGAACGACAGCGGATCAATAAAGTCATCGTCAATCCGCCGGTAGATCACATCCACCCGCCGCAAACCCGACGTCGTCCGCATATAAACAATGTTGTCGTGAACCACCAGGTCCCGGCCTTCCACCAACTGAATCCCCATCTGCCGCGCCAGAAACGAGTGCTCAAAATAGGCGCTGTTGTAAACTCCCGGACTCAGCAGCACCACCGTCGGCTCCGGCCGCCCCTCCGGACTCAGGTTCCGCAGCGTCGCCAGCAGCGCCTGCCCGTAATGATCAATCGGCCGCACCCCGCACGCCTGGTACAGCTTCGGAAATATCCGCTTCAACACCTGCCGCGAAGTCAGCATGTAGCTCACCCCGGACGGCACCCGCAGATTATCCTCCAGCACCACAAACTCCCCGTCCGGCAGCCGGATCAGGTCCGTCCCCACCACCGTCAGATAGTTCCCCTTCGGCACGTGCACCCCGCGCATCTCCCGCCGAAAATGTTTACAGCTGTAAATAATCTCCCGCGGCACCACCCCGTCCGCCAGAATCCGCCCTTCGTGATAAATGTCTCTCAAAAACAGATTCAGCGCGTGAATCCGCTGCTCCAGCCCCGCCTCCACCTTCCCCCACTCCTGCGCCGTAATGATCCGCGGCAGCAGATCGTGCGGAATAATCCGCTCGGTGCCCTCATCCCGGCCATACACCGTAAACGTGATTCCCTGGTGCAGAAAGGTCTGGTCCGCCGCCTGCTTATGCAGCCGCAGCTCCTCGGCCGGCAACTCCTGCAGGAAGTCGTAAATCCCCTGATAGTACGGTCGCGACGTCCCCGAAGCGTGGAACATCTCGTCGAAAGGCTCCCCGAGTTCGTAGTTCTCGAAGGGGGCCGGAAATCTCCGCCGCGCGAATGCGTCGCCAGTCATCGTCATAAGAATCGGAAGCGAACTCTTCGACGGGGAAGGAAGTTCTAACGCTAACGCGCCCAGCCCGAAACTGTCAAATAGCTGGGTTTATTGAGAAATCAGATTGGCGAAGATTCGCGTCGCCCCCGGCACCGCGTACGGCAGCTGCCGGTACCACGCCAGCGCGCAGTAGATCCATTTGCCCTTCCCGTAACTGGCCTCGAGCCAGATCCCCCGCTGCGGCTTCTGCCCCGTATCCTGCGTCTCAACGAGCGGCCGGTACCGCGCATCCCAACTGGTCAGAAACTTGCTCCCCCGCTGCTCCACCCAGCCGTCAAAATCCGCCGCCTTAATCGCGTTCGGCTCCCGCAACACCGCCGCACCCGGCTCGAGCAGCCGCACCGGGCTATCCTCCTCGCTCACCTCCTCAGGATTCCGCCCCATCGTGTACGGATACGGCCCATAGTTCTTGTCAAACTCCGGCGTGTTGTACTGCACAATCACCGTCCCCCCGTTCCGCGCAAACTCCAGCAGCCGCGCATTGTTCGCCGGCAGCTCCGGCCGCACCGCGTACGCCCGGATCCCCAGCAGAATCGTCGTGTACTTGCTGAAGTCCGCCGCCGGGGTAATCAGGTCATACGGCACCCCCAACTGCCCCAGCGCCTCCGGCACATCATCCCCGGACCCCATCAAATAGCCAATCCGCAGCCCGCTCCGCACCCGCACATCCATCGCCCGCACCCGGTGCACCGCCGGCTTCGACAAATAAACCGTCCGCAGCCCCGGATACGTCACCCGCTGAAAACTCGCCCCGTACTCCCGGCCCCGGTACCGCGCCACCGCCCGCACCTCCACCTCCCCCGCCCCCAACCCCGCCGGCGGCGTCAACGTAAAGTTCACCTTCGTCTGCTCGCCCTCCCGCGCAAACGAAAACGGCGCCTCGGCCGGCTCGGCCCGCCAACCCGCCGGCAGCGCCAGCCGCACCGTCCCCGCCGCCGGCCCGTCCACGTTCGTCCCCACCACCACCTGCACCGCATGGGTTCGCTTCGTCAGCGGCAGAATGCCCGCCTCGGTCGGAAACTGCAGCGCAATCGGCGGCCCCACCGCCAACTCATGCAGATGCTCAATCTGCGTCGCATCCACCGACGACGTCTTCAACGTCGTCTCGATTACCCCCTTGGCATGGTGCACCCGCACCCGCACCGGCGGCCCCGGCAGCGGACTCGCAAAATTCCCCGCCAGCTCATACTTCGGCTCCCGAATCGAAGCCCGGCTCCAATACGCCTTCGTATACGGAGCATCCTCCGGCACCTTCACCCGAAACCGCCCCGGTTCGTACTCGGTAATCTGATACCCCGGCCCCGCCACCAGTTCAATCTTCCTCGCCACCGCCCCGTGCAGCTTCACCGTCGCCTGAAACGTCTGCCCCGGCACCGCCACCGCAAACGTCTCCGCCGGCCGAAACGCCGCAAACGGACCCGTCGCCGGACTCCGCGGATCCACCCGCGCCTCCACCGTCAACCCCGGCTCCGGCCACGGATCCCCATTCGGCCCGTCCGGAATCCGCTCCAGAAAGCTCTGCTCCTTATCCGCCATCCCCACCTTCGACTGCGTCAGCCGGTAGTAACTCGACTGCGGCCCCGGCCGCCCCACCGCCCCGCCCGTCGCCTGCGACCGCTGAAACCGCAACCCCTCCCGCGCAATCTGCGCGTAGCTCCGCCCCAGCACCGGGTCGTACTCCCCCGTCTCGGTCTTGATCGTGTACCCGTCAAACGGGTTCCGCGTCCCTACATACAACTTCAACGGCTGCCACGCCGGGCCCGCATCCGGAAACCGCTGCATATCCGCCGCCGCGGCAAACGCCTCCTGCGCCAGAATCCCCGACGCCTCGTGGTTCCCGTGGCCATCCTGCGGCGTCCCCGACCACCGCGAAATCAGAATATGCGGCCGCTCGGCCCGGATAATCCGCACCATGTCCGCCAAAACCTCCTCCCGCTTCCACTGCCGGAACGTCTCCCCGACGTTCTTCGAATACCCGTAGTCGATAAACCGCGTGAAAAACACCCGCGCGCCGTAATATTCGGCCGACTTCAGCACCTCCACGGTCCGCAGCGCCCCAAGCGCGTCAAAAAAATCGTTCGTCACCAGATTCGCCCCGCTCTCGCCCCGGTTCAGAATCAACATCGACATGTTCACGCCGTACTTCCGCGCCAGCATGGTGATCGTCGCCCCGTCCTCATCGTCCGGATGCGCCGCAATGTGCATGGCCCGGATCGACGTCTTCGCCGATAGCTGCGCCCGCCGCATCCCGGCCGCCCCCCGGTCTTCCGCAATCGGCTCCTGCGCGCCCAGCAAGAAGGGGAGAACAAACAATAACTTCCGCATACGTTTCAGTGTGTCATTATAAAGGGAGCACTGGTTGGACGGGCAGTCGCTGGGCTTTCTCTGCTTGCAGAGATCGCCTGGAGGAAAGTCCGGTCTCCACAGGGTGACGTGCCGGCTAACGGCCGGGGGGGCCGCGTGAAGGCGGCTTTACGGAAAGTGCCACAGAGAATATACCGCCCGGTCTTTTGGCCGGGTAAGGGTGAAAAGGTGCGGTAAGAGCGCACCGCGTCGGCGGTAACGTCGATGGCAGGGCAAACCCCACGCGGAGCAATGCCAAATAGGGGGAGAGGGGCGGCCCGTCCCGTTACAATCCCCGGGTAGGCAGCTAGAGCCTGCTAGCAATAGCAGGTCGAGACGAATGACTGCCGCTTCGTCGCCAGACGGAGTACAGAAACCGGCTTATAGTCCAACCAGTGCCTACAAACCCATCCAACTCATTACCTGAGATCGCACCGCCGTTACCTCCTCGCCCGTCAACGTCCGGTCCGCCGCCCCCAGCGTAATCCGGAAGCTCATACTCCGCCCACTATCTCCTTTGTAATCATACAGATAGCGGACATCGAGCGCCAGTGGCCCCACGCCTTCCCGCAGCCGCGCCAGCACATTCCCGGCCAGCTCCCGCTCCGCCACCGGCACCGTCACGTCAAACGCGCTCGTCGGAAACCGCCGCAGCGGCTGATACTTGCCCGCCGCCGTCCGCAGCGCCTGCACCTTCGTCAAATCCAGGTCCAGCACCGCCGCCAGCCCCGTCTCCACCATCGACGGGTGGAACTCGAACAGCCGCCCAATGGCTTCGTTTCGCAAAATGACTATCGCCGCCCGGTTCGGATGCTCAAACCCCCGCGCTTCGGCCGGTTCCACCGTACACCCCGGCGCGATCGTCCCCGCCAGCCGCTTCAGCTCAAACAGGTTCGCCGCCCCGTCCCCGTGCCGCTCAAAACTCACCGCCGCCAGGTGCGGAATCTCCTCGGGCAGCTCCCGCCCGCGGGCGTGAATCTCCCTGCCGATCTCAAAGCACCGGAAAGACTCAAACTCCCGCGCATTGTCGTTGATATTGCGCTTGATATTCGGCAGCAGACTCGTCCGCAGCAGCTCCTGCCCCTGCGCAATCGGGTTCACCACCCGCACATGGTCCTCAATCGGCAGCCCCAACTCGGCCGCCTGCGCCTCGTTCACAAACGAGTAGTTGTAAACCTCGGTATAGCCCTGCGCCGTCAGCAACTGCCGCAGCCCCCGCAAGTAAGTCCGCTCGGGCGGTAGCGGCGGCACCACGCTCGGCACCAGCGGCGGCGCCGGCGTCAGGTTGCCGTAGCCGATCATCCGCCCCACCTCTTCCACCAGGTCATCCTTCAGCGAGACATCCTTGGTCGCGCGCCAACTCGGCACCGTCACCGTAAACCGTCCCTCGGCCTCCGCCACGCCGAAGGCGAGCGACGTCAGAATCGCCGTCACCTCCGCCGCCGTCAAGTCCGGCTTGCCCAGCTTCCGCCGCATCCAAACGAGGTCAAACGAGATCGGCGCCACCGCCGGCAGCGGATAGTACACATCCGCCAACCCGCCCACCAGCCGGATCCCCGGCGACACCTGCTCGAGCAGCCACTTGGCCCGCGCCAGCGCCCGCACCGTGTTCTCCGGATCCTGCGACTTCTCAAACCGCATCGACGCATCGGTCCGCAGCTTCAACTTCGTCGAGGCCCGGCGAATCGACGCCGCGTGGAAGTTCGCTGCCTCCAGCAGAATCGTCGTCGTCCCTTCACCGATCGCCGAAGGCCCGCCGCCAATCACCCCGGCAATGCCCACCGGCCCACCCGCATCGGCAATCACCAGATTGCCCGGGTCCAGCGTATACGTCTGCCCGTTCAAGGCCGGGCACAACTCACCCTCCTCGGCCACCCGGACGATAATCCTCCCGCCCTGCAGCTTCGCCGCGTCATAGGCGTGCATCGGCTGCGCCAACTCCGCCATCAGATAGTTCGTTACATCGACGATGTTGTTGATCGGGTTCAGCCCCACCGACTCAAGGCGCTGCTGCAGCCACAACGGCGAAGGCTGCACCGTGACGTTCTCAAAGCGCAGCGCCGAAAACCGCGGACACAGCTTCGCATCGCGAATCTCAATCTCCACCGCCGGCTCACCCGCCGGCAGCTCCACGGCAATCGGCTTGAGCGGCCGCCCCGCAATCGCCGCCACCTCGCGCGCCATCCCGTGGTGCCCCCACAGGTCCGGCCGGTGCGTCAGCGACTTATTGTCGATCTCGACAATCGTATCGCCCGTGCACCCGGGAATCGCCGCCCCGGGCTCACCCGCGGCAAACTCAATAATCCCTTCGTCCTCGGCCGAAATGCCCAGCTCCTTGGCCGAAGCCAGCATCCCGTCGCTATCGACGCCCCGCAGCTTCGCCGTCGTCACGCCCAGCTGCCCCGGCGGCACGTAGGCCGTCAAGATCCCGGCCCGGCAATTCGGCGCCCCGCACACCACCTGCTTGACGCCGTAGCGCCCCGTATCCACCGATGTCACCGCCAGGTGCGTGCCGGCAATCGGCTCGGACGTCAACACCCGCGCCACCACCACGTGCTCAAAGTGCGCCCCGTGCGCCTCGACGCCCTCACACTCGGCCGTCTTCATCGTAATCAGCTTGCCGATCTCGGCCGGCGGAACGGTCAACCCGTCAATGTGCTCAGCGAGCCAGTTGTAGGAGAACTTCATGGCGTCCTTCGAAGTGCTTCAAAAAGCGAATTGCGTCAAAAAGCGGAGGTCCCCGCCCTGCAACTGCCGGATGTCGTCAATGGCGTAGCGCATCATCACCAGACGCGTCAGCCCCAGGCCAAAGGCAAAGCCGCTGTACTCCTCGGGGTCAATCCCCCCGAGCCGCAGCACGTTCGGATGCACCAGACCGCAAGGCAGCAGTTCCACCCAGCCCGACTGCTTACAAACCGGGCACCCGGCGCCCTGGCAGATCAGACACTGGATATCGAGTTCAAACCCTGGCTCCACAAACGGGAAGTAGCCCGGCCGCAGCCGCACCGTCACATCGCGCTTGAAAATGGCCGAAAGCAGCGTCTTCATGAAGTAGATCAGGTGCGCAACGGACACATCCTTGTCCACCATCATGCCTTCGAGCTGATAGAAGGTGTGCTCGTGCGAGGCGTCCACCTCTTCGTTGCGGAACACGCGCCCCGGCGCGATCATGCGCAGCGGCGGCCCCAGCTTCTTCATGCCGCGCACCTGCACGGGCGAGGTGTGGGTCCGCAGCAGGTGCCCGTTCGACAGCCAAAATGTATCCTGCATATCGCGCGCCGGATGGTCGGGCGGAATGTTCAGGGCGTCGAAGTTATTGAACTCGGTCTCCACCTCCGGACCGTCGAGCACCGTGAAGCCAAGCGAAACAAACAGGTCTTCAATCTCGGCCTGGATCTGCGTGAGCGGATGCAGACTACCGAGGCCTGCGCCCGCCGCGGGCGCCGTCAGGTCGAGCCACTCCCGCTCAAGCCGCGCGCTCAGCGCGGCCTCATCAAACGCGGTCTTCCGCGCCGTCAGCGCCGTCTCGAGCGTCTGCTTGGCCGCGTTCAGCAGCTTGCCGACCACCCCGCGCTGCTCCGGCGACAGCTTGCCCATGTCCTTCGACACCTCGGCCAGCCGGCCCTTCCGGCCCAGCACTTCGACGCGAATGGCCTCGAGTTCCTCGGCCGTCGTCACGGCCGCAATGCGGGCCTCCGTCGCGGCCGCCAGTTCAGAAAGCTGCGTTTCGATCATTGCCCTATGCGCTCGAGCAGCGCCACGACCCCGGCATGGTTTCGCGCGCGCGCCATATCGAGCGCCGTTTCCCCTTTTTCAGATTTCGCCTTCGCATTGGCCTCGTGCGCCAGCAGCAGACGGACCAGGTCCTCATCGCCGCTCGCCGCGGCCGCGTGCAGCGGCGTATATAAACCGGCCTGTTCGGCGTTGACCTCGGCGTTGTGCGAAAGCAGCAGCGCGCAGATCTCCCGATGCCTTCCGGCCGCCGCGGCGTGCAGCGGCGCGTTGCCCATGGTGTTGGCGCTCCGCACCTTCACGCTCGCGCCCAACTCGAGCAGCGCCTCCACACAATCGAACTGGCCGAAGAAGCACGCCAGATGCAGCGCCGTCCAGCCGTCCGAGCTATGCAGATTCACCGGCCCTTCCGGCCCGCCCAACAGCTCCCGCAACACCGTCACATGGCCCAGCGCCGCCGCCGCAAACTGGTCAAGCACGGCGCCCCGCGCAATCAGCATCGCCGCAATCTCCCGCTTGCCGCTGTAAGCCGCCCGCAGCAACGGCGCCATGCCCGCCGCGCCGCCTCCGTGGACGAGCCCCGGGTCAGCATCGAGCAGTTCGGTAATGCGCGCCTCGTCGCCGGACTGAATCGCGGCGTGCAGGGCCTGCGCGGGAGACATGCCTATTGGCCTTCCTGCCCGGCGGGCACGAACAGCGCGGCGCCCTCGGACATCTCCATCGCCAGATGGTTCAAGTAGAACACCAGCACGCTCTTGGGCAACTCCGCCGCGAAGCGGTCCCACACGCGCTGCTGCCAGCCGGCCGTCAGGTGCGCCGAGATGTCGGCGTCTTTCTCAAAGAAGCCTTCCTTGTGCGGCACGCCCAAAAAGTCGAGCACCGGCACAATAAGCGAATCGACATGGCACACCAGAATGGCCTGCGCCAGGTCCATCGCCAGGTCGCCGTCGCGTTCTTCCTGCAAACGGGCCCACTGGCGCGGCGCGCTCTTCATCAGCGATTCGCCGTTCAGTTTCGCCACCCGCAAACGGAATTTCATCCGTTCAAACAACTGATAGGTCCGAAGCTTCCCCAGGCTGATTTGTTTCAGCAGATCCCGGAACGTGGCTTCGCCCAGCCCCAGATAAATGTCGCAAAGCTGCATCCTTTCGAGCGTAGCATAGTGCGCTAGAATTAAAGATTTGGTTTGCTCATGAGTAACATTATCGTATTGGGTGCCCAGTGGGGCGACGAGGGGAAAGGCAAGATGGTCGACCTGTTCTCCGAACGCTTCGACTTGGTAACCCGCTATCAGGGTGGCCACAACGCCGGCCACACCGTCTACATCGGAGAACAGAAGTTCGTTCTCAAACTGATTCCGAGCGGCATTCTCCGCCCCGGCGTGCAGGCCGTCATCGCCAATGGCGTCGTCATCGACCCAGCGGCGCTCCTTGACGAGATCGCCACGCTCGAAATGGCAGGCCTGCCCGTTTTCGACCAGCTGCGCATCTCCGACCGCGCCCACGTCATCTTCCCCTTCCACCGCATTGTCGAGAAGATGAGCGAGGCGCGCTCGGACAGAACCGCCATCGGCACTACCTCCCGCGGCATCGGCCCCTGCTATGAAGACAAGATCGGCCGCCGCGGCATCCGCATCGCCGACCTGTGCGATCGCGACGTCTTCCGCACCCTCTTTGCCACTCTCGCCGAAGACAAAAAGACGGTGGCCGAAGCCTTCGGCATCCCCTGGGACCTCGACGTAGCCGCCCTCCGCGAGCAGTACGAAGGCTTTGCCGAGCGCATCCGGCCCATGGTTTGCGATACCTCGCTACTGCTCGCCCAGGCGATGCAGGGCGGCCGCCGCGTTCTCTGTGAAGGCGCGCAACGCACGCTGCTCGACATCGACCACGGCACCTATCCCTTCGTCACCTCCTCGTCGGCCGCCGCCGGCGGCGCCTGCACCGGGGCCGGCGTCGCGCCCACCCGCATCCAGGGCGTCATCGGCGTCTCGAAGGCCTATATCACCCGCGTCGGCGGCGGCCCCTTCCCCACCGAAGACCATTCGGCCGTCGGCGAGCAGATCCGCAAAGCCGGCAAGGAGTTTGGCGCGGTCACCGGCCGGCCCCGCCGCTGCGGCTGGTTCGACGTGCCGCTGCTGCGCTACACGGCCGCCGTCAATGGCTTCGACAGTCTGGTGATCACCAAAATGGACGTGCTCGACGAACTGGCCGAAATCCCGGTCTGCGTCGGCTACCAACTCGACGGCCAGCGGCTCGAAACCATGCCGGCCGCCAACAACCAGGTCGAGCGCATTCAGCCGGTCTATCAAACGCTGCCCGGCTGGCAGGCCGTTACCCGCGGCACCACCCGTCTTGAAGACCTGCCCGCCGCCGCCCGCCGCTATCTCGACTTCCTCGCCGCCCAGACCGGCGTCGAGGTCGGCTGCGTCTCGGTCGGCCCGGAGCGCAACGAAACCATCATCGTCCCCGGCTCCAAACTCGAGAAACTCCTTGGCTAAGTGGCAAAAGCTGGCTCTGGCGGCGCTGTTTGCCGCTGTCGTCTTCTACGGCGGCGCCATCTGGATGGGCATCCGGATTGCCAAGCAAAAACCCGGCGTGCCCATCAACACCTTCATCAACTTCGCCGTCGGCGATCCCATGCCGCCTCTCCGCTTCGAACTGACGGCCTCTGAGAAGAAGGACGATCTCTCCTCGCTTCTCGGCAAGCCGTTCCTCGTCTACTTCTACAACCTCGGCGATACGGACCTCGCCGCCCGCCTCGCCGCGAAATACACGGTCCTCGCCCTCAGCGACGAGAAGCACTACGCCATTCTCAAGGACCTCTCCGGCAAACCACAGCCCTTTCTCTCCGGCCGGGTCATGCAGTCCGATATTCGCTCGCAGTTCCCCTGGCTCCGGCAAGGCCCACGCCCCCGCGCCGTCCTCGTGGACGCCGAAGGCCGCATCGCCCAACTGCTCGACTCCCGCGCCGCCCTCGAAAAGCTCACCAACTAAAGCTTGTAGCTGGCCAGCACCTGATCCCACGGCTTCCGGTAGGGCCGCGTCAACATCCGCGCTGCCTCGGCATCGCCCACAATCGTCTCTTTCTCAGCGTCCCAGGTAAGCTTCCGTCCCACGCGCAGCGAGATGTTGGCCAGGTGGCAGGCCGTCGCCACGGCGTGGCCATCGGCAACATCGGCAATGGGACGCTGCCGGGTCTTCACGCAATCGAGGAAGTTGCGCACGTGCAGGTCGAACTGCTCTTCGGAGGAGCCCGGCACCTTCATCGCCTGCGTCCACGGCTCGGCCGCCGCGGCGCTGCGCTGCGGTCCGCCGCCGGGCGTCCCCTTGAACTGCGGAATGCTGTTGGCTGGATCCGACTTCGTATCAGGCACAATCTGAAAGCCGCCCCGGTCGATCACCAGCGAGCCCTTCGTGCCGAAGAACTCGAGCGAGCCGCTGCGCGGCGTCCCGCGCGAAGCCTCGCGGTGGTGCCAGGCGGCCGACCAGCCCGGAAAGGCAAACAGCGCGTCCTGCGTGTCCGGCGTCTCGCCATCGTCTTCAAGCGCGTAGCGGCCGCCGATGCTCACCACCGACTGCGGCCCCTTCGGCGCCAGCGCGAAATACATGATGTCGATCGAGTGCGCTGCCAGGTTCGTCATCTGGCCGCCGGAGAAGTCCCAGAACCAGCGAAAGTGATAAATGCCGCGGTGCGGCGAATAGGGCTTCATCGGCGCCGGGCCAAGCCACATGTTGTAGTCAAAGTTGGAGGGCGCCGCGCCCGCGGGCGGGGTGCCAAACCCGGGCATCACGTTCCGCGTGGCCTGCATCCGCACGTGGTGAATCTTCCCGATGGCGCCTTCGCGCAGCAGGTCCCGCGCCTTCTGGTAATGCCGTCCGGAGCGCTGCTGCGTGCCCACCTGCACGACACGGTTGTACTTCCGCGCCGCTTTGATCATCCACTGCCCTTCGGCGTGGAACAGCGTCATCGGCTTTTCGACATACACGTCCTTGCCGGCGCCGCACGCCATGATCGTCATCAGCGCATGCCAGTGGTCAGGCGTCGAAACCACCACGGCCTGCAGCTCTTTATCGTCGAGCAGCTTGCGAAAATCGTTATAGGCCCGGGGCTTGCCGCCCATCGCCTGCAGACCCTCTTCCAGGCGCGGCTGGTAGGCTTCCGCCATCGCGGCCATATCCACATCGCGCTGATTCTTAAAATCGAAAACGTGCTGCGCCCCAATCAGCCCATAGCCAATAAAGCCAACCTGCAGGCGATCGTTCGCCCCCCAGACACGAGTGGCGGCGGCGGCCGTGGCGGCGCCGAGGAAAAAGCGGCGGGAACTCGACATGGCGCTGATCATATCACTGCCGGAAGCCGGCTGCTCACGATAGACTGTCGAATTAGCCAATGTCCACTCTCTTTGATTCCGGCGACCCGTCGCTCTACGATATCCGCACCAAAGTTCCCGGCCCCAAAGGCCAGCTGCCCATCACCCCCGAGATGCTGCTGAACCGGCCCTCTGGCGACCTGTTCGGCTGGACGCTCAACGCCGGCATGGGCTGGGACCCCGCCAAACTCGGCGGCCGCGAAGTGCTGCTGCTGTCCACCCACGGCGGCATCCGGCGCCCCGACGGCTCGCCCGTCGCCCTCGGCTACCACACCGGCCACTGGGAGGTCGGCCTGCTTGTCGAAGCCGCCGCCAAGGAGCTCAGCCGCCTCGGCGCCGTCCCCTTCGCCGGCGCCTGCACCGACCCCTGCGACGGCCGCAGCCAGGGCACGCCCGGCATGTTCGATTCCCTGCCCTACCGCAACGACGCCTCCATGGTGCTCCGCCGCCTCATCCGCAGCCTGCCCACGCGCCGCGGCGTCATCGGCGTCGCCACCTGCGACAAGGGCCTGCCCGCCATGATGATGGCCCTCGCCGCCCAGCACGACATGCCCTGCGTGCTCGTCCCCGGCGGCGTCACGCTGCTTGCTGAAGACGGGGAAGACGCGGGCAAGGTGCAGACCATCGGCGCCCGCTACTCGCATGGCCAGATCACCCTTGAAGAGGCCGCCGACATGGGCTGCCGTGCCTGCGCCTCGCCCGGCGGCGGCTGCCAGTTCCTCGGCACCGCGGCCACCGCCCAGGTCGTCGCCGAAGCCCTCGGCATGAGCCTGCCGCACTCCGCGCTCGCCCCCTCCGGCCACCCCATCTGGCTCGACATGGCCACCCGTAGCGGCCGCGCCGTCCTCGAACTCGGCAAGCACGGCTGGACCATGTCCACCATCCTCACGAGCGCCGCGCTCGAAAACGCCATGGTTACCCACGCGGCCTTTGGCGGCTCCACCAACCTGATTCTGCACATCCCCGCCGTCGCCCACCAGGCCGGCCTCCGCCGCCCCACCGTCGACGACTGGTCCCGCATCAACAAACTCGTCCCGCGCCTGGTCGACGCCCTGCCCAACGGCCCCCGCAATCATCCCACCGTGCAGGTCTTCCTCGCCGGCGCCGTTCCGGAAGTCATGCTCCACCTCCGCCGCATGGGCCTGTTGAACCTCGATGCCAAAACCGCCGCCGGCGGCACCCTCGACGACTCGCTCAACTGGTGGGAGCAAAGCGAACGCCGCGCCGCCCTGCACAAAGTCCTCCGCGACCGCGACGGCGTCGACCCGGAAAACGTCATCTTCTCGGCCGATGTCGCCCGCTCCCGCGGCATCGGCTCCACCGTCTGCTTCCCCACCGGCAACCTCTCGCCCGATGGCAGCGTCATCAAGAGCACCTCGATCGACCCCGCCGTCATCGACGCCGATAACGTCTATCGCAAGCAGGGACCGGCCAAGGTCTTCACGAGCGAACCGGCCGCCATCGCCGCCATCAAGAACGGCAAGATCGAAGCCGGCGACATCATGGTGCTCATGTCCCGCGGCCCCATGGGCTCGGGTATGGAGGAGACCTATCAGGTCACCAGCGCCCTCAAGCACCTGCCCTTTGGCAAACACGTCGCGCTGATTACCGACGCCCGCTTCAGCGGCGTCTCCACCGGGGCCTGCATCGGCCACGTCTCGCCGGAAGCCCTCGCCGGCGGGCCCATCGGCCGCCTGCGCGATGGCGACACAATTGAGATCGTCATCGACCGCAACCGGCTCGAAGGCCACGTCAACCTGCTCGGCGCCGACGGCACCGTCGCCGCTGGCACCCTGCTGCTCGCCGGCCGCGAACCCCACCCGGGCATCGCTCCCGATCCGCTGCTGCCCAAAGACACCCGGCTCTGGGGGCTGCTGCAGGAGGTGAGCGGCGGACCCTGGGGCGGCTGTGTCTATGACGTCGACGCTATCGCGGCGGTGCTGGAAGCAGGACGGGAAGCCCTGCGCCGGAAATCGACTGCTCCAGCTGATACAAATTGATCGTATTCTGCAGTTGCGTGGCGACAAAGGGGCTGGTCTTCTGCACGGTGGAGACCAGCGCCTGCGCCTCGGCCGTCCGTTTTTCGTTCAGGTAGGCCACGACCAGATGCCGCGCGGCCATCACATGAAAAGGGTCAAGAGTGCACACCTTCGCCCAGGCGGCGATCTTGTCCTCCGTCGCGCCCGTCTGCTCGTAGGCTTGTCCTAGCCGATACCACGCCTCGGCAAAGTCGGGGCGCTTGGCCACCGCCCGCCGCAGATGCGGAATCGCCTCGGCCGCGCTGCCCCGGTCAAGCAGCGGCGCCGCGGTCCGCAGATGCCCCTCGGCCACCGGGTCTACTCCCTGCTGCCAAGCGGCAAGCGTTTGGGGCGGACGCGTCTGCACCGGCACGGGCTGCGGCGAAAAGAGCATCTCCTTTCCCCCGGCCGGCAGTTGAAACGCCAGCAACACTTGGCCGCGCCCCACCTCGTCCCCCCGCACCGCCACCAACGCCAACTCGTTGCCGCCCGGGGTCCGCGCCACAACACGCTTGGCCCGCAGCAGACAAGCCCGCGCCGTCTCCACCACACCCGGTTCGTTCGCCAGCCGCCCGGTCTCAGAACAGATCTGCCGGTTCCCGCCGTCAAAACCCAGCACCGTGAGCGTCACCACCTGCGCCGGGGCCGCCCAGGCAACCAGAAACAAGAGAGCCCGCATACGATTGATGGTAGAACATCCCTGTCGATGCCCCGTTTTGCCAACCTCGCCGCCTTTGTTGTTTCCGTGGTGCTCACCTGGGGCGTCTGCGAACTCGCCCTGCGTTGGCTGGGCTGGGCTGGGCTGGGCTGGGGGCCGAACGCGGCAGCCGGCCACGGCCCGGAACCGGGCGCCACGCAGGAGAGCGACCTGTTCCCGGGCGACTCCTTCTGCGAAGGCTATCTGGTCTGCGAAGGCTATCTGGTCTGCGAAGGCTATCTGGTCAACGACGACGAGGTCTTCTCCGCCGTCTTCGCCCGGCAGCAGAGCCGCTTCGCGCCGGTCCATCTTGGCGTGGCCGGCTACAGCACGGACCAGGCCCACCTGCTCTATCAGCGGCTCGCCGGGCAGATCGAACCCCAACGCGTGGTCCGGCTCTTTTTCGATGACGACATCTGCTTCAACTCCGTAACCGTCGAACATCGCGCGCCGAAGCCGGCCTTTACGCTCACCCCCACCGGACTCCAGCTCGCCGGCACCCCCGTCCCGCGCCCGGCCCAACGCGCGGCGGCCGCGCCCTGCGCCGATTGCCCACCCTCCTGGCAATGCCTGGCAACTCACCGAATTCCTGCTCGCCGCCCTGCAAAATCGCCTCACCGTCTTCTAGGTCCCCACCGTCGCCGCCGTCTATGACTCCTCGTGGACCGAAACCCAACAGGTCTCCGGCATGGATCACAACAGGGACATCCACCTTCCCGAAACGAAGCTCGCCGAGGTTTGCGCCCGCCAGGGCATCCCGTTGCTCTCGCCCACCGCCCGCCTGCGGGAGCGCGCCGCCTGGGCCGAGACCCTCTACTTTCTCGAGGACGGCCACTGGAACCGCGAAGGCCACCGCCTGGTAGGTGAGATGCTGGCCGATTCCCTGCTATCCTCTTCCGCGCAGCGAGGCTCCCTGCCATGAAACCTTCAGGACACCATGAATCGTTCGTCGAACACGCCGCCGCGCCCATCGGGTCGGACCGGTCCTTCTGCTACGTCTTCGCCGGCGGGTTCGCCATTGTCGGATGGGCGGACGGCCCCCGCCTCTGGGCGCTCGGCGTGGCCGCGGCCTTCCTGCTGCTCGGCCTGCTCGCCCCGCACCGCGCTACTCTTTCATCTGGTCTTCACCCCCTTTGCGCTGTTTTTCCGGCTCACCGGCCGCGATGCGCTGCTCCTGCGGCGCGATCCAGCCGCAGCATCCTACTGGGTGCCCCGCGATCCACCCGGCCCCGATCCGGCCGGCCTGGCCAATTAATTTTAGAAACCGTGTGTCGATCCTTGTTGAGCTTTGGGCATTTATCCGCCACCGGAAAAAGTTCTGGCTGCTGCCGATTCTCCTCACCCTGGCCCTGGTGGGCGGCCTGCTGATCCTGGCGTAGAGTTCGGCCATCGCGCCGTTCCTCTACACGCTCTTCTGAGGAACCGCGCCTCCGAAGCTTTAGAATCAATGAGTTACGCGGATGCCTCCAATGGCACTAGTTTGAATATTCGGCCTACTTCCGCTGTGCAAACGTCTCTAGCTTCTCACCGCATCGCAGGCTCGCGAAAGGTTCCTCCACTTTTGGCCCCGGTCGCCCGGGTGCGGAGCTTCTGAGGAACCCATGCGCGTTCTGGGCATCTCGGCCTTTTGTCACGACAGCGCCGCGGCTCTGGTCGTCGACGGCGAGATCGTCGCCGCCCAGGAGGAGCGTTTTACGCGCCGCAAGCACGACGCGGGCTTCCCGCGATACGCCATCGAATACGGCCTCACCCTCGTGCCCGAAGGCAGCCGTTTCTCCAATTCGAACCGCTGCTCGAAACCTACCTCGCCTTCGCTCCGCGCGGGCTCGCCAGCTTTCAAAGGGCCCTGCCGCTGTGGCTGCGCGAGAAGCTCTACCAGAAAAAGCTGCTGCTCCGGCAGCTCCGCCAGTTGGCGCCGGACGTGGACTGCTCCGGTACACTCCGGTTTACCGAACACCACCAGGCCCACGTTGCCAGCGCCTTCTTCGCCAGCGCCTTCTTCGCCAGCGCCTTCTTCGCGAGCCCCTTTCAAGAGGCCGTCGTCCTGACCCTCGACGGCGCCGGGGAATGGACCACCACCTCGGTAGCCATCGGCCGCGGCAGCCAGTTGGAGATCGTCCGCGAGATCCACTTCCCGCAATCGCTCGGTTGACTATTTCGACTACTGCACCGGCCTGACCATGACCAACCGACGCTTCGACGCCCTCTTCGGCCAGCCGCCCCGCCGGCCCGACGAGCCGCTGACGCAGTTCCACATGGACGTCGCCGCGTCCAGCCAGTCCGCACTCAATGAGATCATGCTGCGGCTCACCCGCAGCCTGGGCCAGGAGTTCGGCATCCGGAACCTGTGCCTGGCGGGCGGCGTCGCGCTGAGCTGCGTCGCCTATGGCAAGATCCCTCGGGATGGGCAATTTGAAGGCCTGTGGATTCCGCCCGCGGCCGGCGACGCCGGGGTCCTATTGGGGACCCGAGTTTTCGCAGGCCGAAATCGAAGCGCGCCCGCGAACAGGCGCTCTGGTGGTTTCATGGGCGCATGGAGTTCGGCCCGCGCGCCCTCGGCAACCGGTCGATCCTCGCCGATGCGCGGTCGCCGCGCACGCAGTCGACCCTGAACCTCAAAGTGAAGTACCGGGAAAGCTTCCGTCCCTTCGCCCCGGCCGTGCTGGCCGAACACGCGGGCGAGCTGTTCGAACTCGCTGCGGACAGCCCCTACATGCTGCTGGTCGCCGAGGTGCGCGCCGGCCTCCGCCGGCCTATGACCGCCGAAGAAGAGCAGCTGTTCGGCATCGCCAAGCTCAACGTGCCCCGGTCCCCCATCCCGGCCGTCACCCACGTCGACTACTCGGCCCGCGTCCAAATCGTCCATGACGAAACGAACCCAATCTTTAGCGCCCTGCTCCGGCGCTTCTACGCCAAGACCGGTTCACCCGTCCTCGTCAACACCAGCTTCAACGTGCGCGGCGAACCCATCGTCTGCACCCCGGAAGACCCCTTCCACTGCTTCCTCGGCACCGGGATCGAAGCGCTCGCCATCGGCCGCTGCTTCCTGCGTAAAGAGGAGCAAAACCCGGCCCTCGCCCGGAGCTGCCGCGACGCTTTTGCCCCGGACTGATGCGCCCGCTTAACGGATTGGGCCGGGTCTGTTCGATAATAGGGGATTACCATGGATTGGAGTTCGCTCGACCTCAAAAAGACCGTCAACCTGCCCCAAACGGCGTTTTCGATGAAGGCCAACCTGCCTACCCTCGAGCCCAAACTGCTCGGCGAGTGGGCCGAGGGTAAACTCTACGAGCAAATTCGCCAGAGCCGTGCAGGCAAGCCGCGCTTCATCCTGCACGATGGTCCGCCCTACGCCAACGGCAACATCCATCTCGGCCATGCCTTCAACAAGCTGCTCAAGGACTTCATCGTCAAGTCCAAGACCATGGCCGGCTACGATGCGCCCTACGTCCCCGGTTGGGACTGCCATGGCCTGCCGATTGAAATCAAAGTCGACGGCGAACTCGGCAGCAAGAAAGCCCAGATGTCGACGGCCGAAATCCGCCGCGCCTGCCGCGCCTACGCTCAGAAGTACGTCAACCTGCAGTCGGCCAGCTTCCAGCGCCTCGGCGTGTTCGGCCGCTGGGACGACCCCTATCTCACCATGGCCCCCGAGTACCAGGCGGCCATCGCCGGCGCCTTCGTCGACTTCTACGCCAAGGACTACATCTACCGCGGCCTCAAGCCGGTGAACTGGTGCCTGAACTGCCGCACCGCGCTCGCCGAAGCCGAAACCGAGTACGAAAACCACAAGAGCCCGTCGATCTGGGTGAAGTTCGCGTTGACCTCCGAGGCCGCCGCCATCGACCCGGCTCTGGCCGGCCGCGAGCTGTTCGGCCTCATCTGGACGACCACACCCTGGACGATTCCGGCCAACCTCGGCCTGTGCTTCCATCCGCGTCTCGAGTACGTGGCGGTAGAGTCGCCGCAGGGCGTGCTGATCGTCGCCGACGGCCTGCTCGCGCAGGTGGCCAAGGATCTCGGGTGGCAGACCCACACGGTGCTCGCCCGCTTCTCGGGCGCCCAACTCGACGGAACCATCTTTGCCCACCCCTTCGCGCAGCGCGTAAGCAAGGGCATTCTGGGCGAACACGTCACCCTCGAGCAGGGCACCGGCATCGTCCACACCGCGCCGGGCCACGGTATGGAGGACTACATCGCCGGCCTGCAGAACGGGCTGCCGGTCTACTGCCCGGTCGATGGGGCCGGCCGGCTTTACCACACCGAAAACGAGCCCGGCCATCTGCCCGAAGAGCTCGTCGGCCTGACCGTCTGGCAGGCCAACGCCAAGGTGATGGAGATTCTCACCGCCGCCGGGGCGCTGGCCGGCCACCGGACGATAGAGCACTCCTACCCGCACTGCTGGCGCTGCCACAAGCCCACTATCTTCCGGGCCACCGAGCAGTGGTTCATCGGCATGGAGAAGAACAACCTCCGGCAGGAGGCGCTCGCCGCCATCAGCCGCGTGAAGTGGATGCCGGCCTGGGGCGAAGAGCGGATCTCGAACATGATCGCCGGCCGGCCCGACTGGTGCATCTCGCGCCAGCGGACCTGGGGCGTGCCCATTGTCGCCTTCACCTGCACGGGCTGCGAGAAGCTCGTCAAAGACCGCACGGTGCTCGACGCCGTGGTCGAGCAGTTCAAGACCCACTCGGCCGACCTGTGGTACGAGAAGACCGCGGCCGAACTGCTGCCGCCCGGCTACCGCTGCGCCTCCTGCGGCGGCGCCGAGTTCTCGAAGGAAAACGATATTCTCGACGTCTGGTTCGACAGCGGTTCGAGCCACCTGGCCGTGCTGTGCGACCGCTACAACCTGCCCTGGCCGGCCGATCTCTACCTCGAGGGCGGCGACCAGTACCGCGGCTGGTTCCACTCCTCCCTGCTCGTGGGCGTGGGCACGCGGGGCGATGCGCCCTACCGGGGCTGCCTCACCAACGGCTGGGCGCTCGATGACAAGGGCCGGGCCATGTCGAAGTCGCTCGGCAACGTGATTGAGCCGGAGAAGGTCATCAAGCAGTCCGGCGCCGAGATTTTGCGGCTCTGGGTCAGTTCGGTCGAGTTCTGGGAGGACGTCCGCCTGGGCGACGAGATCCTGCAGCGGCTCACCGATGCCTACCGCAAGATCCGCAACACCTTCCGCTATACGCTCGGCAACCTGCACGGATTCAACCCGGCAACGGACGCGGTGCCCGCCGAAGCGCTCGCCCCGATCGATCAGTGGATTCTGGTGCGCGCCGAGGAACTGGTGGCCAAGTGCCGCGGCTGGTACGACGAGTACGCTTTCCATCGGATCTATCAGGCCTGCTACGCCTTCTGCACCACCGATCTGAGCGCCGTCTACTTCGACGTGCTCAAGGACCGGCTGTACACGACCGCCACCCGCTCGGCGGCCCGCCGCAGCGCACAAACGGCGCTCTACCGGCTCACCAACGCCCTCGTCCGGCTGCTGGCCCCCATTCTCACCTTCACCTGCGAGGAGATCTGGCGCAGCCTCGGCCACGCCGAAAGCGTCCACCTTGCCTACTTCCCCGCCGCCGCCGACCTGACCGCCGGCATCCCGGCCGCGCAGCACGCGCACCTGGCCGATTGGGACCGGCTAATGGCTCTCCGCCCCGAGGTCACCAAGCCTCTCGAAGCCGCCCGGCAGGCCAATCTGATTGGCGCGCCGCTCGAAGCCAGCATCCGGATCACGGCTGAGGAGGCGACCTACGCGCTGCTCCAGGCGCATGAGAGCGACCTGGCCGGACTCTTCATCGTCTCCGCGGTAGAACTGGCCAGCTCCGGCGCCGGGCCTATGACGGTGGAAGTGGAACGCGCCACGGGTAGCAAGTGCGAGCGCTGCTGGAAGTTTGTCGCGGCGCTGGGCGCCGATGCCGACCTGCCCACGGTATGCGCGCCCTGCGCGAGCGCCGTCAAGGAGATGTTTGGCGCCTAACCCTGCCCACCGGATGTTTATGACGCGCCTGCAAGCCGCCATCGTCAGCACCGTGCCGCTCCTGTTTGCGGTCGATTGGGTCACCAAACGCCTGATTGAGACGCACGTCAACTTCTGGGACGCCTACCCGGTCATCCCCGGCTTCTTCAGCATCGTCCATGCGCAAAACCGTGGGGCGGCCTTCAGCCTGCTCAACGACGCCCCGGACCACATCCGCGCCATTGTGCTGATCGGATTTTCCGGGCTCGTGACGTTGGTCGTGGCCGGAATGCTGGCGATGTCTTTTCGCCGCGACGATAAGCAGTCCGACTGGGTACGGCTGGCCCTGGCGCTCGTGCTGAGCGGGGCGCTCGGCAACATGTGGGACCGCGTACTGCGCGGCTACGTCACCGATTTCCTGCTCGTCTACATCGGCGACTACCAGTGGCCGGTGTTCAATGTGGCCGATAGCGCCATTTGCGTCGGCGCCGGTCTGCTGCTGATCGACATCTGGCGGCAGCGCGGGGAGGAACGTGTTTCCTAAGCTGTTTTCCCTCGGCGATTTCTTTCTGCCGTCCTATGGCGCGCTGGTCGCCACCGGCGTGCTGGCCGGCCTCATGGTCACCACGCGCCTGGCCCGGCGCCGGGGCATGGATACCGAGAAGATCACCAACCTTGTGCTCTATGTGGTCTTTGCAGGCATGATCGGGGCCAAACTGGCGATGTTCCTGTTCGACTGGGAGTACTACTCCCGGCGGCCCGAGGAGATCTTCACCCTGGCGACGCTGCAGGCGGCGGGCGTCTTTCAGGGCGGCCTGGTGCTGGCGGTGATCGTCGCCTGGTGGTACGTCCGCCGCGAAAAACTGCCGTTTCTCCCCGTGGCCGATGTCTTTGCCCCGGGCCTGGCCCTGGGCCACGCCATCGGCCGGCTGGGCTGCTTCGCGGCCGGATGCTGCTACGGGGCCTACTGCGAGCGTCCCTGGGCCGTGCGGTACACCAACCCGGACGCGGCCACCATCAGCGGTACCCCGCTTGGCGTCCCGCTCCACCCGACGCAGTTGTACGAGGCGGCGGCCGAGTTGGTACTGTTTGCGATTCTTTACCGGATGGCGGCACGAGCGCCGCGGCCGGGAACGTTGATCGGCCTGTACCTGACCGTGTACTCCGCGGTGCGGTTTCTCGTTGAGTTCGTGCGCCATCACGAGCAGAGCCTGCAGGGAGGCTTGTCACTGACGCAGTGGATGAGCCTGGGGTTCGCGCTGGCCGGGGCCGTCTGGCTGTGGCGCGGGGTGCGGGTGCCCGCCACTACCACCCAGGGGCAGGGCTAAGGTTATTTTCCTGGGGGCACTAGGTCCCCCGCCGGATGGGAACCGTCGCCTACCTACCCTAAGGTAAGTCTTAGGAATATCTCCCTAAGTCCAATGCTAGACAAACCTCCCGTCAGGCGGGGGAAGAAGCAGGCTGGCAATGCCTTACTGGAAGCCAGCTTCGTCCTCCTGCCCTTGTTGGCCATCATGTTCGCGATCATGGACTACTCGATGGCGATCTTCCTGCGCGCCACCTTTCAAAATGCCGTGCGCGAGGGCGTCCGGTACGCAGTCACCTACCAGACGATGTCGGGCCAATGCCAGGATGCGTCGATCCGGCAGGTGGTCAAGAACATGTCGGCGGGTTTTTTGAACAGTTCGCATGATTCGCTAATCAGGATTACCTATCATCCGCCGTCCGACCTGAGCCAGACCTTGAGCGGGGTGGGCAGCAACGCCTCGGGTAATATCGTCGAGATCTCGGTCGAGGACTACAACTATGGGTGGATGGCGCCGTTGATGCGCACCAATACGCCCCTGAACATCACGGTTCGGGCGGCGGACAAGACTGAGGGCCTGCCGGGCGGCACCACTACGCCGCCCTGCCGGTAAGGGATACGGATGAGCACCCGTCTTTGGCCAGTTTCAAAGCACGCCGCGCGAGGCAATGCGGTGGTGGAGTTTGCCCTGGTCAGCATGTTTTTGTTGCCGATCCTGTTTGGCGTCTTTTCGATTGGCATGAGTCTGACGATGTCGGTGCAGGCGGCGGTGGTGGCGCGCGACTCCGGAGCGATGTTTATGCGTTACGTCGACTTTTCTACCTCCGGCAACAAAGCATTGATTGTGCGCATTGCCCGGGGAATGGGGATGACTGAAACAGGCGGCAACGGTGCGGTCATTTTGACGCAGATCATGAAGTTAGGAGCGGCACAATGCGTGCCCCCCTACGCGACCACCGCGTCTTGCCCAAATTTCGACCGACACGTCATCATCAAGCGGATCATCATCGGCAACGCCGCCCTCACCACCAGCAGTGTCGGCACCCCCGCGCCGTCCATCATAGGAACCGATGGCGCGATCACCCCGGCTAACTACCTGGCCGATGTGACCGCCCGCGCCGATGCCTTCAACGGTCTGATGAACCTTGGCGCCGGCGAGGTCGCCTTTGTCTCCGAGGCCTACTTCAGTACGCCATATTTGGACATGCCCGGTATCCGGACGAACTCTTTTGTTTACCAGCGCAGTGTGTTTTAGCCAGGAGCCCCCATTGACCCCTCCCTTGACCCCACCGTTGCCCCCCTCGACTCCCCCGTTGGCCCCGGCCCGCGCTGGCCGCCAAAGTGGTATCGCCGTCATGTTGACCGCCCTGATGCTGGTCATGACGATTCCGATCGTCGGGCTGGCGATTGACGCGGGTCTGTTGTACCTGATCCGGGCCAGACTCAGTTCAGCCTGTGACGCGGCCGCGCTGGCCACGGCGCGAAATCTGAATCTTGGCATGAATCTGACAGACCAGACCGCGAATGCCACCGCCCGGGGCACGGCGTTCTTCAATGCGAACTTCCCCCCCGGCTATCTGGGCACGACGAGCGTCACCCCGACCATCACCGTCAGTCAGGCAACGCTGAATACCCTGACGGTGACCACTTCGGCTACGGCCACGGCCGGCCTCTACTTTATGCGCTACCTGGGCACCACGGCAACGCTGGCGAGTTCCTCGGGGCGGGCCTCGCGGCGCGATGTGAATCTGATGCTCGTGCTCGACCGCTCCGGATCGATGCAGGTTTCCGGATCCTGCGCCCCCATGATCGCGGCCTCGAAGACGTTTGCCGATCTGTTTGTCCAGGGTCGGGACCGGCTCGGCATGGTCACCTACGGCGGAACCGTCTTCAACGCCTATGCGCCGACCAACGACTTTAAGAATGCGGTGACACCGCTCAGCGCCGCGATCGATCAGGTGGTCTGCACCGGACAAACCAACACCGCCCACGCCTACTGGAGCGCCTACCAACAACTGCTCACCCTCAATCAGCCGCTGGCGCTGAACATGATTGTGCTCTTCACCGACGGGATCCCGAACACCCTCACCGCCCGCTTTCCCGTCCGCACCGTTGCTGATGTGCGGCGGGACAATCCCTGGAGCCAAAGCTGCGGCAACGACAACCCCTATTTCGAGTGTCTTCTGCCGAAGACCACCTGCCAGGATGACAACGGCTATCCCAACACGCACGCCTCCTGGGGCACGTTCGCGCCGAAACTCGGGGTGATCTATAACGGCACGCTGAATGTGACCGAAGGAGACACCTTCGGCCTGCTCAATCCCACCGCAACGGCGCCAAACGGCGGGGAACCGATGATTCCCATGGCCCAACGGGTCCTGTGCGGCATGAACTCGAATCAGCGTCTCATGCGCCAGGATCTGGCCTACATTCCAGCGCAGGATGTCAATGGCGTGAGCATCAGCGGGTACATGGATTCCGGCATCGAACGCTTCACCGGCGGCCATCCCTACACCGGCCAGGTGCGCCTCGACACGCCCAACAACCTTAGCCGGGTGGCGATGAATCTCTCGGTCAACGCCGCCGCGGCGGCCCGCAACAACGCGACGATCCCGGTGGTGACCTACACCATCGGCCTCGGCACTTTGGTCAACCACGATATTCTGCTCAGAATGGCGAATGACACCGCTTCCCCGACCTACGACAACACCAAGATCAACGGGTTGTACATCTACGCCCCCAGCGCCAACCAAATCAGCGCCGCCTACGCGCGAATCGCTTCCGAGGTGCTTCGTCTGGCGCTGTAATGCGGCAGGTCCGGCGGCGAGGCCACTCTCTTCGGGCTGGCGCCGGGCGACTATTACCAGGAGGAGTACGATTCTTTGCAAACACCTCTAAGCCGTTAACTCGATAGGTTCGTCCCCTTTTCGACTGTAGAGTGGTCATAGGTACGTGTTTGATGGTCCTATGAAAGATACCCTTGTCGACACGCGGCGGCGAACTCAGTCGGGTCACGCCTTCCTTGAGGCAAGCCTCGTGCTCGTGCCGTTGCTGGCGATCGTATTCGCCATTACCGACTACTCGATGGCGATTTTCCTGCGCGCCACCTTTCAGCATGCCGTGCGCGAGGGCGTACGATACGCCATCACCTTCCAGACGATGTCCGGCATGTGCCAGGATGCTTCCATCCGGCAGGTGGTACGAAACTCGTCGGCGGGATTCCTGGGCAGCGCGCAGAATGAGCTGATCAAGATTACCTATCACCCTCCGTCCAACCTGAGCCAGACGCTGATCGGGGTGGGTAGCAACGCTGCTGGAAACATTGTCGAGGTTTCCGTCGAGGACTACAGCTACAGCTGGATGGTGCCGCTGATGCGCTCCAACACCCCCCTCAACATTACCGTCCGTGCAGCCGACCGGACCGAGAGTCTCCCCGGGGGGGCCACTACGCCCCCGTGCCGGTAGCGGTTGCCTATGCGTCCCATCTCCCTATCCCGGAAACCTGCGGCGCGAGGAAATACCCTCGTCGAGTTTGCGCTCGTCATTTCGTTCCTGGTGCCGATCCTGCTCGGGGTCTTCTCGATTGGCATGAGCCTGACGGCATCGGTGCAGGCGTCGGTGGTGGCGCGCGATGCGGGGTCGATGTTCATGCGCTACGTGGACTTTTCCATCAACTCCAATAAATCGCTGATTGTGCGCATTGCCCGGGGCATGGGGATGACCGAGACCGGCGGCAACGGCACGGTAATCCTCACGCAGATTCTGCGCGTCGGAGCGGCGCAGTGTATCCCGCCGTACGCGACCACCACGGCTTGCCCGAATTTCAACCGGCACGTCATCACCAAGCGGGTCATCATCGGCAACGCCACCCTCACCACCAGCACCTTCGGCACCCCGACCGCGTCAATCGTCACCACGGACGGCAGCATCACCGCCGCCAACTATCTGGCCAACACCACCGCCCGCGCCGATGCCTTCGACGCCTTGATGATCCTGGGCGATGGAGAGACGGCCTTCATCTCGGAAGCCTACTTCCTCACCCCGAACCTGAACTTGCCCGGTTTCCGGACCGACACGTTCGTCTACCAGCGCAGTATCTTTTAGCCAGGAGAGTCCCGATGGCGCCGACCCGACCCACCTTCACCAGGCCGAACACCGCCCGCGAGCGCGGCATCGCCTTGATGTTGACGTCTCTTCTGCTGGTCTTCACCATCCCGGTGGTCGGCTTGGCCATCGACGCGGGCTTTCTCTACCTGGTCCGGTCAAAACTCAGTGCGGCCTGCGACGCGGCGGCCCTCGCCACGGCCCGAAACCTGAACCTCGGGCAGTCGCTCGAGGAGCAGAGAGCCAATGCCCAGAACCGCGGGATCGCCTTCTTCAACGCCAACTTTCCAGCCGGCTACCTCGGAACTACCGACGTTACACCGAACATTATCATTAGCGATACGTCTTTGAATACGATTACGGTTACCGTCTCGGCCTCGGGTACAGCAAGGTTGTACTTCATGCGAATCCTGGGTCACAACGCACAGTTGGCTAGCTCCTCGGGGCAATCTTCCCGGCGCAATGTCAACATCATCCTGGTGCTCGACCGCTCCGGATCAATGTCGGGCGCCCCCTGCGCGGCCATGATCTCCGCCTCAAAAACCTTCGCCGACATGTTTGTCAACGGCCGGGACCGGCTCGGCCTGATCAGTTTCGGCACCAACATTTCAGTGGACTATCCGCCGACCACCGACTTCAAAAACACCGCCTCCCCCATCTCCGCGGCCATCAACTCAATCGCCTGCACGCAAATGACCAATGCATCCGATGGCTACTCCGCCGCCTACCAGCAACTCGTAAACATCAATCAGCCACTGGCGCTGAATATGATCGTACTCTTCACCGACGGCTATCCCAACACCTTTGCCGCCCGGTTCCCCGTGAAAACCCTGCCCGATGAGCGGGTCAGCCAAATATGCGGGTGGGATCAATGCCCCGTTCCGAAGTCGACCTGCCGGGACGACAACGGCTTGGCGAACACCGCGCCCACTTGGGGAACCTTCAACCCGAAATACGGCGTGATAGCAGGCTACAACGGTCTCTACGAGCCGGTGGTGGCAAACTCGAGCGCCGGGCAGCCACTGATTGCCGCCAACCAACGGATCTCTTGCGCTATCAGCACTTCCGTGTGGGGAGTGGCCGATGACTTCGCCTTTATCCCGGACCAGGATGCCTACGGTGTAAACACCAGCGGATACATGGATGGTTCCGTGCAGCGGTTCCCCAGCACCAACCCGTACGCCGGCAAAATCCGCATCGATGTGGGCCAAACATCGCCAGTCGCCATGAACCTGTGCGACAACGCCGCCAAAAGGGCCCGCGACCACGCCACCCTCAAAATGGTTACGTATGCCATCGGCCTCGGCAGCAATATCGACCACAACCTGCTCCGCCGGATGGCGAACGACCTGCAATCGCCGATCTACGACAACACCAAAGTCAACGGCCTCTACGTGCACGCGCCCACCATCACCGACATCAGCACCGCCTACGCCCGCATCGCTTCCGAGATCCTCCGCCTGGCCCAATAAGCAACGCCGTGCCGGACCGGCTCCCGGCCCGCTCAAGCAAACAATTCCATTCTGAAATGTTTTAGGGTACAGTAAGCCTGAAGGGGGTCTGTCCCTAGGATGACCCCGGAAG
>JAPKZB010000013.1 GCA_026393985.1 Acidobacteriota bacterium
CACCACCTCGGGGAGGGTGCGAAAGTGGTCAAATTGTCCCGACGACTCGTTCAAATCGTTCCCGAGGAAGTTTGGCCGCAATCCATTGATTCCGCTATATTTACGGCCCGCTCGAGAAATGTTTACCGGACACTAGTGGTTCCCGCTCTATCTCCCGCCGTCGATGCTCCTGCCGCGCACTTGAGCTATAGTGCAACTTGGGTGCGCCATGATTCTAAACATTGAACTGCCCCCGCCCGTCGAGCAGAGTTATCGGGAAGAAGCACTAGCCAGAGGTGTCGAGATCAACGACCTTCTGAGCGAAGTACTAATCTCGAACCAACCTCCGGACTCGAAGGCCGGGCAGGCAGGGCTTGGCCTCTTCAGCAGCCCGGAAGATGCAGCGCTCATGGACGAGGTCGTTGCCATCGCGAGGGAACTGCGACGTCAACCCTCCCGCCGAGTCTAGCCACCGGCGATGCGGAAGGTACTTTTCGACACCGACATACTTTCCGAATATCTGAAGGCCCGCGACGAATCGGTGGTCCGAACCTGCGCAGACTATTTAAGGATCCATCGGTATTTCACGTTTACCAGCATCGCGGCCTACGAAATCACTTACGGACTTCGGATCAAGAACGCGGATCGTTAATTGGAGCGGGCCGCAGCGTGGCTTGACCGGAATGAGGTGTTGGCGCCAACGCCGGCCGACTTTCATTGGGCTGCGGCGATCAAGGGGGCCGCACGCAATCGAGGCCTCATCGTCGAACTCCCGGACTGCTTGATCGCGGCCGTGGCTGTACTCGTGGATTTGCCGTTGGTCACAGGGAACACTTCCGACTACGAGTCAATTCGCAAGGCCGGGGCAACTCTGGAACTTCAAAATTGGCGCTCCGCCTAGCCAGACTGGAGGGCACGGAATAGCGTAACCGGGGACCTGATGCCCTTCGCAAGGGAAGAGGCTTCCACCCAGTGCGTCCCAGCGCGTCATACACCAAGCGGTCTTCCTCGAAATCCGACAGGCTCATGCCATCGGTGTATCGGAAGATCGATTGTGCGTTATCGATAATGTCCGGCAGGCGGCGCGGCGCTTTGCGAGAAGACAATGGCGCGATTCTCGTCCATCGCCACCTGTAGCCGTTCCTTTCGAAATGGCGAGATACAAGATGGCGGCCGGAAATCGTCTACGACAGGTTGCAGAAAAGGAAGATTTCCTGGCACTTCTCGCCGCCGGTGTGATCGCCAGCAGCCGGGAGGTCGCTACATCGGAATCTACCGCTTCCCCAGCCCAAGTTGCCCCACTGCCTCGCACTGCCCACACTATTTGTCCGCTCAAGCGTCCTGACGAAATTTCGACTTTGAGGAGAATCTACGGGGCCGGCCTTTTCGTGATTGGACTTTCCGCCACCCGGGAAGATCGGAAAAAGTACTTCAGTCGAATGGGCATCACGGAATCCGAGGCTAAATCGCTAATCGACAGCGATACTGCGGAATCGACTCCTTATGCACAAGAGACCCGCAAGACCTTTCATTTAGCCGATGTCTTCGTTCCCATGCCTGACTTTGAACGGGCGATTGCTCGCTTCTTGGATCTGGTATTCGGATGCCCAACCATCACACCCTCGTCGCACGAACAGTCCATGTTCATGGCCTATGCCGCCTCGCTTCGCTTGGGAGACCTCTCCCGGCAGGTGGGAGCGGCAATTGTGGACCCGCATGGCGATCTTCTCGCCGTGGGTTGCAAAGAAGTGCCTCGCAGGGGCGGCGGCGTTGATTGGCCCGGATCGGATGCGTCACCCGACATCGAGCGACGCAATGATTCGAATGAGGCTGAAAAGATACCCCGACTTTGCCAGCAGCTTGGGCACCGCTGCCAGGCGGCATACTAAATCCGTTTGGCGGGCCGGGGCAGACGCCCATGATGAGGCCAACTCCCTCTTAATGTGAAATGGTCCGCTCTCTCCCCACTCCGCCGAAGGTCAACACAAAGCCAGAGGGTTGCCAAACTCGCCGACCTCAACACAGGGCGAAAGACACATGCGCGATACTGGAATCTGGTATGACCCTACGCATCACCGAAGCCGAACTCGTTCGCGACGTTCGTTCTGTGTTGAAAAGGATCGAGCGCGGCGACGAAATCATTATTGAGCGGGAAGATCACTGGCCCGTTGCTGTCATGAAGCAGGCGCAGCCCGCTGGACGCAACATCAGCGAATGCATCGCGCTGGCCAAAGCCTACGAGGAAAAGCTCGGCTACGCCCCTATCGCGGATGAGGACTTTGCCAGAGATGTGCAGCAGGGCATCGAAGCCCGCCGAGATCCCATCCGCAACGTCTGGGACGAATAGCGAATGGGCGGTCTGGTTCTGGACTCCTGCGTGATTGTCCTCGCCGAACGTTAGGAACTGCCGGTGAGTATGCTGCTCCGCCAGGTTCAGTAGTAACACGGCATTACGGATCTGGTGCTCGCAGCGATTAGCGTGGTGGAACTGGAGCACGGCATCTATCGCGCCCAGTCGCCGCAACAAGCCGCCCGGCGCCGCAGCTACTTGGAGACGGTCTTCGCAGCGATACCCGCAGTACCATGCACCCGTGATATCGGCCAGATTGTCGCGCGGGTGGATGCCCAGGCTCGCCAGCGAGGAGTGGTCATTCCGTTCGCCGACCTTCTCATTGGAGGAACCGCGCTTCATCTCGGCTACGGACTCCTGACCCGTAATGAGCGTCATTTTCGGATGATCCCGAACTTACCGGTGCATTCGTTCGAGCGAACACAGCTCTGCCTCGACATGTTAAGCCAATGTAACCCTTCTTGATCCGGCCAACCGCCTCGATGTCTTTTTCGAGGGCACGAGCCGCGTCTGTGTCACATAGGCTCGCCAACCACCGGCTCTCTAAACTAAATTGCCATGCGAATCGATCACGACGCGGGGCACGGGGCGCAAACCTATCGCGATTGCGTACCGGGCGTGACGGCGCTCCCCTTGCCGATAAAGCGCCTTCTTCTCGACGAGATCCGCCAGATCACGAGTCGCCGTTGCGGGAGAGGCGCCCGTAATCGCAACGTAGTTCCCCGCGCTCAGCCCTCCCCGAAAGCCCTCGGGCCCCTCACGCAGCATACGAAGGATGGCCTTCTCCTGCCGAGCGTTCAGTTGGCCGCGAAGACGATCAAGCAGCCGCGTCTTGTCGAGCAGAAACTCGACCTGGGCCTCCGTGCGCTTCTGCGCCTCCATGCCAATGCTCGCAAACCAGCAGAGCCAAGGGGTCAGGTTGTTATCCTTGTTCGCCACTTCGAGCGCTTCATAGTAGGCTTTCCGGCGAATTAGCATCGTCGCGGCGAGGGCCGTCAGAGTAGGATGGCCGACCGACTGTGCCAGTGCCTTCTCCGAAATCGCTCGGCCTAGCCGGCCGTTTCCATCTTCAAAGGGATGGATCGATTCGAAGTACAGGTGGGCGATTCCGGCCCGCGTCAGCGCGGGCAAGGGGTCACCGCCATTGGGAGCAGTATGGTTGAACCACTTCACAAACAGCGCCATCTCCTTGGGCACCGCTTCTGACGGCGGCGCTTCAAAATGTACCCTGGGAGCGTGGAGACTACCGGAGACCACCTGCATCGGTTCGCGGTCGGTCCGATACTGTCCAATGTTCTCGAGATCGCGGCGGCCGTTTGTCAGCATCGTGTGCCATGCGAAAAGCAGGTCCTCCGATAGCGGATCGGCAAAGCTCCGGTACAGACTGACCATCATCTCCGCGATGCCTTGTTCCGCAGGCTTGACGCGGCGATGATCGGTGGCCAGGCCGAACTGTCGGCGAACCGAAGACTGCACACTGGCCCGGCTCAAAATCTCCCCCTCAATTTCTGAGGTGGTCAACGCCTCGGTGCTGATCGCCTCAATCGTCAATTGCTCCCGGTCGTCGTCGCCAAGATGTTTGATGGCGCCCGAAAACATCCCGCTACCCAGCAGGAACTGTTCTTCCGCCTTGCGCAGGCGCGCCGCATCCCATGTGAAGTTCGGCCAGTCGGATTGTCGCCAGTTCCAGGTCATGAGCGATACACCGCAGCCCTATCGCTCACAATACCCCTTGTGGCGAGCGATAGCAACGCCGCTATCGCTCACCCTCCCGGACGCGTCGCCTGGTCCCCAAACAGCCACCCCCGCCTTTCACGCGGCAAAGCACAACCTGTGCCGCAGCGGTTAGAGTCGCAATCTTCCGGCTGAGCCAAAGCGCATCGATCTCCGCGCACGGCGCCACCGGCAAGATAAGGGCGCTCAGCAACACGTCGGGATCAAGAACCAGCCGCTTCATTTCCGCGCACGAACTTTGCGCTCGCGCCGCTTCTCGCTCCACACGCTGTGGGCGACTTCGTTGAGCAGGTCGTCGAGTTCCTCAGTGGGAACCGTTTCGAACCTTTCGCGCCCTTCTTCAATTCCTGCGAACCCAGATGCGAGCGCAGAGCGCGATCAGTGTCCTTGGACCACCTGCAAAGTTTCGTGGACTACTATCCTCGGAGCCGGACCCACCTGGGATTGGAGAAGGATTCTCCAGTTCCTCGCCCCGTCCAATCGGCGGACATGGGGCGGGTGATTGCGATGGCGGAAGTCGGCGGACTCCCTCATCGTTACGAGCGCCGCGCCGCATAAAGGCATCTTCGGCGAAATTCCACCCGCATTGGCCGAGGGCTCCGGCGCGGGCCTACTGACGGTCGCCCGGGCAGCGCCCGTGAAGCGCGGCAAGAGGCCTTGTCAGCCGACGTCACGGGGCGAGTGAAGTCCAAAGGCTCTCCCTCAAGAAACTCCAAAAGCCCTGGATTCCGCCCGATCAGACCTCAAGATGAGGTTTCCGAGAACGACAGTTAGACGCGGATTCGATAACAGGCGGTAAGCGGCCTTGGTGTTCGCCCAGTCCTGACACGCATTGGGAATTGGCTCTCCGATATGTTCCGCCAGTTGCTGCACCAGTCGATACACTCGCTTTCGAATCCGCCGATCTCGGAAGCGGCTGAGGTTGAGTTCTTCTTCCGCCCACTGTCCGCCGGCCACCGAGTGGCATGCAGGATCGAGGGTAGCCGGACCAAACAGCACAAGGGGGAGGAACTTGCTGTGTCATCCTGCCAACGAGTGCATCTCATTGAATCGGCGGAACTAAAGGCCCCCCCAAAATGGCGCCTCCTTCCATGGTCCATCTGCACTACCGGGGGCTTGGGAATTGTGGGTAATTGAAAGGTTGCTCACACGCTTACGACTGACAGCTTCCCCCCCGTTGACCCGCTGCGCTCGAAGCCGCGTTACGGAGGCCACCACCGCCACGTCAGGATAACGTGCCCATTCCCTCGCGCGTAAACCCCCGGTCGAGCAAGAGCTTCATGCCACGCGGAACTCGATCCCGTCCTCGCGCTTCGCGGCGGCCCCCAAACTCCCGTAGCTTCATCCCGCCCCCGCTCGCCCCCCAAATCCAATAAACTGAAGGCGACTCATGACTACCCTCTCCCGCCGCGGACTCCTTGGCTCCCTCGCCTCCCTCCTTCCCGCCCAAACCCGCAAGAAAATCAAAATCATCGACGTCCGCTGCGCCGTCATCGGCCAAAGCCCCGTCGTCCGTATCGTCACCGACCAGGGCATCTCCGGCTACGGTCAAGCCGAAACCCGCAAAGTCTACCTCCGCCCCATGGTCCTCTTCTACAAGGACTACATCCTCGGCGAAGACCCCACCGACGTCGAACGCGTCATGATGAAAATCCGCCGCCTCGGTGCCTTCAAACCCTGGGGCGCCGCCGTCAGCGCCATCGAAATCGCCCTCTGGGACATCGCCGGCCAGGTCGCCGGCCTCCCCGTCTACAAACTCCTCGGCGGCAAAATCCGCGACAGCGTCCGCATCTACAACGGCGGCTTCCGCCCCGTCTTCAATGGCCAGGAACCCCAGCACTTTGCCGAAGTCGTCCAGCAGATGAAGGAGGCCCCCGAAGGCTTCACCCTCATCAAAATGCCCATCGGCTTCCATAACCCCGCCCAGCTCAACGCCATGCCCGGCCAGTGGTACGACGAACCCCGCACCGGCGCGCCCCACGGCAACAAGGGCATGCTCACCGAAAAGGGCTTCAAACGCATCCTGGCAAGCGTCGAAGCCATGAAGAAGGTGCTCGGCGACGACGTCGGCCTCGCCCTCGACGCCGGCCCCGGCTGGATGATGAAGGATGCCGTCAACTTCTGCAAAGCCGTCGAACCCCTCCACCTCGCCTGGGTCGAAGATCTCCTCACCGGCGACTACACCCCCTACCCCAACGCCGATCTCTTCCGCGACCTCAAGATGCAGACCTCCGTCCCCATCCACACCGGCGAGCAGATCTACAATCGGGCCAACTTCAAGGACCTCATCGAAAAACAGGCCGTCGATGTCCTTGGCCCCGACCCGGAAGACGTCGGCGGCATCGCCGAACTCAAGTGGATCACCGAATACGCCGACCTCCACGGTATCCTCATGGCCCCGCACGGCGTCTTCGACGGCCTCCTCGGCCTCGCCGCGCACGTTCACATGGCCGCCGCCATGCCCCAGAACTTCGTCGCCTTCGAGTATCCCTACGGCCAGCCCGACTGGTGGTACGACATCGTCGACGGTCTCCCCAACCCCATCGTCAAAAAGGGATTCATCGACGTCTGGGACACCCCCGGTCTCGGCGTCAAGTTCCGCGTCAACGCCGCCAAAGCCCGCCTCTCCCCCGAAGACCGCGGCTTCTTCGACTAACCCAACCCCCTCCCGCCGCGCCCGACTGGTTTCCCAAGTCGAGCCGCGAGTGCGATAAACCGGTGGCTGCAAATCCGCTTCCCCAGTTGACGGGCGCCGAGTATCTGGCGATCGAACGGGCGGCGACCTTTCGCAGCGAGTTCGTCAACGGCGAAATGTTCGCCAGGTCCGGCGGCCTCTATCCGCACGGGCAATTGATCTCGCGCTTCAGCCGGGAACTCGAAGACGCACTCGAACACCGGCCCTGCACCGTAACCGTCTCCGACGTCCGCCTGCAGGTCGCCGCCGATGCGGCTTACGTCTACCCGGACGTCATGGTGGTCTGCGGAGGCCCTGCTTTTGCCGACGGCCATCGCGACATGATCACCAACCCCTCCCTGGTCGCCGAGGTCCTCTCCCCATCAACGGAAGCCTGGGACCGCGGCGGCAAATTCGCTCAGTACCGCACAGGCGCCAGCCTCCACGAGTATGTCCTCATCTCGCCGGACGCGCTGCGCGTCGAGTGGTTCACCCGCCAATCCGATGGCAGTTGGGCCTACCGCGCGGCCGAAGGCCCGGCCGGCATTTGCCGCCTCGAGCGGCTGGGTGTCAACCTCCCGCTCCAGCGCCTTTACCGCAAGGTCGAAGGCCTGGGAACCGCGTAAGCAAAGCGATACTCCCCTGCGGGTTGACGCCCCCAGTACCCCCGGATCATAATGACGCATGACGATCCGGACCCTTTTCTCCGCCGTGCTCCTCATCAGCGCGGCCCCCTCCTTCGCCCAACCCGCGAAACCCGCCGCCAAGCCCGTCTCCATCGTCCGCCCCGGCCCCCCGGGCAAACCCCCCGTCAAGCTCACCCCCGAAAAAGCCGCCGCCCAGGCCCTCCCCGTTGCCGCCCCCGACGTCGCCTTCATGCAGGGCATGATCCACCACCACGCCCAGGCCGTCGAAATGGTCGCCCTCCTCCGCACCCGCGGCGCCAGCAAAGACCTCCTCGCCTTCGGCGAACGCATCACCATCTCCCAAAGCGACGAAATCGACTCCATGAAAGCCTGGCTCGCCGACCGCGGCCAGCCCACCGCCCTCCCCCACCAACACCACCACGGCGCCCACCACCTCATGCCCGGCATGCTCACCCCCGAACAGATGACCACCCTCGCCGCCGCCAAAGGCCCCGCCTTCGACCACCTCTTCCTCACCGGCATGATCCAACACCACCAGGGCGCCCTCGACATGGTCGACGAGCTCTTCAAACAACCCGGCGCCGCCCAGGACGCCGCCCTCTTCGACTTCGCCACCGATGTCGACAACACCCAGCGCGCCGAAATCGAAACCATGCGCAACATGCTCAAAAAGGAGGCCCGCTAATCATGAAACTCGCCGCCCTCGCCCTCACTCTCTCCCTCGCCGCCTTCGCCCAGCAGCCCGCCAAACCAGCAGAACCCGCCAAACCAGCAGAGCCCGCCAAGCCCGGCGACCCCGCCAAAGCCCGCGCCCCCGAAGTCTACACCAACCCCCGCTCCGCCCCCAACGATCCCCGCATCGGCCTCCAGCCCGGCCTCCACGACGCCGCCGAAGCCGCCTTCGGCCTCGTCCGCCTCGCCACCCTACCCAAACCCCCCGGCTTCGCCCCCGGTGCCCCCCCGACCGCCGGCCAACCAGATGCCCCCCGCCCCGGCAAACGCCCCCTCCAGCAGTACGGCGCCACCAACTCCGACCTCGCCTTCTCCGGCAACCACCTCTTCGTCGGCAACTACAACGGCATCAACTTCTACGACATCGACAACCCCTCCGAAGTCAAGCTCCTCACCTCCCTCCTCTGCCCCGGCGGCCAGGGCGACGTCTCCGTCTACGGCCATCTCCTCTTCATGTCCGCCGAAGCCATGAACGGCCGCCTCGACTGCGGCTCCCAGGGCATCCCCGTCCCCGCCGGCTACAAGCCTCCCGCCGGCCCGCCCCCTCCTCCTCCCGACGCCCCCGAACCCCCCGGCGGCCGCCCGCCCCGCCAGCCGCCCCCCGCCAGCCCCGAACGCTTCCGCGGCGTCCGCATCTTCGACATCCGC
This sequence comes from Acidobacteriota bacterium, assembly GCA_026393985.1. Taxonomy (GTDB): domain Bacteria; phylum Acidobacteriota; class Terriglobia; order Bryobacterales; family Bryobacteraceae. The sequence goes on from JAPKZB010000013.1 coordinate 8,765, forward strand.
GACATCGCCCGCCCCAAACAAATCGCCGCCGTCCAAACCTGCCGCGGCTCCCACACCCACACCCTCGTCATCGATCCCAACGACAAGGAAAATATCTACATCTACGTCTCCGGCACCGGACTCGTCCGCCAGCCCGAAGAGGTCCCCGCCTGCTCCGGCGGCGACCCCGACAAGAACCCCGACACCGCCCTCTTCCGCATCGACATCATTAAGGTGCCCCTCGCCAACCCCGAAAAGGCCGCCATCGTCAATAGCCCCCGCATCTTTGCCGACGCCAAAACCGGCGCCCCCAACGGCCTCTGGAAAGGCGGCGCCCACGGCGAAGGCTCCCAGTCCACCTCCGTCACCGACAAGTGCCACGACATCACCGTCTACTCCGCCGTCGGCCTCGCCGCCGGCGCCTGCTCCGGCAACGGCATCCTCCTCGACATCGCCGACCCCCGCAACCCCAAGCGCCTCGACGCCGTCAGCGACCCCAACTACGCCTTCTGGCACTCCGCCAGCTTCAATAACGACGGCACTAAAGTCCTCTTCACCGACGAATGGGGCGGCGGCGCCCAACCCCGCTGCCGCGCCACCGACCCCATGCACTGGGGCGCCAACGCCATCTTCACCCTCGAAAACCGCAAGCTCAAACTCGCGTCTTACTACAAAATGCCCGCCGCCCAGACCGAAACCGAAAACTGCGTCGCCCACAACGGCTCCCTCATCCCCGTCCCCGGCCGCGACCTCATGGTCCAGGCCTGGTACCAGGGCGGCGTCTCCATCCTCGACTTCACCGACCCCGCCCGCCCCTTCGAAGTCGCCTACTTCGACCGCGGCCCCGCCGATGCCACCAAGCGCGTCCTCGGCGGCCAGTGGTCCACCTACTGGTACAACGGCTACATCTACGGCGCCGAAATCGCCCGCGGTGTCGACGTCTTCAAACTCGTCCCCACCCAATTCCTCACCCAGAACGAAATCGACGCCGCTAACCAGGTCCACTTCGACGAACTCAACGTCCAGAACCAGCCCCAAATCAAGTGGCCCGCCAACGCCATCGTCGCCCGCGCCTACCTCGACCAACTCGAGCGCTCCGCCGCCCTCCCCGCTGCGCGCCTCGCCGCCCTCCACGCCGCGCTGGCCAACCCCTCCACTCGCCGCACCCTCGCCGCCGAACTCGCCAAGGACGCCGCCACCGCCAAGTCCCCGGCCGACGCCCAGCGCATGAAGGCCCTCGCCGCCATCCTCACCACCCTCGCCGCCAACCCTCCCGGCGCGGTTCGGCGCTAGACTGCCCGCCATGCTGAAAGTATTTTGCGCACCCTCGCGCTACACCCAGGGGCCAGGCGCCACCGCCCTCCTCGGCCAGGAGATGGCCAACCTCGGCCTCCCCGGCCCCGCCCTCCTCGTAGCCGGGAGCAGCGCCATCCGCCTTCTCCACCACACCTGGGCGCAGACTTTCGCCGAAGCGGGAATGGGCTACTCCGTCTTTCCCTTCGCCGGCGAGTGCACCGCCGCCGAGGTGCAGCGGGGCGTGGCGGCCGCCGTCGCCACCGGCGCCCGCGTCATCGTCGGCGCCGGCGGAGGCAAGGTGTTGGACGCGGCGCGCGCCATCGCCGCCGACCTGGCCCTGCCGGTCGTCAACTGCCCCACCATCGCCTCGAGCGATGCCCCATGCAGCGCTCTGTCCGTCATCTACTCCGAAGACGGCGCCGTCGAAAACTACCGCATCTACCGCCGCAACCCGGATCTGGTTCTCGTCGATACCGCCGTCATCGCCCAAAGCCCGGCCCGCCTGCTCGTCGCCGGCATCGGCGATGCCCTCGCCACGTGGTTTGAAGCCAAGGTTTGCGTCGCCGGCGGCGTCAAAAACATGCGCGGCGGAGCCTCCACCCGCAGCGCCCTCGCCCTCGCCGAACTCTGCTACCGGACCCTCCTCGCCGATGGCGTCGCCGCCGTCGAAGCCCTGCGCTCCGGCCAACCCAACGAACCCCTCGAACGGCTGGTCGAAGCCAATACGCTCCTCTCCGGCTTAGGCTTCGAGTCCTCCGGCCTCGCCGCGGCCCATGCCATTCACAACGGATTGACCACCGCCCCCGGCACCCACCCCTATATGCACGGCGAAAAGGTCGCCTTTGGCCTGTTGACCCAGTTACTGCTCGAAGAGCAGCCCAAAGCCGTCGTGCAGGAAGTCCTGCGCTTCTCCATCGCCGTGGGGTTGCCCGTCACTTTTGCCGAGATCGGCATCCCCGCTCCCACCGCTGCGCTCCTCGCCGCCGTGGGGCGAAGGGCCACCCAGCCTGGAGAAACCATCCACAACGAGCCGATGCCCGTCACCGCCGGCATGGTCGTGGCCGCCATGGATGCCGCCGATGCGGCCGGCCGGGCGATGCGGGCCGGCCGCTGATCTCCCACCTACGCCCGTGGCGCCGCCCGGATCGTCGTGCTTCAGCCGCGCGGGTCGGCCGAGCCAGGAACAACCTGGGTCAGGTCTGTTGAGAGAATCGACGGCGCCCACATCGTTTCAATGTGCTCGATGACGAGTTCAGTGCCGCGCGCGTGGCTGACGAAAGGGCGCGTTCTCGGGTCGTACATGGCGTCGGTCAGGTCTCTCGCCAGGACGACTTCAAAGCCGAGCTTCGTCATCTGCCGCGCGCCGAAGCCGCGGTTAAGAATGCAGATGTTGGTGTGGACGCCCATCAGGACGATCTTGTCGATCCCCTCGAGTTTGCAGAAGTTGTAGATCTCCTGCCCGTTGTCGCTCACCCCGTCGTAGCCGATGATGTCGATGGCGGAGTTCTCGCGGGTCCAGGGATAGGGCGGACCGACGAACTTCTTCACCACCGGATCGTCACACCCTCCGGACGAGTCATCGATGGGGAAGTTGCGCTCTTCGGCCGGAATGCGGGGGCAGCGGTTCTCGATCGGGAAGGGAGAGGCGGCCTGCGGGGCGGCCTGCATGCGCTGGCGCCAGGGGGTGCCCTCGTAGAACTTCATGGTGTCGCTGGGCGCATGGATGATCATGACGCCGTGGCTGCGGGCGGCGTTGATGACGTGGTTCATCCGCGGGGCGAGTTGAGCAACGCGTTGCGCTGAAAGAGCGCACGTATGGGCGTCCCACATGTCGCAGATCACAATGGCCGTTTTGGCCACGGGCCATTCGACGGTCTTCTCCGCCGGGCCGGCCTTGGTCCGGCGGCGCGTGCGGAGTCGCAGCGTCCCGGGCACCTTGGGCCGGTTGGGCAGGGCGGAGTCGGTGGCCGGCCGCAGCCCGGTGGGAAGGAGCAGCCCGGTGGGGAGGGCCGAGAGAAAGGTCCGGCGCGACGTCATCTGGCTAGTGTAATCGACCTTGCGCCGCACGCGGGCAGGCACGGGCCGAGTTCGCCGGCCCCAAACTCCGGCACCTTTCCGGTGAAACTCGAAGCGGTGGGCTCCGAGAGCAGGAGATTCCGGGGGGTTAGGCAGCGTTCTTCGCCTCCGCCTCCGGCCGAAATGCGGGGTACCATCTCCGGAACGTGTTTTCCCATTCCTCGTCGAGCACTCGTGTCCGGATCTGCAGTAGGAGGTGGGCTCCGCGCTGGCTCCATCCCATCCGTTGGTGCTTCACCATCCGTTTGCTTATGACCTGATTTACCGCTGACTCGACAAAGCCGGTGGCGATCCTCTCTCCATTTCGGTAGCGCTCTCCGTAGTTGGGAATGAACAACTGATTCCGTTCCACATAGGTGTGCAGTTTCTCAACACCCTGCAAAAGCTTTCGCGCCGTTTCGTTCTCGGTCTCGAACACCGCCCCGTCCCAATCCATTTCCCGGCCCTGCAATTCATTCAAGGCTTGGAACACGTTGCCGTGCCACAAATACCACTTCACCGATTCCGGATCATCGAGCCCGCGCGGGCGCAGTTCATATTGATCGCCCTCTTCGCCCACCTGCTCGGGCAGGCCCTTGGCGATCTGTTTCAGAACGGTCATGCGCATCGTAACGTGAAACCGGTCCAGCAGTTGCTCCGCTTCCGGATGCAGATACAGTTGCACGTTGCGCACATCTTCGCCACCATCGGATAGGAACGCGACCTGCTGGTTCGCCGGGAGGCCATGGGATTGCAGCAGCTCGAACAAACGGCGTTTGGGCTTTTCATCGTAGGTCTGCACGAAAGCGAAACACCTGCCGGAGAGTTCCGGTTTCTCTTCCGGTTCTCGTTTGAACGCGAGGATGCTTTTGCCGGCAATGACCTCGAATTGTCCCTGTTTTCGGCGGCAGCGCACATAGCCACCATCAATGCCAACCGTGAGCGGACCATTGGGAGCCGGGAGTTTGTCCCAGTCTCGCTGGCACCCTTCAATGAAGCAATCCTGTTCTTCGCCCAGTTCCTGCTCCAATCGCTCCGCCACATCCCAGACGTGACGGCGAATGGTGAAGGCGTTTAGAGGTTCACCCATGAGCAGCACGTCTTCCAATAACTGCGTAGTCAGCCCATAGCTCATCAGCGAAGCCCATTTGGTTTCGAGGAACAGCAATTCCGGCGTGGTGTGGTCCGGGAGCAGTTCCGCCAACGGACTGAACGTCTTGGCTTCATCCGGTTGGCACCCACAGTGGTGCAGGCGTGGGCTTTTCACTTTCAGACAGCCGAAGACGGTTCGGACCGACATGTCATGGTAGCCTTTGCTGGCGCGCCGTCGGCCACCGTGCGAGCACTGCCGGTAATGCTCCAGGAAAGCGGAAGCCTGCCGTCGTATCGCGATTTGCTGGATGTCTTTGAGAATTGCTTTGCCTTCGGCCAAGTTTAGGCCGAACGTTTCTGGCTTGAGATCTTTCCATTCGACCGAAGTAATCGCAGAGGTCTCCTGGTGGCCATCTTCGGCAACCATCAATACCTGCAGTTTGAAGATCAAGCTTGTACCCTCCGATCCCGCCAGCTTGCCTGGAGCCGGTGGTTTGCTTCTCGCCGGTCAAATCGGTCGGGCTGGAAATTTTGATATTCCGTCACACGTTCCAGCGCTCCGCGCAGTTCGACGCGATCGCCCAACACCCCACGATTGCCGCCAGAATCAACAAACCGTTGCAAGGCGTCGCCTAAAACGGTGAGTTCCTCCAACGGCAAGTCACGTCGGTGCTGGTCCATCCACTCCAGATAATCCGTGGTCCCGGCACAGTCTTCCGGCGGAGCGGCCCTCCTTCCGCCAAGGCACACCGGACCAGAGAACTTCGGATCCCAGGGATGTACTTGGTCGAGTCGAACATCCAGCGCCCAGCCGGCCGTGAAGTCGTAGTCATACCGGAACCGCTCCCCGCAATGCAAACGGAACTGCGAGAGAGGGATATTCCTGGCGTCCTCGTCGAACACTATGCCGCCCAATTGGGCGACGCCGTAATCCCTCCCGTGAATGTGGAAACGGTGCAAGTGCTCCCCACTCCAGTCGAAGGCTAGGAGGAGGATTTCATGGAGTTCTGCGACACTGGTTTCGCTGGCAATCAATAGGTGCCGCACAACCAAGGGGCTGACACCGCAGAGCACAACTCGAAGTTGGTAAACTTCAGGCGTGTCGGCAGATTACCGAAACCTGCCTGACATTTCCCACCACACCCCCCGGAATCTCCTGCTCTCCACATTTGCCGCAGGGCGTTTGTCCTTGCCGGCGTCGTCGCTTGAGCGGCCTCCTCGACCACAGGATCTTCCGGAATCCACTAGACTTAGTCTGAAACTATATTGGCGGAAGAATGAGGGCGTATGTAAACGGTCTACGCGTTTCAGGGGGAGGCGATGAGCGATAGCAACAATCCCGGCGGCGTATCTGGATCTCATCCGGAATCGGAGCCGTTTCCTGTATATGCGTCTCCTGCCACGCAAGGTAAGGGGAAGAATACCATCCGGATGGAACTTATTCCGGTGGCCTGCTGGAAGCTGGAAGATGTCCGTTTCGCCTTCGGCTCCTCGTTCATCCTCCCCGGCGTTAAGAAAGAATTCGCCGATCTCGGGGATCTACTGAAGAAGCACCCGAAGGCGCCCCTTTCGGTGTTCGGTCATGCCGATCCGGTGGGAGACGATACCTTCAACAAAGCGCTCAGTGGCAATCGAGCCGAGTCCATTTACGCGGTACTGATACGGGAGACCGCTCGCTGGGAACAGCTCTATAGCGGCGGCGGGGCGGAGAGTTGGGGCACGGCGTCGATTCAGGAGATGCTCAACGCGCTCGGCTACGATTGCGGCGCGGTCGACGGCGTTTCCGGGCCAAAGACAAAGGCCGCGACAAAGAAGTTCCAGGGAGACAAGAGCCTCAATCCAGACGGCGTCGCCGGGCCGGCGACCCGCGAGAGACTTTTCGGCGCCTACATGGATTTCCTCTGCGCTTTCAAGCTCTCGAAAAGCGATTTCCTGGGGCAGGGAGCCGATCCCGGCGGCAAGGCCGATATGCAGGGTTGTAGTGAATTCAACCCCCTTATGGTCTTCAGCCAGGCCGAACAAGCCGAGTTCTCTAAAGCGGAGAACAAAGCTAAACGCGACCAGGAGAACTCCATCAATCGTCGCGTGTTGATCCTGTTATTTCGGCCTGGCACGACGGTTACGGTCGACCGCTGGCCCTGCCCCCGCGTCGACGAAGGTGTCGACGGTTGCCGCGCTCGCCTCTGGTCCGACGGCGAAAAGCGCCGCTCCCCGCAAGCGGCTCGCCGGAAGTTCGGCGACACGCAGGATACCGTTGCCTGCCGCTTCTACCATCGAATGGTCACGTTGTCGCCCTGCGAAGGCGCACTGCCAAAGCCGGGGGCGATGGAGTGGATCGAAGTGCGCCTCATCGAGCTTCCCGAACTGGAGCGCATCGCCTGGTGGGTAAAGGCGGACTACGGCCCCTATAAGAACGAGAACTTCAGCGCCAAGCTGACGCACCGCACCATTGCCGGCTCGCTCGACAGCAACGGCGTCTCCAAGTTCACGCAGGTCCCGGCTGGCAAGTGCAGCTATCACTTTCCGATGTTTTTTGATCCGCTGGACACAGCCTTTGGCCCCGCTGAAACGTGGCCCGGCGGCGGCGCCTCGCCCTCCAACGGTTCCAAGACGGAGCCGCCTAAGTGTCCCAAGGTCGAAATCCAGATCAACCTCACCCCGGCTCGCCACGACGAGTTAGTGATGCGAAAAAGCGACCACCCGGCCGCTCGCCCCAAAGTGAAATGCCGCATTCATGCCATTAGCGGCCCCGCGGGCACCGTTGTCCTCACCAACCCGGATGGCCGCCTGCGTTTCCCGGAGGCCGCCGACTCCACCCTGTCCCTCAACGTTCCCGCCGACGGATCCTGGGTCGAATTCGAGGTATCCGGTGAGAAAGAAAGCGATGCCATGAACGACGCCAAGATCGAGGCGCATTGCGAAACCGCTGGCGGCGAACTGGTTGGCGAACGCACCATGTCGGTCTTCTGGTTCGACCAGGCCGAACTGAAAATGAACAACCCCGGGACCTATGGCATCACTGGGGACCGTCTCACCACCAGCGGAGGCAACGCCATCGACTACAGCGTCAAAGCCCGCATTCGCCCGGCCGACGTCGATTGCACCGCGCCCCAGGTCAAGGACCTCCGCATCGGGATCATGCAAAACGCCCACCCGGGCGTCACCCGCGAGCGTCATTGGAACAATCCGGCCATTGTCTGGAACCCAGGCGTCGCTGCCGGAACCAAGGTCAGCGTTCCATCGGAAATGCGCCGCGTCATCACCCGCCCGGCCACCGGGCAGGACACCGATGCCTTCGCCCAGCCACTCTACGATCAGCCAGGCCTGGCCGTCACGCTCGATCCGAATTCCATCAAGCCGCCCATCGGCTGCAACGGCGGCGGCGTCGCGACTTCCAACGATACTCCTTCCACGCCCGGCCCAAGCAGCCTCGATCTTAATGCCGTCGACAACAATGGCAACATCGTCGGCACCGTCACCTATCAGGCGTCGGCCGTCATCCTCTCCCTGGTGTTCACCACTTGGACCGTTGTCTATAACGTGACCACTAAGGAGTACTTCTGCCTCCGGCAACGCGGCTGGTCCGTCACCGTGGACGGACTCCAGCCCGGTTCTCCGAAGGCCGTTCTCGACGCCGCCGACGCCGATGTCACCGTCGACCCCGTCCTTGCGCCCTTCGCCAACGACCAATCCAACGATCCCGCCAATATCCGGCTCTCCGCCCGGACCAGGGCGCAAACGGAATTCACCCGGTAATGCGAGACTGAGACGAAAGGAGGCCAGCGCAATGTATCAACAGGATGTACCTCCGGCCCCGATGCCGCCCGAACAGGCAGCCATGCACGATGCCCGCGCCGTGCACGACGCCGCTACCCTGCGATTCGCCCCCTTTGCCGGCGGCCTCGGCGGCCCGCAGTGGATCCTCGCCCGCATTGACCCCGCTCCGCAAAGCGGCAACACCACGATCCCCGGCGCCTACATCCAGGACGGCCGCGTCGTGGAGCCGCCGCAAGCCAAGCTCATGCGGAAGAAGCTCGGGAAATGGACCCGCCTTGCCGCCGAAGGCGCCGAGCCCGCCGATGGTGGCCCCTACAGTTGGATGGACCCGTTGGACGAGGAGCCCCGCGCCGCCTCGCCAGAGGATATCTTCTCGCCTTTCGTCAGGGGCGGAGTCGTTCTGTTCCGCCCTGGCGCGATGGCCGCCAGCCGCTTGCTTCCCGCCGATTTCGCCGCTGACGCTCCCGCCGCCATGCGTCTGGCCAGCCACTATCACCACCTCCTTGACCTTGGTCCCGCTACCGATGCCGAACGGGCTAAACTCGTCGCGCTCATCGGACACGGCAACCGCCTCATCGCCGCCGGCGCCTGTCGCCAAGCCCTCGCCATTCCCGAATCCGGCCGCTCCGCCGTCCTGGACCGATTCCATCGTGCCAAGGGCAGCCTCCTTGCTGTATTGACCTTTCTGCTCCTCGCCGATGACGCTATCGACGAATTGAACGCCGCCGCCAAAACCGCCCCCCCCGAAACCTTGCGCGCCTACGCTCTCGGTGGTGCCGCCGCCCAATTATTCGGTCCTCCAGCTCAAAAGGAGCCTGCTCGCCAGTTCCTGCAAAACGTCCGTGCCGCGCTCCGCGGTAGCACGGACCCCTATCTCCGCGTCCTGCTGGAACCCTAACCAATGGCCAACAAACAACAAGTGGATTGGTTCAAGGTAGGCATGCCTTTCGACAACCTGGAGACAAATGCCGTCCATGAAATCGAAGTGCGCCGCGAAGCTATTCCGCTGATCTTCGTGCCCGGCATTATGGGTAGCCATCTGCGCCGTCCCGGTACCGATGGAAAAGGCGAAAACAACGGACTTCCCAATCTGCGTTGGAACCCCAGCGAACTCGGCTGGACGTGGGACAACTTGATCGGTAAGGACGCCGAATGGCGCCGTCGTCTGATTGTCGGAGAGCCCGACGAGAACTTCCGGCCCGACTACCTGGAGCCCGATAACGACAATCCCTACGGCAACGGGTTCCGCGGCATCATGACCGATTACCACAAGTTCCTTACGCCGCTCCGAACCCAGGACTGGGGCGATTTCAAGAAGATCTTTGAGCTTCCCGTCTACGCTTTCGGGTTTAACTGGACCGATGACGTTCGGAACGCCGCCTCCAAACTTCTGGAACGTATCGACACCATCATCGAAGAAGCGCGAAGAGTCACCGGACTCTGTGAAAAAGTGATTCTCCTATCGCACTCCATGGGCGGCTTGGTCTGCCGTACCGCCAGCGAGGTGCTTGACGGCCGCAACAAGATCCTCGGCATCGTCCACTGCGTGCAGCCCGTCAATGGCGCCCCGGCCGCCTACTGGCGCATGAAAGCAGGCTTTGAGGGCAGCGACAAGCTGGGTCTCGTGCAATCGGCGCTGGGCAACTCCGGCCCGAAGGTGACGGCGATTCTCGGCAACATGCCAGGCGGTTTGGAACTGTTGCCCAATAAGCTGCATGTCACCAACGACAAACGCAAAGAGTGGTTACGCGTCATCGGCGAGAACGGCGAGGAACTCCTGGCGCGCCCCGTCAACGATCCGTATCAGGAGATCTACCGGCACAAGGCCGACGTCGCCAAACCCAAAGGCAGCTCCGCGACCTCCAATGAATACTGGGGACTGGTGGACCCGCTCTTGTTGAATCCAGCCAATCCCGCTCCCCCCGGCGGGAACGCCTGGGATCAGGCCAACGCCGCCGCCGCCGATCCCTGGCAGGTCTTCCTTGACGTGCTCGGAATCGCGGAAGCGCTGCACGATGAACTAAGCCCGCCCACCGGCCCGAAGCAGCATCCACAAACGCTTACTCTCGCCGGTACCGGTCACAAGACCGCGGACGTAATCGAACTCAAAGTCGAATCCAACTGGTTCCAAAGCAACCCGTATCCCAAACAGGGCTTTCGAGGCTTCTTCATCAACGGGGCGGGCAAGAACATGCAGGCCGTTTTGCAGGATCCGGCCGGGGACGGCGATCTTACGGTCGTGCTCTCCTCCGGCGTCGCGCTGGAGATTCCGGGCCGCCCAAAGCCCGGCGATAAACGGACACCCGTCGAACACCAACCCGCCTATGAGAACGACGTCGTCCAGCAGTGGGCTGTCGACGCGATCAAGGCGCTCTGCAAGCACCACTACTGGGAGCGGCGAAAGCCCGCGGAGGAAAAATAGTGAGGATACATGGACCGGAAACGGTGTTGCTTATTGCTTCTGTCCGCGCTCGCCGGCTGTGCGCCGAATGGGCAAAGGGCGGAGCCGCAGCCGCCCACGCGGAGGCCGGCCATGAATGAGGAATGCGCGGGCCGCTTTCGGGTCGCCCTGCCCGAAGGCTGGCGCCTCAGCGCTCGCGCGCACAGCATCTACGGCGTCGCGGCGTGGACGGCCCCAACGCGCGAAACCTCCGCCTCCACCCAGTGGGAGTCGCGCCTCGCGGCTATTCGGCTCCTGCCCCCGCCAAAGGGCGCGGCTTCCTCCCTCCGGAGCGAACTCGCGTTCCCTGGCTCCGCCAAAGCCGTCTGGTATCACGCCAATCCCACGCTGCCATCGACGCTCATGTTGGAGGCGCACCGCCCCGTTGGTGATCACGTTCTTTGGCTCAAGCGGACGGGCATGGAGGGTAAGGAAGCTCCCGCTGAGAAGCTTGTCGAGAAGCTTCTTTCGGTGTACGCCCCAGGAACGGAAGCCGGCTTTTGTATTGGCGCCGGATCCATCCGCATGGAAGGCTCTCTCAGCGAAACGGCGCAGTTGACCATGGAACGGATTGCCGGTAGCGGCAAACTCGAACTCGTTACCCAAACCGTAACCGCGCCCGACACCGAGACATTTATGAACCTCGACGAAGAGCGAAACTTCGCGAGGACTTCGGGCAGTACGCTGGAGGTCAGCATGGAGCGCGAACGCACTCTCGCCGGAATGTCCGGATTTGAGATGCGTGTTGCCATCTCGCTTCCAGGGGAAGCGCCACAGCTTCGCTACACGTGGCATTTTCCGGGGGAACCGGGCCAGCCCGGCCGCCCAAAGATGAATCTCATCGGCCGCGCCGGCGTCGCCGCGCAGGGGCAATTGGACTTAGCCTGGGAGGCCGTCCTCGCCTCACTGGCAGCCATTCCGTTGAACGCCCGCCCATAGCGCGCCAGGATTCTCAAAGGCTGTGCGTCAGCCACCTGTGTTCTACGACTGGCGCAAGCGCTACGGCGCCAAGAACCAGCACAACGGCCACGTCCCCCGGAAAGTTTGGCTGGAAGAGGGCGAAAAGCAGCGCATCCTCGCTTTCCAGGAACGGCACCCCGGCATCGGCTACCGGCGCCTCACCGAAATGCTGGTAGCCGCCGATCTGCTCACCGCCAGTCCCGCCAGCGTCCGGCGCGTCCTTGGCCAGGCCGGCCGTCTGCGCCAAAAAAGTGCGTCCTCCGCGCCCCCCGCCTAAGCTGTTCCCACACCGTTTCGATTTTTTTAACACCCCCTAACCCCATCAATCCAA
>JAPKZB010000068.1 GCA_026393985.1 Acidobacteriota bacterium
GATTCGGTGGCGGTGAAGTTGGCGGCCGAGGGTGGCGAGATGTATGTGCTGGCCAAGAGCGAAGGACGGCAGGCTAAGGAGATGGCGATGCGTCGCAAGAAACTGGCGCGGCTGTTGTGGAAACTGCGGGCGATGCGGCGGAGTTGCCCGCAGCGCGACCAACTGTTGCTGCGCCTCGGGGCGGCCAAAGCCGCGGCGGGCCGGGCGTTTGGCTTTGTCGAAATCCAGTTGCCGGCGGTGAAGCAGGAAGTGACGTGCGAGAGTTTCACGTTCCGGGTGCGCAAGGAAAAGCTGCGTGAGACGGAGTTGGTGGATGGGCATTATCTGCTGCGTTCGAATATGGTGGGGGAGGATCCGGCGGTGCTGTGGGAACGCTATATCCAGTTGACGCAGATTGAGGCTGCGTTCAAGAGCCTGAAGGGCGAACTGGGGATCCGGCCGATTTTTCATCAATTGCAGAGCCGGGTTGAGGCGCACATCCTGGTGGCGTTTCTTGGGTACTGTTTGCTGGTCACGCTGAAGAACCGATTGGCGGCGTATGCACCGGGCCTGACGCCGAGGGCGGTATTGGAAAAGCTGGGCAAGATTCAGATGATCGATGTGTGTTTTCCGACTACCGATGGCCGGCGATTGGTCATGTCGCGCTATACGCAGCCGGAGCCGGACCAGGCAATCTTGCTTCATAAACTGAAGCTCTCGTTGCCGCCGCAGCCGCCGCCCCGCATCAAGGCCAAGGTCGATACTTTCCCTAAAGACCTGCTCAAAATGTAGTGCAGACCTTGGCCATGCCTCGATTGAAAAGGAAGGGCTTAGCTGGCAGTGGCGGCCCTAACTGCGAAAGTCAGGCTAAAGCTTAACGATTATGCGAATGGGCCGCTACGAACGACAGGCCGCTGTGTCCGGGGTCCTTTCCAGTGGAGTACTGGTCATTCGGGTTTGCCACCATCACGGCATGAGGGTTCGAACCTCGTTCGCAGCGGGCTGGACGACGGATTGATTAATCGCCGGTCGGGGCGAAGGCCCTTTCTCCAGGGGTGGCCGGGGTGATTTTGGGGCGGCTGATTTTGGATTGGACCTTGGCAAGGTAAAGGTAGACTACCGGGGTCAGGTACAGCGTGATCAGTTGGGAGAAGAGGAGGCCACCCACGACGCATAAGCCCAGGGGGCGGCGGGCTTCTCCTCCGGCTCCCTGGCCCAGGGCGATGGGCAGGGCGCCGAGCAGGGCGCACATCGTCGTCATCATGATGGGACGGAAACGGATCAGGCAACCTTGGTAGATGGCTTCGTAGGGGGGTTTGCCTTCGTTGCGCTCGGCTTCCAGGGCGAAGTCGATCTGCATGATGGCGTTCTTCTTCACGATGCCGATCAGGAGGATCAGGCCGACGAAGGAGTAGATGTTGAGGTCTAGTTTGAAGAGGTAGAGCGTCAGTAAGGCTCCGAAGCCGGCGGAGGGGAGGCCGCTCAGGATCGTTACCGGGTGGATGAAGCTTTCATACAAGATGCCGAGGACGAGGTAGACGACGAAGATGGCTACGAATAAGAGCAGCAGCAGGTTCTTGGCCGACTGCTGGAAGGCGGCGGCCGTGCCCTGGAAGACCCGGCTTACGTTCGTCGGGAGGGTCTTGTCCGCCAGCTCTTCGATCTTCTGGACCGCGTCGCCGAGCGAGGTGCCGGGGGCGGTGTTGAAGGCGATCGTCACCGCCGTCAGCTGGCCGTAGTGGTTGATCGCCTGCGGGCCGGCCTTCGGCTCCATCCTGACGAGCGAGTCGATGGGGACGAGGGTTCCGTCTAAGGAGCGGACGTATAGGTTCGAGACGTCGCCGGGGTTCGATTGGAAGGGACGCTCGACTTCGAGGAGGACGCGATATTGATTGTCGGGCGCGTAGATGGTGGAGATCCAGCGGGGGCCGTAGGCGTCGAACAGGGCGTTCTCGATCTGCTCGGGGGTGACGCGGAGCGTGGCGGCTTTGTCACGGTCGATTTCGACGTGGAGTTCGGGGTTCTTGATCTGTAAGTCCGAGGTTACGTCCATCAGGCCGGGGATGCGGGCCATCTCGCGTTCGAGTTCGGGGGCGGCTTTGTAGAGGGCGGCGGTGTCTCCGCTCAGGAGGGTGTACTGGTAGAGGCTCTTGGTGAGGGAGCCGCCGATGCGGATGGTGGGCGGGTTCTGGAGGAAGACCCGCATGTTGGGGAGGGCGTTGAGCTTGGGGCGGAGACGGTTGATGACGTCGTCGACCGACTCCTTGCGCTCGTGGCGGGGGATGAGATGGAAGAACATGCGGCCGAAGTTGGGGCCGCCGGTGGCGACGGCGCCGGAGGTGCCGCCGGTGCCGGAGAAGAAGGCTTCGACCGAGGGGTCCTGGCGGGCGATGTTGGCCAGTTTCTGGACGTTGGCCATCATGTCGTAGTGGGAGGTTCCCTGGGGGGCTTCGATGATGGCGAGGATGTTGCCCTGGTCTTCGTTGGGGATGAAGCCCTTGGGGACGAGCTGGAAGAGATAGACGGTGCCGCCAAGGATGGCGAAAGAGGCGAGGAGGACGGCGGCGCGGTGGCGGAGGGTCCAGAGGAGGGTGAGGTCGTAGGCGCGGAGGAGGCCGTCGAAGATCTTTTCGGTGAAGTTGTAGAGGGCTCCGTGGCGGCCGTGGTGGGGCCGGAGGAAGCGGGCGGAGAGCATGGGGGTGAGGGTGACGGAGACGAAGCCGGAGACGAGGATGGCGACGACGATGGTGACGGAGAACTCGCGGAAGAGACGGCCGAGGATGCCGCCCATGAAGAGGAGGGGGATGAAGACGGCGGCGAGCGAGACGGTCATCGAGACGATGGTGAAGGAGACTTCGCGGGAGCCGTCGAGGGCGGCCTGGAGGGGCGGGACGCCGTTTTCCATGTGGCGGACGATGTTTTCAAGGACGACGATGGCGTCGTCGACGACGAAGCCGATGGCGAGGATGAGGGCCATCATGGAGAGGTTGTTGAGGCTGTAGTCGCACAGGTACATGACGGAGAAGGTACCGAGGACGGCGATGGGGAGGGCGAGGGAGGGGATGACGGTGGCGGAGAAGTTGCGGAGGAAGAGGAAGATGACCATGATGACGAGGCCGAGGGTGAGCGTCATGGTGAACTGGACATCTTCAAACGATTCGCGGATGGTGGCGGCGCGGTCCGTAAGGACCTGGAGCTTGACGGTGGGGGGGAGGGCGGCGAGGAAGGAGGGGAAGAGAGCTTTGACGCCGTGGGCGACTTCGACGGCGTTGGTGCCGGGCTGGCGGAGGACGGCGAGGGTGATGGAGCGTTCGGTGTTCTGGGGGGTGTTGAACCAGGAGGCGGCTTTGTCGTCTTCGACGCTGTCGGTGACGGTGGCGATTTCGTCGAGGCGGACGGGGGAGCCGTCGACGTAGGCGACGATCATGGGTTTATAGGCGTCGGCGGTGGTGAGCTGGCCGGTGGCGTGGATGGTGACCATTTGGTCCTTGCCGTAGAGGGTGCCGGTGGGGATGTTGACGTTGTGGCGGCGGATGGCGGCTTCGATCTGGTCGATGCCGAGGTGGCGGGAGGCGAGGGCGTCGGGGTTGACCTGGACGCGGACGGCGTATTTCTGGGAGCCCATGATCTGGACCTGGGCGACGCCGGGGACCATGGACATGCGCTGGGCCATCATGGTGTCGGCGTATTCGTGGAGGCGGTAGAGGGGGACTGGTCGGCGGGGTTGACCTTTTTGAAGGTGGGGGGGTTGGGCATGCCCGGGGGGAGGAGGGGGGAGGCCTGGGTGATGGCGGCCTGGACGTCCTGGGCGGCGGCGTCGAGGTCGCGGGAGAGGGCGAACTGGAGGGTGACGGCGGTGGAGCCGAGGGTGTTGGAGGAGTTCATCGAATCGAGGCCTTCGATGGTGGAGAACTGGCGCTCGAGGGGGGTGGCGACGGCGGAGGCCATGGTTTCGGGGTTGGCGCCGGGGAGGGAGGCGGAGACGACGAGGGTGGGGAGGTCGACGTTGGGGAGGTCGGAGACGGGGAGGTACTTGTAGGCGACCAGGCCGAACAGGGAGATCGCCAGCATGACGAGGGTGGTGGCGATGGGGCGGTAGATGAAGGTTCCGGTGAAGCCGGGGGAGCGGGGGGTGAGAGACATTAGGAGACCACCTTGATCTTGGAGCCGGGGGCGAGCCGGAGCTGGCCTTCGACGACGACGGATTCGCCGCCGGAGAGGCCGGTTTCGATGGTGACGTCGCGGTCGAGGCGGGGACCGAGGGTGACGGGACGGAGTTCGACGGTTTTCTGGGGGGTGACGATGTAGACGTAAGATCCGGCCTGGCTGTTTTGGAGGGCGGCGGCTGGGATGACGACGGCGTTTTGTTTTTCGGCGAGGAGGACGCGGACGTGGACGAACTGGCCGGGCCAGAGGCGGGTGGTGGGGTTGGGGAAGGTGGCTTTGAGGCGGATGGTGCCGGTGGCGGGGTCGACGGCGTTATCGAGGAAGGCGAGGTGGCCGGTGGATTCGGGTTGGGTGTCGCCGGGGATGGCGGCGGCGACGGGGAGGCGGCCGGACTGGAGGCGCTGGCGGAGGGTGGCGAGTTGGATTTCGGGGACGGTGAAGGCGACGGAGACGGGTTGGACCTGGTGGATGGTGACGAGGTCGGAGTCGTTGGCTTTGATGAGGTTGCCGGGTTTGATGCGCATGTCGCCAGTTCGGCCGGAGAGGTTGGCGCGGATGGTGCAGTAGGAGAGGTTGAGTTTGGCGTTTTCGAGGGCGGCTTCGTCGGCGCGGATGGTGGCTTTGATGGAGTCGATGTTGGCGGTGACGGCGCGGACGTTGGTGCGGCGGGCGCGGGCTTCGACGGCGGTTTGGTCGGCTTGTTCGCGGGAGCCGAGGCCTTCGGCGGCGAGGCGTTCGTAGCGTTTGGCCTGCATGCCGTAGAAGGTTTCCTGGGCCTGGGCGGAGGAGAGGGTGGCTTCGGCCTGGGCCTGGAGGGCTTTGTCGCGGGCGAGGGTGGCTTCGGCCTGGCGGAGGGCTTCCTGGAAGGGGCGGGGGTCGATGGCAAAGAGGACGTCGCCGGCTTTGACGAAGTCGCCTTCGGTGAAGTGGGCTTTAAGGAGGACGCCGGCGACCTGGGAGCGGACCTGGACGGAGGCGAAGGGTTCGACTTTACCGATGGCTTTGACTTCGAGGGGGACGGAGCGGAGGGAGGCGGTGGCGAGTTTGACGGGGACGGCGGGGGGCGCGGCGGCGGTGGCGACGGGGGCGGACTTTTCGCAGGCGGTGAGGGCGAGAAGGAGACAAATGAAAAAAAGAGCTTTCATGCTGGGATGGCGCCTTTTGGGAGGTAAGGGGGAGACGGGGCGGCGGGGCCAAATACGAAATCGAGGGGCCGTCGGCTAGGACGGCCCATCTGATTCTAGCGTAATGGGAGCGGGTTGGCGGGCGGAGGAGTTAGAAGAGTTCGATGTCGCCTTCGGCGGGAGCGTCGTTTTCGGCTTCGGCGAAGGGGAGGCCGAGGACAGTGGCGTGGACGCGGCGTTCCGAGGCCATGGTGTAGCGGGCGACCCAGGAGTCGAACAGAGCGGCGGCTTGCGGGGAGAGGGCGACGGGGAGGGAGAGGGGGGCCTGGCCGGGGTCTTGCGCGAGGCGGGCGACGGCGCGGGCCGGGGGGGCTTGGGTGTTGCGGAAGCGGGAGAGGGAGGCCTGGGCGTGGTTGAGCTTCCGCTCGAGGGTTTGTTGGAGCGAGGCCTGGCGGGCCATGGCGGCGCCGATGGAGTGGTGGACGGAATCGAACAGGGCGATGCTGTTTTCGGCGACCTGGCGGACGCTGGACTGGCCGAGGGCGCCGAGGGCGGCGCGGGAGTGAGATTCGACGTCGAGGCGGAGTTGCTGGAGGGCGGCGCGGAGTTGGAGGCACTCCTGGTCGACGGCGTCGACGATGGTGGCGGTGCGGGCGCCGAGGGTTTCGATGGCGGAGCCGGGCTGGGGGCGGTTGGCGCTTTGGATGGTGGCGTTGAGGCCAAGCCAGCGCATGTTGAGCATGGCGTGGCTGACCTTGGCGATGACGGCGAGGATGGCGCCGGTGCCGTCGAGGAGGTCGTGGAGCGCCTTTTCGAGGGCGACGTCGCCCTGTTCGAGGACGGGGAGGGCGGCGAGGATGGCGGTGGTGCTGCGTTGGACGGCGCGGCGGGAGGGGGAGTTGGCGTGGGTGAGTCCGGTGACGCGTTGGGTGATGTGGCCGATTTGGGTGAGTTGGTGGGCGGCGGCGTGGAGGCCGGTATCGACTTTGGCGGAGGCTTCCTGGCAGAGGCTGAGGGTGTGGGTGATCTGGGCCTGGACGATGGCGTGGCCGGGCTGGCGGTCGGCGGGGGTGAGGCTGGGGTGGGCGAGGAGGTCGTCGATGTTGGCGAGGCTGTGTTCGGACTGCTGGCGGAGGATGTCGTGGATTTGGAGGGCGTAGACGAGTTCGCCGAGGGAGTTGCGGATGCGGTCGAGTCCGGCGAAGGTGTCTTCGGCGGCGGCGGAGATGGCGTGGTGCTCGGCGGTCATGATCTTTTCGAGGGCGGAGACATCAGCGATGAGGGTGGTGAGGGTACGCAGGGAGTGGGTGGTGAGGCGGTTGATTTCGCGCGAGACGGTGCGGAAGGAGAGGCGGAGGCCGGCGGTGGCGTGGCGGATCTGATCGACGAGTGCGCCGAGGTCGGCGGTGATGGTGGCCGAGCGTTCTGAGATGTTGACGAAGGCGTCGGAGTCAGCGGCGCGGGTGGAGCCTTCGATGCGGATGAGGGTGCCGACGACGCGGAATTCGCGGACGCCGGCTTCGAGGGCGGCGAAGTCGCGGACGATGGCGGCGAGGCGGGAGTCGAGGGTGCCGAGGAGGGTGCGGCTTGCGTGGAGCTGGTTGATGGAGCGTTCGAGGGTGGATTGGATTTCGTGGAGCTGGGTGTTGGCGCGATGGGCGAGGGAGGCGAGGGAGTCGCGGGCGGACTCGGCGTCGCCGCGGATGTGGACGGCACCGTCGAACAGGTCGGCCATGACGGCGCCGATCGAGTTGAGGGCGGCTTCCGAGTCGCGGATAAAGGGGTTGAGGGTGTCGGCGCAGCCGCGCAGGAGTTGGCGGGTGGCGGGGGCGGCGTCCGGGGGGACCGGGTCGGCGGCGGGGTTGACCCGGGGGCGCAGGAAAGGGAGGGCCGACAGGCCGAAGGAGCGGGAGAAGAGTTGGGGCATAGGGCGACAGGGACCTCTGCGGCTTGCCCCCCGCCGGACTGGGCGGGCGCGGAGGGGGGCATTACGAAGATGGAGGCGGCTTAGGCGGCGGTGCGCACCGCCTCGTGGGTAGCGGACTGGGCGAGTTTGTCGGCGTCGAGGATGAGGGCGATGCCGCCATCGCCGAGGATGGTGGCACCGGCGACGCCTTCGACCTGACGGTAGAGGGGACCGAGCTGTTTGATGACGGTTTTGTGGTCACCGATGACCTCGTCGACGACAAAGCCGCAGTGGCCGATGGTAGTCTGGGCGATCAGAATCTGGCGGCGTGCGAGGCTTTCGTTCGACAGGCTGAAGAAGCGTTGCAGGAAGACGAGCGGGACGAGCTTGCCGCGGACTTCGATGTACTCATGGCGGCGGCCCTGGAGGTCGGCGAGGTTGATTTCGAGGCATTCGAGGACCTGCGCGACGGGGAAGACGAAGTGCTGCGTCGAGACGCGGACGAGCAGACCGTCGATGATGGCGAGCGTGAGGGGCAGCTTGAGGGTGATCTGGGTGCCGCGGCCGGGGGTGGAGGTGAGGTCGATGGTACCGCGGAGGGCTTCGACGTTGCGCTTGACGACATCCATGCCGACGCCGCGGCCGGAGACCGAGGAGACGGAGGCGGCCGTCGAGAAGCCGGTGCGGAAGATGAGGGCGAAGACCTCGGCTTCCGAGAGTTCGGCGTGCGGATCGATGAGGCCTTTCTCGATGGCTTTGGCGCGGACGCGAGCGGGGTCGATGCCGCGGCCGTCGTCGGCGACGCGGATGAGGACGTAGGAGCCGGAGTGGGCGGCGGAGAGGACGAGGCGGCCGCCGGGGGCTTTGCCGGCCTGGCGGCGTTCGGCGGGGGATTCGATGCCGTGGTCGACGGAGTTGCGGATGATGTGGACGAGGGGGTCGGCGATCTGGTCGATGACGCTCTTGTCGAGTTCGGTGTCGCCGCCTTCGGTGATGAGTTCGATTTCTTTGCCGAGTTCGCCGGCGAGGTCGCGGACGAGGCGGCGGTAGCGGGCGAAGGTGGCTTCGATGGGCAACATGCGGATGCTCATGGTGTTGTCGCGGAGCATGTTGGTGAGGCGTTCGGTCTCTTCGGCGATGTAGGAGATTTCGATTTCGCCGGACTCGACGGCGAAGCGGGAGAGACGGGCCTGCATGGTGACGAGTTCGCCGACGATGTTGATGAGTTCGTCGAGCTTGGCGGCCGAGACGCGGAGGCTCGAAGTCGTAGCGCGGGCCGCGGGGTTGCTGGAGACGGCGGCGGAAGCCGTGACCGCCTTGCCCGCCGGCGGCTGGACGGTGATGGTGAGCGAGTCGCCTTCGTCGACAAAGACGAAGACGTCGCGGATGGCTTCGGGCGGGCAGGCCGCGCGGAGGAGCATGTCGAAGGCGAGGTAGCAGTGATCGGGCTCGAGTTCGGCGAGCGGGGGCAGGGCGCTGGAGTCGGTGGTGATGGTAAGGTCGCCGAGGCCGCGGAGTTCGTCAAACAGGGGCAGAAGGTTGGCGCCGCGGGCGAACAGGCCGGGCGGGGGGACGAAGCGGATGGTGTAGAGCTGGAGGCTTGGGGCAGCGGCGGTTGGGAGCGCGGGGTGGGCGGCGCCGGGTTGCGCGGCGGGAGCCCCGACGAGCTTTTCAAGGGCCGCGAGGAGGCGCGCACCGGTGGCTTCGGCGACGGGAGCGCCGCTGACGGTGGCTTCGAGCAGATGCAGGATGTGGTCGCGGGCGTTGAGGGTGAGCGAGATCAGCTCCGGGGTGACGGGGAAGCCGCCGGAGCGGACCAGGTCGTAGACGTTTTCGATGTTGTGGGTAAAGGCGGCCACGGCGTCGAAGCCAAACATGGCGCCGGAGCCCTTGATGGTATGCATGGCGCGGAAGACGCGTCCGATGGTTTC
Source organism: Acidobacteriota bacterium (assembly GCA_026393985.1). Lineage (GTDB taxonomy): Bacteria > Acidobacteriota > Terriglobia > Bryobacterales > Bryobacteraceae. The sequence continues at coordinate 9,108 of JAPKZB010000068.1, forward strand.
CTGGTCGCGGGGGTCGGATTCGAGTTGGAGGAGGGCGGCTTCGAGGTCGGCGAGGAGGTCGCGGGCCTCCTCGCAGAAGACAAGGCGGCGGTCGGCGACGGCGTCAAACCCGTTCATGCGAGCACCTTCCGGATGGTGGCCAGGAGTTGCTCCGGCTGGAAGGGTTTGACGAGCCAGCCGGTGGCGCCGGCGGCCTTGCCTTCGGCCTTGCGGGTGGGGTCGGACTCGGTGGTCAGCAGGAGGATGGGGGTATAGCGGTGGGTGGGGTTGGCCCGGATGGCCTTGGTGAGGCCGAGACCGTCGAGATTTGGCATATTGAGGTCGGTGAGGACCAGGTTGACGGGGGCGCTGAGTTTGGTGAGAGCGTCCTGACCGTCGCAGGCTTCGATGACCTCAAAGCCCGCGGTGCGGAGGGTGTGGCTGACCAGCTGCCGGATGCTGGCGGAATCGTCTACGGCGAGAATGGTTTTAGACATCGTGGTCTCCTGAGGCGAAAGTTATGGGGTCGACCCCGGCGGACTGGCAGGCGGCGACAAGGGGCGCCGGCCGGTTGGGGGTGAAGCGGATACCGGGTTCGTTAGCAGCGGCGAGGAGCAGCTGCAGGCCGGCGAGGTCGATTTCCGCCGTGGCGGAGAGATCGACTTCGACGGGAGCGGGCTGGGACCGCAGAGTGTCGAGGAAGCCGGCGAGGGTGCGCAGGGTGAGTTCGACGGGGGCGGCGATAGAGTGGACGTTCATGGTCTTTTCTCCTTGGCGATCTGGATGAGCGCGGGGGCGATTTTGTGGAGGGGCAGGATGTGGTCGACGCCGCCGCGCTTGATGGCTTCGTTGGGCATGCCGAAGACGACGGAGGATTCGCGGTCCTGAGCGATGGTGGCGGCGCCGGCCTGTTTGAGTTCGAGCATGCCGGCGGCGCCATCGTCGCCCATGCCGGTGAGGATGACGCCGATGGCGGACCGGCCGGCCTGCTGGGCGGCCGAGCGGAACAGGACGTCGACGGCGGGCCGGTGGCGGGAGACGGGCGGGCCATCGAGAAGGTCGACGAGAAAGCGGTTGTGGTGGCGGCGGAGGATGAGGTGGTGGTTGCCGCGGGCGAGGAGAGCCTGGCCGATGCGGACTTCGTCGCCGGCGGCGGCCTCTTTGACGGTGAGGCGGGCGATGCGATCGAGCCGTTCGGCGAAGGAGGCCGTAAAGAACTCGGGCATGTGCTGGACGATGACGATGCCGGGCATGTCCGCGGGCAGTTCCTGGAGCAGGCGGACGAGGGCATCGGTGCCGCCGGTGGAGGCGCCGATGACGAAGATGGGATCGGCGAGGCTGGCGGCGCGGGAGGGACGGGTTTTGGCCAGTACGGCGTCGGCGCTCAGCTTAGGCGGGATGGGCGCGGAGCGGCGGGAGCGGACGGGGACCTGGGAGGCGGCGTAGACGGTATCGCAGATAAGCTCGCGCGCCTCTTCGAAGGATTGGCGGGTGCCGATGCGGGGCTTGGAGATGAACTCGACAGCTCCGGCGTCGAGGGCGTCGAGCAGCAGGCGCGAGCCCTGTTCGATCGCCCCCGAGCACATGACGACGGGGATGGGATGCTGGGCCATCAGCCGGCGCAGGAAGGTGATGCCGTCCATGCGGGGCATTTCGACGTCGAGGACGATGACATCGGGGACCTGGTGCTTCATGCGTTCGGCGGCGATGAAGGGATCGGCGGCCGGCGGGAGTAGGCAGAGCCGGGGATCGGAATCGAGGATCTCGGACAAGGCGTTCCGGACAACCGCCGAGTCGTCCACGATCAGCACGGATACGGGATGATTCATAGGGCGGGTCCTGGTGCGAGAGGGCGAATCCAGACACTGCCGGAGGTAGTGTCGAAGATCAGGTAGCGGCCGCGTTCTCCGCCGGTCTCGCCGGCTTGCGGGGTGATGGCGAAGCGGGCGAGGGCGGAGACGGCATGTTGGGCGTTGAGGGTTCCGACGGTCGGGTCGGCGTTGCGGGCCGACCCGACCAACACGTCGGCGCCGCCGAAGAGCTTGGCTTCGAGGCGAGCGGCGGGGATGCGGCGCTGGTCGAACCAGGCGAGCATCCCCTCGATGGCCGTATCGCAGAAGCGATAGCGGTCTTCGTCCGTGGCCGAAGGTGGAGCAACAGGCAGCAGGCAGTGGGAGAGCGCGGCGGCCGAGGTGAGCGGGTCGCGCAGCGTGACCGAAACACAGGAGCCGAGAATGGTTTCCATGCGCTCAGGCTGATCCGAGAACCTTACGGCGCCGGGATGGAGAAAGAATCGCTTCATGCGGCACCTCGCGAGGCAGCCGGGAACCCCTGATGTTGGTAGACGCTGGGGGCGAGGGAGGCCAACGGGAGGTCGACCCCGTGGAGCGATTCCGAGTGACCGACAAAGAGGTAGCCTCCGGGAAGCAGATTACGGGTCAGCTTCCGGGCGACATCGGCCTGGGTTTGGCGGTTGAAGTAGATGAGAACGTTTCGGCAGAAGATGATGTGAACCCGTTCGGGCAGGCCGTAGTCGGGATCCATCAGGTTGAGCTGGCCGAAGCGGACGCGGGCGCGGAGCGCCGGGGCGATCCGGTAGGGCGCCGGGACGTTGGCGCCGCGCGCCCGCAGGAGGTAAACCTGACGCCAGGCTTCCGGAAGGGGAGCGATGGCGCTTTGCTGATAGGTGGCCTGGCGAGCGTGGGCGAGCACGCGGGTGGAGATATCGGTGCCCAGGATCGAGAAGTCAAAGGGGCGTTGGGTGCGCCCCCATTGATCGAGCACCATGGCCAGGGTGTAGGGTTCTTCCCCGGTTGAGGCGGCCGCGCTCCACAGGCGAAGCGGGGTTCGCCCGCCGACGCCCGCGCGGTAGAGACGGGGCAGAATGGATTGTTCGAGAACCTGGAAATGGGCAGGCTCACGCAGAAAGTCTGTTTTGTTCGTAGTCAGCGCATCGGTGAGCGGACCCATTTCTGGTTCCCGGCGTTGGGCATCGGCCAGCAGACGCCAATAGTCGGCGAAGCTGGTGAGGCCGAGTTGTTGCAGCCGTTTTCGCAAACGGGCCTCCACCATGACCCGTTTGCTATCCGGTAGTTGTATGCCGCAGCGTTGTTCGATAAGCGCACTCAGCCGTGCAAAGTCGGCCGGGGCGATACCGGCTGGCGGGGCGGCGCCAGCGAGAGAATCGCGTTGCAGAGTCATTCGCTGTTCCCGCTTTTATTGAATGGACTCTACGACGTGAGCGACCTCGGAGGCGGAGAAGATCCGATCGATGTTCAGGATCATGAGAAAGCCGTTTTCACGCTTCCCCATGCCCTGAATGAAATCGGTCTCAATCGCCGAACCGAGACGCGGCGGCGGCTGAATATCGGCAGCGTCGATATCGACCACCTCTTCGACCGCATCGGCGAGGGCACCCACGATAATGGTTTCCGCCGCCATCGCCACTTCGACGACGATGATGCAGGTATTGACGGTGGGGTCGACGGAGTCGAGGCCGAAGCCCAACCGGAGGTCTACCACAGGAACGACGCTGCCGCGCAGGTTGATGACCCCCCGCAGGAACTCGGGCGTGCGGGGGATCTTGGTGATAGTGGTAAAGTCGAGGACTTCCCGTACCTTGCTCACCTCGAGGGCGAATACTTCCGCCCCCAGTTTGAAGGTGAGATAGGGCTGGACATTGGTTGCTTCAATCACAGACATGGTAATTTGTTCTCCAGTCAAGCTCGGTTGGCAGTCTCGCTTTCGTTACTAATAGCGCTGGTATTGCTGGTCGAGTTCGTCGGTGCTCGACAGCAGATCCAGCCTGACGCCGCCGCCCTTGCGACTGAGACCCGCCGAGCGGGTTACCGGGGGTTGCGGGCTCCGCGCCGGGGAAGGGGACGCGGGCCGGGTACGGACTGGGGGAGCAGCCGCCGGGCGGGCCGGCGGAACGGGCGTGGCGGGACGGGCGGCCACGGCACGTTCGAGACGAACAATCGCAGGTTCCTCCTCACCGGCCTCCGCGACGCGGAACCGGTCGACGGAGCTGAGCATCTGTTCGGCTTGCGAGGAGAGTTCCTCACTGGTAGCCGCCATCTCCTCGGATCCGCTGGCGTTCTGTTGAATGACGCCCTGGAGTTGCTGCAGGGCCGTATTGATCTGCTCGGCGCCGGTCTGCTGTTCGGCGCTGGCGGCGCTGATCTCCTGGACGAGTGAAGCAGTTTTTTCGATGTTGGGCACGAGACGGACGAGCATTTCGCCGGCCTTCTCGGCCACCTTCACCGTGGAGCCCGACAGTTGGTTGATCTCGCCGGCCGCCTTCTGGCTGCGTTCGGCCAGCTTGCGGACCTCGGCGGCGACCACCGCGAAGCCTTTGCCGTGTTCGCCGGCCCGGGCCGCCTCGATGGCCGCGTTGAGGGCGAGCATGTTGGTTTGGCGCGCGATCTCTTCGATGATCGAGATCTTGCTGGCGATCTCCTTCATCGCTTCGACCGCGTTGCCCACCGACCGGCCGCTCTCTTTGGCATCGGTGGCCGACTGGGTGGCGATCTTTTCGGTCTGCTCGGCGTTGGAGGCGTTCTGGCGGATGTTGGCCACCATCTGTTCCATGGCCGAGGAGGCCTGTTCGGCCGCGGCGGACTGTTCGCTGGCGCCTTCAGAGAGTTGCGTCGTCGACGTGGACAAAGCGACACTGCCGGAGGAGACTTCACTGGCCGCCGTCTTGATCTGACGGATCATGGAGGTGAGCGAGAAGACCATGGCCGAGAGCGACTTCATCAACTGATCGTGCTCGGAGCGCTGGCGAACCTCGACCGTGAGATCGCCCTGGGCCACGGCGTCGGCGGCTTGGCTGACCCGGTGCATGGACTCGATCAAGGCGTTGAGGTTCTGCCGCAGGGTGTCGAAATCGCCCTGGTAGGTTTCAGTGATCACCGGCGGCAGGTCGCCGATGCTGATGCGTTCAATGTAGCCGGCGGCGGTATCGAGCGGGCCGATGACGGCATCGAGCGCGCGGTTGACGCCCTGGACCACTTGCTGGAAGCTGCCCTGGTGGACGGTGATATCGGCGCGGAACTTCAGATCGCCCCGCTGGGCGGCGCCGGCAAGTTGGCCGGTGTCGTTGATCAGCCGCTCGATGGCCGAGGCGGTCGAAGCGAGGCCCTGGTTGAGCTTGGCGAAGTTGGTGACAACGCCCTGGATGTCCTCTTCGCCGGTGGCGATGGAGGCGTCCAGACCCTCGAGAGCGCCGGCGCCGAGCCGTTCGAGGTTGGTGACCAGACGCGCTACTTCCCGTTCCTGGAAAGCGGCTTCGCGCCGGTTGCGCTCCTCGGTGAAGAGCCGTTCAATGGCTCGGGAGATCAGACGGGAGACGTTGCGCAGGGCTTCCATGCGTTCGTTGCTCGGCACGTACCGGGTCAGGACGAAGAAGTCCAGGGTGCCGAGGACGTTGCCGTTGAGCAGCAAGGGCAGGGCGACCCCGCTCTTGACGCCGAGACGCAGAGCCGATTCCCGGCGCGGACAGTCGACCACCGTCCCCAGGTCTTCGACAAAGACGAGGTCGCGGGCCTTCCAGGAGCGGCCATTGAGGCCTTCGCCTTCGCGGAAACGAGCTTCGGCCGAAACCCGGCGGAACTCTTCGCTGACGGTGCCCGAGTCCTGGCCGAACTGCAACACCTGAGCGGCCTGATCCACGGACCAGTAGGAGCCGTAGGCCCAACCGAAGGCCTCCCGGACGATCTCAAGACCACTGCCGATGGCCTGGCTGACCGTGGTGGCTCGACCCATGGCATCGAGCACGCGGTTGATGGCTTCGGTGTCCCGGGCGTTTTCGACCTGGCGCAGCCGGTCAAAGGCCGAAGAGACCAACTGGCCGACACTCCGCAGGGCGTTGAGCCGCTCGGGGCTGAGTTCAATCGTCTCGAGCATGAAGAAGTCCATGGTGCCGACCACTTCGCCGTCCTGCATGACGGGGAAGCAGACACCGGACTTGACGCCGGCGCGCTGGGCGGATTCCCGGCGGCAGCAATCAACCATTTCGCCGAGATCGCGGACGAAGTAGATGTCGCGAGCTCGCCAGGTGCGGCCGGACAGGCCGACGCCTTCGGCAAAGCGGGCCGTGGCGGTGACGCGATGGAACTCGTCGGTGACGGTGCCGGAATCGGCGCTGAAACGAAGGTTTTTCTCCTTGCGATCGAGCACCCAATACGAACCGTAGGCCCAGCCAAAGGCTGTCCGGACGCTATCGAGTGCCAAACGAACCGCTCCGTCTTCCGAGGTGGCCGAACCGACGGCGAGCAACACCCGGTTGACGGCTTCGGCGTTCTGCGCGGCGGCCTTTTGCCGGTCGAATTCCCGGATCCGTTCGAGGTTGGCCGAGACGAGTTGACCCACCTTCCGCAGCGCATCCAACCGCTCCGGACTCGGATCGATCGTTTCGAGCATGAAGAAGTCCATGGTGCCGATTACGTCCGCGCCCTTCATAATCGGGAAGCAGACACCCGATTTGACGCCAACGCGCTGGGCCGATTCCCGGCGGGGACAGTCGACCATGTCGCCCAGGTTGCGCACGAAGAACAGATCGCGAGTCCGCCACGTGCGGCCCGACAGCCCGACTCCCTCAAAGAACCGGGTGGTTTTGGTAACACGGTGGAACTCTTCGCTCACCGTGCCGGATTCGAGGCTGAATTTCAGGCAGTTCTCAGCGCGGTCGAGCGCCCAGTATGAACCGTAGGCCCAGCCAAAAGTGGCGCGCACCGTGTCCAGGGCAACGCGGATGGCTTCCGCTTCGTTCGTCGCGGCGCCAATGGCTTCAATTACCTTGCTCACCGCATTGGAATCCTGTTGCTGGTTTTCGACGTCCCCGATTCGCTCAAAGGCGGCCGATACATACTGACCCACCTTCCGCAACGCATCGAGACGCTCATGGCTCGGATCGATGGTTTCGAGCATGAAGAAGTCCATCGTGCCGACCACTTCGCCCTTCCGCATGATGGGGAAGCAGATACCCGACTTAACGCCAACCCGCATTGCCGATTCCCGGCGGGGGCAATCGGCCATCTCGCCCAGGTTGCGCACAAAAAAGAGGTCGCGCGTCCGCCACGTGCGGCCCGACAAGCCAACGCCTTCAGAAAAGCGGGTGATCTTGGTGACGCGGTGGAACTCATCGCTCACCGTGCCGGATTCGAGGCTGAACTTCAGGGTGTTGTCCGCACGGTCGAGCGCCCAGAAGGAGGCATAGGCCCAGCCGAAGGTCGCGCGCACCGTATCGAGGGCAACCCGGATGGCGTCGTGTTCGGTCGCTACGGCTCCAACGGCTTCCATCACCTTTCTGACCGCCTCGGAGTCCTGCACCGAATTCTTTTCGCGCTGCACCTGGCGCAAGCGCGCCATTCCGGCCGAAAGGAAACGGGCGATGTTGCGCAACGCATTCAGCCGTTCGGGAGTTGGAGAGAGAGTTTCTCTGGTGAAGAAATCCATGGTGGCCACCACGTGGCCGTCCATTTCGATCGGCAGACAGACGGCGGACCGCACGCCGGCACTTTGCGCCGCCGATGCCCGCACACAATCCTTCACTTCGCCGAGATCCGGGACAAACACCAGATCCCGGCGCGACCAGGCCCGACCGCAAAGCCCAACGCCTTCCTTAAACGTGGCGATTTGCGAAACGCCGCGGAATTCGTTCGCAACGGTGCCCGAGTCGACGGCAAATCGCAGTGCGCGGTCGTGGTTGTCAACGACCCAATACGAGGCGTACTCCCAGCCTAAAGTGGAACGGACAGCTTCGAGCGCCCCAACGGCGGCTTCTTCTTCGGTGTTCGCCCTAGTAATCGCGGCGATGGCGCCGGCAGCGGCGCGGGCATCGACAAGCTCTGCGGCGAGTCGTTGGGTCTCCTCCATGGCATTCTGCCGAGCCTTGGAGGTTTGTGCGGTTAAGTGACTCAGCAGGTCGTTAACGGCACTTGCCAGCTTTTGATCGCCCGGAGCTAATTCCTCCATAGGGATCCGGGCTGAGAGATCTTCACTACGGAGTAGCGGTTTCAGATTGTTGATTTTTTCTTCAACCTGTGATGCGACGGTACGGGGGCGCTTCCCAGTTGACTTCATAAATTTTCTCCTTCTGGCGGAAGAATCGGATCGATCTCTGCCAGTCAGGTAGTTATCGGCAGGATGGAGCTAACTTTGAGCTAATGTTTGGGAGCTAATGTTTGGGAGCCAATGTTTGGGAGCCAATGTTTGGGAGCCAATGTTTGGGCAACGGGCTGATTTTCCTGGGGGGGCGCCTTGTTCTGCGATTAGCGGATCTCTAAGCCCATCAGTCGCGCCAGGACCATCGCCTGCGCCGCGTCGACAATCGTGCCGTCCAGATCGCTCACCCCCACCAACATCTCCTCGAGCGCGGACTGCCGGAGGTCGGTCCCGCGCAGACGGGCTTGGCGTAAGTCGGCCCGTCCCAGCCGGCATCCCCGCAGCACGGCACTGGTGAGGTCGGCTTCCCGGAGGTCGGCCTCCCCGAGGTCGCTGCGGTCGAACTCACAGCGCCGGAACACGCCGCCTTGCAGTTGCGCGAAGCGGACATCGGAGTTCCGCACGAGGACATCCCGCCACTCGGCATCCCGAGCGGCGAAACCGGCCAACCGGCAATCGACCATCTCCACCCGCAGGAGATGAATGCGGTGGGCCTTGACGTTGGCGAGGTCGCAGCCGACCAGGCGAACATCTTTCCAGGTCACGGAGCCGAACTCGCTGCCGGCCAACCGCACCCGGTGGAGTACGCATCCCTCCAGGCGCAGAAGCCCGGCCTTGCCGTCCACCCAGTTGGCGTCCTCCACCTGACGGCCCTCGAGAAGGATCTCGCCGCCCTGCGGCGTGCAGTCGGCAGCCATCGCCGCTTCCAGCTCTGTTGGCAGATCCGGCTCCTCGCGTTCCTGGCTTTTGCTCCTGCTCGACTTCATCCGCAAGAACCATTTTTGCGCAAGCCGCGACCTCTTTCCGGGGGCAGTTGGCGCGAGACGCGGGCGCCGGCATCCGGGGCTCGTTAGTTATCGCCGTCGTTGATGACGGTCACGCGAGCAGGCGCGGGGGTGGCCGACAAGGCACTGCTCAGCGATTGCGGATACTGAACCAGCGATGCGCCCTTCGCTGGGCGTGACGCCCGCGGAGGATATAGCGGTAGTCGCGCCAGTTGGAGGCTACCAGATAGACGCCAAAGGCGATGGTGGCCAGGGCGATCAGGGAGACGGCGGCGACCGCGCTGTAGTGCACCCATTCCCTGCCCGGTGAGGCGGCAAAAAACAGGGCGGCAAACTCCCGGCCGAAGTTCATGCCAAAGAAGCCCGTGAGCACGGCGCCAGCGCCGAAGATCATGCTCAGCACCGCCAACCGGTTCACGGCGTCGGTTGACCGGCTCTGATTGAACTCAAGGATCGAGGCGTTCATGCTCTCGAGCTCCTCGCGGATCTCCTTGCGGAGATCATCGACGCGGAAGGCCCGGCACTGCGTCTCGAAATGCTCAATCTCCTCGTCCTTGTTGGCGAGTTCGCTGAACAGCCAGTAGTTGGAGAAGTTCAGAAAGTCGCTGCGGAGGTCGGTGGCGATCTCCATGTTCTGCCGGGTGAGGGCGCCGGCCTGGAGGTCGAGGAAGATGCGGCGGGAGACGAGGGCAATGTTCTCGGTGAAGTCGAGCAGCGAGGCGCGATAGAAGCTGGCGACGACGGCCATGAGATAGTAGCGCGTGTCGAACATCCGGTGGATGAGGGCGCCTTCCCGGACGAGATGGTCACCGCGGTCGGTCACGCCGAGCGTCAGGGTGACGTTCGAGTAGCGGGTGAAGCCGTAGTAGGTTCCTTCGTGGGCCCAGCGGGTGTAGAGATGATCCTCCATCTGCCGGCGCAGGAAGACGGGATCATAGCGGAACTGCTCGCCGGCGCGGTCGACGTAGAGGAAGCGGCTGAGCATGACCTGAAGTTCGTCGCTGTAGACGTAGCTTTCGCCGGTACGGTCGGGGTCGACGGCGGCGTAGGAGTAGACGATCATGCGCTCGTCGAAGATCTGTTCGAACTCGCGTTTGTGGTAGTCGAAGGGGTAGAGCAGTTCGCGGATGACGCGGGTGAGCGGAGGTTGAAAGTTGATGAGTTCGCCCTCCTCGAAGCTTTCTTCGGCCAGGGTGGTCTGATCGAGGTGGAGGCGGGAGAGATGGGGAATGCGGCCTTCGCGGCGCTGGCGACCGCTGGTCGGATAGACCTTGCGGAACATCTCGTTGATCCAGAGCGCCTCGGCAAAGGGAAGGTTCCGCTTTTCGACGCCCACCGAGAGAAGGCCCACGCCGTTGGCGAACAGGAAGAGGCGGAGGTCGGTAACGGCGACCGTGATGGGGGAGCGTCCGGCGACTGAGGCGGTCCACTGCAGGCCGTCGGCGGGCAGGGGCATTTCGTAGCAGCGGACCATGGTGTCCTGCTCGGAGGCGGTGTTTCCCCCGGCCTTGACGTCGAAGAAGACGCGGCGGACGAAGGGGTGGAAGAAGACCATGTCCTGGTAGGCCGGGGAGTCCAGGTCGAAGCGGTCGTAGGAGGCACGCCGCCAGGGTCCGAGATGGGTAAGCAGCGGGCGGGGCGCGGCGGCCAAACTTTCGGCATGGACAAACTCGTCGATGCCGTCGATCCAGGTGCGATTGCCCCGCCAGTATTCCGGGTGCGCCTCGGCCACGAGTTCCCGCTCGACGACGAACGGGAACAGGAAGTAGGTGTGGAGGTGGAGAACCGGCCGGGTCATGGGTGGGCTCGGTGGGGTGGCCGGCCGGCGGCGTGGCTATTCCGCGGCCGGTTCGGCGCTGGCCTCGGGTTCCGGTTCGGGCTCGGGCTCAGGGGCAACCTTGGTGGACTGCTCAAACAGGAAGGACAACACCTTTTCCGTGCGAATATGCCCGGCGATCCGTCCCAGTATGCCGTCCTTTTCGAGGCGGCGACGGACAGCGGCGACGGCTTCGCGCTCCTGCCGGGCGATGCGGTTAACCTCAGCATCGACCTCTTCGGAGGTGGCGTGAATCGCCTCGCGCTCAGCGATGCGTTCGAGCAACAGCGAGGCGCGGACGTCCTTGCGGGCCTGTGGCGCCTGGCCTTCGCGGATCTTGGCCCAATCGAGGTTCAGTTTGCGCGGATCGATGCCCTGTTCGGCGAGGCTGCGGAAGCGCTGTTCGAGGGTGCTGTCGATCTGGCGGTCGATATAGGCCTGCGGAATGGGGAATTCATAAAGCGCGACGAGCGCGTCGAGCATTTTTTCGCGGGACTTGCCCTGGGCTTCGCGCTCGCGTTCGGCGAGCAGAGAGCGGTGGATGGCCTGCTTGAGTTCGTCGATGCTCTTGAAGTCACCGAGGTCCTGGGCGAATTCGTCATTGAGTTCCGGCAACTCTTTGCGGCGAACGGTGGAGAGCTTGACGCGAAAGTTGACGGTCTTGCCGGCGAGATGCTCGGCGCCGTAGTCTTCCGGATAGGTGATTTCAATCTGCTTTTCGTCGCCGGGTTCCATGCCGACCACGTTTTCGTTGAAGGCCGGGAGGGTAGCTTCGTCACCGAGGGCGAGCGCGACCTCTTTTTCGTTGATCGGCTGGTCGACGCCGCCGAGGCTTTCGAGTTCGACGAGCACGTTATCGCCGCTGGCGGCCGGGCGGGGATCTTCGTTGATGAATTCGGCCTTCTGCTGCTGGAGCGTGAGGAGGCGCTCGTCGACGAGACCGTCTTCGACCACGGGCTGCAGGTAGGGGACCGTCAGGCCCCGGTAGTTGTCTTCGAGTTCGAACTGGGGCGCCACTTCAAACTCGGCCTTGAACCAGAGGGGTTCGTTCGGCTCCCACTTGAGATCGACCACGTTGGGCTGGCTGACCACTTCGAGCTTTTCGGCCTGCGCGTGCTGATGAAAAGCCTTGGGGATGACGGCTTCGAGGACATCCTGGCGGATCTCGTTCTGGAACCGCTGGCGGATGAGCGAGGCCGGCACCTTGCCGGGGCGAAAACCGGGGATCTGGACCTTGGCGCGGATCTTCTCCACCGCCTTGTCCGTTTCGTCCGCAAGGGTGAGCAAAGGGACGGTCAATTCAACTTCGTGCTTGCAACCTTCGAGTAAAGCCATGGAATCCTTATCTTAATTTGCTTCCGGACCGGTCGCCAAATAGACTTCCTGTTCCGGCGTGAGGCGGTCGATCTTCAAGCCGAGCGCGTCGAGTTTGAGGCGGGCAACCTGGCGGTCGATCTCCTCGGGCACGGGGTGGATGCAGGGCGGCATCTCCGCGGCATTTTTGGTCAGATGTTCAAGCGAAAGGGCGTGCATCGCCATGGTGATGTCGCGCACGGCGGTGGGCTGTCCGGTGGCGGCATTGATGGGTTGGCCTTCGGCGAGCACCTGGATGCGGCGACCGTCGCGCAACACATACTCTTCGACAGACTCCCGGATGGTGCGGTGGCTCGAAGCGATGCGGTCGAGAGCGCCCAGATCGATTTCGGCAGGCGAGTGGCCGACATTGACCAGAATTGCGCCGCTTTTAAGCCGTTCGAAATGATCCCGGCCAATCACGTTCTTGTTGCCGGTAGCGGTGATAAAGAGATCGCCGATGGCCGCGGCTTCGGCCATGGACATGACGCGATTGCCATCCATTAGGGCTTCGAGGGCACGGGTGGGATCGATTTCGGTAACGACGACACTGGCGCCCATGCCGCGGGCTCGCGTGGCGATGCCGCGGCCACACCAGCGATAACCGGCGATGACCACCGTAATGCCGCTCAAAAACAGATTGGTGCAGCGGAGGATGCCGTCAAGCACCGATTGCCCAACGCCGTAGCGATGGTCAAACAGCCGGGTGGTGAGAGCCTGATCGATTGAAATCACCGGGAAGGGATAGTTCTTGGGCGAGCCCCATTCGAGCGTGGCCCCGAGCAGGCCGGGGATCGGGTCGGCGAGAAGCCGGCCACCCTGCTCGAGCACCCATTGCGGCTCTCCGGCCAAGGCAGCCGGGGCGGGCAGGTGGGAGATGCCGTAGTCCTTGCTGAGGCTGGCCAGCAGATCGGCCGGCTTCAGGGAGCCAGCCGGAATAGCGACGGATATCTGCGCCCCGCCATCGCGGAGCGTGATGAGAAGATTCGCTGTTTCCGGAGTCAACAAAAAACCCGCCAGGACCCGGAAACCAGCGAGCGGTTGGGCCTTGATAAAGCTTTTGCGAACCGCCTGGAGGACGGGCATCGACTGGCAAACCCACTCGATGCGCCGCCTCCCCGGCTCGGCCAGGCCGAGATCCAGGATGTCGGGGTCGACAATCGGATCCTCGTTCATGGCCATGGTATCCCTCAGACGAACAGCAAGTTAGTTGGCGATCCCGGCGTCGGCACGCAGCGCAGCAGCCTTGGCAGTGGACTCCCAGGGGAACTCGTTCCGGCCGAAGTGACCGAAAGCGGCGGTGGCCCGATAGATCGGCCGCCGGAGGTCGAGGTGCTCAATCATCCCTTTCGGGGTGAGCGGGAAGTGAGCGCGGATGAGCCCGACCAGCTTTTCTTCGTCAAGCACGCCGGTGCCGAAGGTGTTGACGTTAACCGAGACCGGTTCCGCCACGCCAATGGCGTAGGCCAACTGCACCTCGGCGCGCGTGGCCAAGCCAGCCGCCACCAGGTTCTTGGCCACGTAGCGGGCCATGTAGCAGGCCGAACGGTCGACCTTCGTCGGATCCTTACCCGAGAAGGCGCCGCCACCGTGACGGCCCATACCGCCGTAGGTATCGACGATGATCTTGCGGCCGGTGAGACCGGTGTCGCCGTGCGGTCCCCCGATGACGAAGCGCCCGGTGGGGTTGATGTGGAACTTGGTGGCGGAGTCTACCATACCGGCCGGGATGACCGGGTCGATGATCTTGGCCTTGACTTCCTTGCGCAGCTCTTCGGTGCTGATATTGTCGTCGTGCTGCGTCGAAACCACGACGGCGTCGACGCGGGTGGGTACGCCGTTGACGTATTCGACGGAAACCTGGCTCTTGCCGTCCGGCCGCAGCCAGGGCAGTTCGCCGGAGTTGCGGGATTCGCTGAGACGGCGGGCGAGCTTATGCGACAGCACGATGGGCAGCGGCATCAGCTCTTCGGTTTCCGTGCAGGCGTAGCCGAACATCAGGCCCTGGTCGCCGGCGCCGCCGGTGTCGACACCCATGGCGATGTCGGGGCTCTGCGTCTGGATCACGTTCAGAACACCGCAGGTCTTGGCGTCGAAACCCATGGCCGAATCGGTGAACCCGATATCAGCAATCACCTTGCGGGCGAGCGTGGGGACGTCAATGATCGACTTGGTGGTGATTTCGCCCGCCACAAGGCAGATGCCCGTGGTAACCAGAACCTCGCAGGCGACGCGGCTCGTCGGATCGCCCGCTAAAACAGCGTCAAGAACGGCGTCGGAAATTTGATCGGCCATCTTGTCGGGATGCCCTTCCGTTACCGACTCGGAAGTGAAAATATGACGGATACCATCTGCCACGAAAAAGCCAGCCTCCAAAGCTGATTGGTTAATTTTGGTGCAAACACCAATCTTTCAATCTAACACAGCCCCTACGGCTCATCGCGATGGACGGTTTCCGGAGCAAAAGCGGGCAGACAGACGGCAACGTACTCGGCGCCCTCCTCGCCCGGGGTGCTGTAGCGAATCCACTCCCCGGCCCTGGTGAGAATCGCCTGACCGGCGGAGACCAGCATCTGTCCGCCTTCGAAATCCACCTGCACGGCGCCGCGCAGCACCACCGTGTACTCGTCGAACTCCGGACGCTGTCCCGGTTCAACCCAGCCGCCGGGCGAGCGCATATGCGCAATGCTGATGCCGGTTGAACCGGTATTGACGCGGCCGATGTATTCATCGATCAGTTTGGGCTTGTTGCCGGCGGGGATGATGCGCGTGGGCGCGGGGATGAGTTGGGGCATAAAGTTAATCGGAGAGAAACGACATCGTCTTGATGCCGGAGATTTCAAAGGTCTTGCGGCAGCGGGGATTGGCGCAGCGCATCCTGTCGTCAAGCAGGACGAGATAGCTCTGGGACTTGGCAAACCGGGCGCGGTCCCGCTCGTCGGCGCCGGGCGGCAGGCGATCCCGTTTCTTGCGCAGGAGGTAGCGCAGTTCGTAGGCGCTGCTGAGGCGGCAGTGGGGACAAGAGAGATTGGCCGGCCGGGTGGTGTTGCTTTCCACAAAATACTGGCGTTCTTCCATAGGGTTTCTGTCGGGCGGCCTTTGCCAGCTACTCTAACAAGTTGATGCGTATTTTGCATACCGCCGATTGGCATCTGGGCCGCATTCTGGGCAATCTATCGCTACTGGACGATCAGGCTTACATGCTGCGCCAGTTCGTCGACCTGGCGGTGGAGACCCGGCCGGAAGTGATCGTGATCGCCGGCGATCTCTATGATCGCTCGGTGCCGCCCGCCGACGCGGTTACGCTGCTTGACGATACGCTGCACGAGTTGACCAGCCGTTGCCCGGCCCCGGTGATCGCCATCAGCGGGAACCACGACAGCCAGCAGCGGCTGGACTTTGGCGCGCGGCTGCTGCGGCACAGGGGTTTGCACCTTTTCGGCTCGCTGGGTTCGGCCGGGGTGGTGCAGGTGGGAGACACGGCGTTTGTGGCGGTACCGTTTGCCGAGCCGGCCGCCGTGCGAAGCGCCTTTCCCGCCTACACGGGGCAGGATTATCACTCGGCGCTGGCCTTTCTGCTGCAGCAATTGCGACCGGCGGCGGGGAGGGCGGTGGCGATTGCGCACGCATTTGTGGCAGGAGGGGGGGAGTCCGATTCCGAGCGGCCGCTAGCGGTGGGTACGGCGGGGCACGTGGGCGTGGAGGTCTTTGCCGGATTTGCTTATGCGGCGCTCGGGCACCTCCACCGCCCGCAGACGCTCGGCAACGCCCGCTACTCCGGCTCGCTGCTTAAGTACAGCAAGAGCGAGGCGGAACAGAGAAAGTCGGTAACGCTGGTGGATCTTGACGGCGCCACCGAGGAGTTTGTGCTGACGCCCCGCCGGGATTTGCGGTGCGTGCAGGGAGCGTTTGATGCGCTGCGGGCGGCGCCCCCGAGCCAGGACTACCTGTATTTCACGCTGACCGATCCGGGGCTGATTCCGAACGCGGCGCAACGGCTGCGCGAGATCTACCCGCAGTTTCTGGGCCTGGAGTTCCGGAAGGCGAAGGAGGCGAGCGAGCGGATCACGGGCAAGGCGGCCTCGCCGGGGGAGATGTTTGCCGGCTTTTGGCGACATGTGGCAGGTGAGGAGGCGACGGCCGAGCAACAGGCCGTGGTGGCGCCATTTTTCGAGGAGGCGCAATGAGACCGCTGCAGCTGGAGATGCAGGCGTTTGGGCCCTACGCGGGCGTGGAGCGGGTGGATTTCACGCGGCTCGGCGAGGCGCCGCTGTTCCTGATCTGCGGGCCGACGGGATCGGGCAAAACCTCCATTCTCGACGGCATCTGCTACGCGCTCTACGGCGATTCGGCCGGGGGAGAGCGCACCGGACGCACCATGCGCAGCGACTTTGCCGACCCGAAGGTGACCACGCAGGTAACTTTCTCGTTCGCGCTCGGCGGCAAGACATATAAGGTTCGCCGGATTCCCGAGCAGACGCTGCCCAAGGTGCGGGGGGAGGGGTTCACGACGAAGCCCGCCGAGGCCTATTTTTGGATACTGGATGGCGGGGAGCGGCTGCTGACCAGCAAGGTGGGCGAGGTGACCGGCCGGGTGGCGGAGCTGCTGGGCTTCAAAGGGGATCAGTTCCGGCAGGTGGTGCTGCTGCCGCAGGGACAGTTTCAGCGGTTTCTCATGGCCTCGGGGGCTGAGCGCGAGAACATTCTGGCCGTGCTGTTCCAGACGCATATTTACCGCCGCGTCGAGGACGAACTGAAGGTCAAGAAGAGGGATCTGGACGAGCGATTCAACCGGCTTGAAACCCAGCGCAAGGCGATGCTGGCGATGGCAGGCTGCGAGTCGGTCGAGGCACTCGCCGCGCGGCAGGCCGCCTTGGCCGAAGAAGTTGCGGCACTCGAGGGCGAGACGGCCGCCGCGGCCGCCGCGCTGAGCCGGGCCGAGTGCGCCTATCAGGAGGCCGTCCACCGGCAGAGACTGTTCACGGAGCTAGCGGCAGCCCGGCAGGCGGTGGCCGAGCAGGAGGCTCGCCGTGAGGGGGCCGCGACCACCGAGGCCCGGCTGGAGTCCGCCCGGCGGGCCGAGGCGGCGTGGCCGGCCGGGGAGGAGCGGACGCGGCGGCGAGCGGCGGCCGAACTGGCGGAGCGGAGGAATCAGGAGGCGCGGCAGCGAGTGGCCGCGACAACCGCACAACTGCTGGCGGCCACGGATGCGCTGCGCGAGGCTGGGACCGGCCGGCCGGAGCGGGAGCGTCTGGTGGCGGAACGGGGTCAAAAGGAGGCGCTGCGGCCGGTGGTGCAGCGCCTTGCCGAGCAGCGGCGCGCGATGCAGGAGGCCGAGGTGGCGTTTCGCTCGGCGGCGGAGGAGGTCCAGACGCGGGTAGCGGAACGGGCCGCGCTCGAGGCGCGGCTGCCGGCGGTCGAGCGGTTGGCGGACGCGGCGGCAGGCCGCGCGGTGGCGCTGGTGGAGGCGCGACAGCAGTTGGAGCATCGACGGAGTTGGGAGAAGTGGACGCGGGAGCTGGCCGAGATTGCGCCCCAGGCGGCCGCGGCCGAACAGGCCGAGGCGGCGGCGCTCGCCGAGCGGCTGCGGGAAGGTGAGCCCTGTCCGGTGTGCGGATCGACCGAACACCCGAATCCGGCGGGGCACAGCGGCGGGGCGGGGGCGGGTTGGCGGGCGCTCTCCGAGCGGGTAGCGGTTTTGCGGGAGCAGTTGGCGGGTCTGCCGCCGGAGTTGCCGGGCGATGCGGCTGAGCGGTTGCGCGCCGCCGAGCGAGAGGAGCAGGAGAGCCGGAGGGCAACGGCCGAGCGCGCGGAGTTGGGCAGGCGGCGCGCCGCTTTGCAGGTGGAGGAGTGGCAGCAGCGGGCCGGCGAGCTGCAGCGCGAATGGGTTCGTTTCGTCACCAGCGTGGCGAACGAGGAGGCGGCGGTGCCGGAGCCGTTGCGGCAGACGGGCGCGCTTGAGCGGGCGATAGGCGAGTTGGAGCGCCGGATCAGCGCTCTCGATGAACGCTGGAGCGCCGCGCAGGCCGACGAGAGCCGGGCGCGGACCGAAGCGGGCGGCGCGGCGGCGACGCAGAGCGAAACGGCGCGGACGCTGCAAGAGGCCGAGGCAGCGTTGGCCGCGGCCGAGACGGCGGCGGGCGAGGCGTTGGCCGGGAGCGGGTTTGCGAGTTGGGACGCCCTGCAGGCCGCTCGGATCGCGCCCGAGCGGCAGGAGAGCTGGGCGCGGCAGATCCGGGATTTCCGCGAGGGGCTGGCGGCTGTCCGGGCCCGGTCGGAGGCGGCGGAAAGGGCCGCGGAGGGCTTGGCGCCGCCGGAGACAGCAGCGGCCGAAGCCGCCAAGCAGGCCGCGGCGGAGGCGGTCGGCCGGTTGGCGGAGCGGCGGGGTAAACTGGCGCAGGAGGGCGAGAGTTTGCGCCGGACGGAGGCGGAGGTGGGGCGGGTTGGCGGGGAGAGTGGGGCGGTGGAAGGAGAACTGCGTCTGGTGGGACAGATTGCCGAAGTGGTGCAAGGCAAGAACGCCCGGAAGCTGAGCCTGCAGGAGTATGCGCAGATGGCGTTCCTCGAAGAGGTGCTTGAGGCGGCCACCGCGCGGCTACAGCGGATGAGCAGCGGACGGTACGAACTGCTGCATCCGGCCGGGGCGAGGGGCTTGGAGCTGGCGGCCAGAGACTTCTATACAGGGCAGACGCGGGGCGTGGAGACGCTGTCTGGTGGTGAGATGTTTTTGGCGTCGCTCGCCCTGGCGCTGGGGCTTTCCGACGTCGTGCAGGCCAACAGCGGCGGGACGCGGCTCGATTCGCTGTTCGTCGACGAGGGCTTTGGCACGCTCGATCCGGAGGTCCTCGACCTGGCGATGAACACCTTGACCGAGCTGCAGCGGAGCGGCCGGCTGGTAGGCCTGATCTCGCACGTGGCGGAGATGCGGGAGCGGATTCCGCTGCGGCTCGAGGTGGTACCGGGCAGGCGCGGGAGTACGACGCGGGTGGCCGGGTGGCCGGGCTAGCGGGCGGCGTAGGTTTTGGTGAATTTATTGCGGGAGTTGAAGACGGAGAAGGAGCCGTCTTTGTTGGCGCTGAGCTTGATGTAGTTGCCGGAGCCAAACTCGGCGGTATCGGCCAGGAAGGCGTCCGGGGAGTTGTTATCCTTGCCGCCGGCGATGGCGTAGTGGAGCTGCCAGAGATCTTCGAGGCCGGGGGAGGAGCGAACGATCTGCCAGGCCGACGGGGACCCGCCCTTCTTCGAACCGTTGTTCATGATGGCGACGCGGGGACGCAGGGCGTGGACGAGTTCCCTGGGTCCGGAGGCATCCATGCCGTGGTGGGTAGTCAGGTAAACCGAAATCGGACCGAGGCGGTTGGCCGGGCAGGCCAGATCGAGCTCCTTGTTCCAGGTCAGGTCGCCGAGGTCAAGAAAGGTGAATTTACCGAAAGTGAGCAGGAAGCCGAGGCTGCGGGCGTTTTCCGTCGGATCGTCAGCTTTGCGCACGGTGCCGGCGCAGAGCGGGTTGGCCGTTCCGGCTGGCGCGAGGAGTTCTCCGTCCGAGGAGACGACGACGGCTTCGGCACCCTTGAGCGGGAGCTTTTCACCGGCCTTGACCGAGAGGCGCTGGCCGGTGGCGGCGGCCTTCAGGTAGGCGTTCATGAGCTGTTCGGCGGGCAGGCCGGACTCGCGATTCGGACCGTGATCGACGAAGTTGACGACGGGCATCTTCTGCAGGAGCTGCGAGATGCCGCCGACGTGGTCGCGATGGTAGTGGGTGATGAGGAGGTGGTCGATTTTCTTGAGCCCGGCCTTCTTGGCGGTCTTGGCGATGCGGTCGGCGTCGCGGTCCTCAAAGCCGGGCCAGCCGGTATCGACAAGAATCGACTGCTTTTCCGGGGTGACAATCAGAGTGGCCTGACCGCCTTCCACATCGATAAAGTAGATGTCGAGCGTTTTTTCCGCGGCCGTGAGACCGGAGGAGAGCAGGGAGAGCGCGCAAAGGACGGGCAGGAGTTTCATCGCTGCCATGCTACTGGAGAGGGATGGAACATCGCAAGCCGGAGTTGCGTAGGGAGAGATAAGGAGGAGGAAACGGATGCCCTTTTGCACCCATTGCGGCACAGCGGTTGGCGAGCGGGCGGCCTTCTGCCAGAACTGCGGGAGGCCGCAACCGGTGGCGGGCGCTCCGCTGCCGGCGGCGGACCCGCTGGGCGGGATGAGCGGCGAGACGGTGTCGACGCTCTGCTATGTACCCTGGGTCGGCTGGATTCTAAGCCTGGTAGTGCTGTCGGCCAACCGTTTCCGGACCGATGGTCTGGTGCGTTTTCATGCCTTTCAGGGGATGTATCTGGCGGTGGTGTGGCTGATTGTCGACATTGCGCTTGAGCCGGCCATGCGGCTGTCGGGAATCCGGCGGACGCTGATTCCGCTGCTGCAGATGGGGCTGGTGGGGGTGTGGATTTTCATGCTAGTCCGGACGCACGCCCGGCAGTTGGTGCGGCTGCCGGTGCTGGGAGAACTGGCCGAGCGAAGCGTTCACGAACAAGGCAGCGCCGGGAAGGTTTAGCGGGTGGACGGGGCGGCGGGAATGGTATATTTATTCATGGGGATGAATAAATAATCAGTCATGAAAAAGATCGGGATCGTTGGTTTCCGGGGCTATAGCGGCGCCGAACTGGTGCAGTTAGGCAAGCGGCACGGGGAGTTGGAGGTGTTTCTAATGGAGCACCGGGACGAGAAGACGCCGGCCAAAGGCGCAGCAACGATGAGCACGAGCGCCGAAGCGGTGGCCGAACTGGGTTTGGATGGGGTGTTTTTGGCTACGCCGCCCGAGGTTTCGATGGAGTTGGCAGGCGGCTACCTGGCCGCCGGGGCGGTGGTGGTGGATTTGTCGGGGGCCTTCCGGCTGGGAACGGCGGAGAACTACCAGCGCTGGTACAAAGACGAGCACACGCAGCCGGAGTTGCTGGCCGAAGCGGTTTACTCGATCCCGGAGCTGCACCGGGATCTGGTGCCGGGCAAGCGTCTGATCTCGAACCCGGGCTGCTATCCGACGGCGGCGAGCCTGGCGCTGGCGCCGCTGGTGGACGCGATTGACCGGCAGGCGGGCGTGGTTTGCGACGCCAAGAGCGGCGTGAGCGGGGCGGGGCGCAAACCCTCGTTGACCACCCATTTCTGTGAGGTGACGGAGAACTTTTCCGCGTATTCGATTCTTTACCACCGGCACGTGGCTGAGGTGCTGCAGAACACCGGGCTGCGGGAGGCCGAGTTCAGCTTCACGGCGCAGCTGCTGCCGGTGCACCGGGGCATTCTTGAAACGATCTACTTTCGGGCGTCCGAGGTGAAGAGCGCGGCTGAGTTGGCCGGAATGTACGAGACCCGCTATGGACACGAGCCGTTTGTCCGCATCCACGAACCCGGCAAGGTGCCGGACCTGACGGCGGTGGCGCGGACGAACTACTGCGACATTGGCGTGGTGTTTGACGGCCGGACGAAGCGTGGCGTGGTGGTGGCCGCGATTGATAATCTCGTCAAGGGCGCGGCGGGCCAAGCCATGCAGAACATGAATCTCGCCCTGGGCTTCCCGGAGACGCAAGGACTGCTATGAGAGTACTGGTGAAGTTGGGCGGCACGCTGCTCGACAGCGAGGAGTCGCGCACGGCGATTGCCGGTCAGTTGACGCGGGCGTTTGCGGCCAACCGGGAGACGGTGGTGGTGCACGGCGGCGGAAAGCAGATGACGCGTTTTCTGGCCGAACGGAACGTAGAGAGCCAGTTTGTCGAAGGCCTGCGTGTGACAACACCCGAGGTACTCGATGCGGTGTTGAAGGTGTTTGCCGGAACGGTGAACCATCTGCTGGTGGCATCGCTGGTGCGGGCCGGGACGATGGCGGTGGGGCTGAGCGGCATTGACGCCTGCCTTGCCGAGGCCGAGCAGCTGCGGCCGGAGCTGGGGTCCGTGGGTCGGCCGGTTCGTTCGAACCCGGCCGTACTGGAGACCTTAACGGCAGGGGGTTTCCTGCCGGTGGTAGCCTGCGTGGCCGGAGACCGCCAGGGCAACATCTACAACGTGAACGCCGACCAGATGGCCGTGGCTTGCGCGAGCGGCTACGGGGCGGCCAAACTGCTGTTCCTGACGGATGTGGACGGGGTGAAGGGGGCGGACGGGGCAGTGATTCCCCGCCTGACGCTGGCCGAGAGCCGGCAGTTAATTGCCGATGGCGTGGCCACGGGCGGGATGCAAGCCAAGCTGAACGCGGCGGCGGACGCTTTGCTTGGCGGGGTTGGCGAAGTGGTGATTGCGCCGGGCGCCGCCACGGACGTGATTGCGCGCCTGCTGGCGGGAGAAGCTGTCGGTACGCGGTTCGTCAAAGGATAACAACACATGAGCGGTCCCTTGATCTCGATTGCCCCGGCGCGGGCGGCGATGCCTTCCGTGTACACGGGAGGGCCGACGGCGCTGCGTAAGGCAACACTGCGGGACATTGGGCCGCTGCTGGGACTGATCAACGATTACGCGGCGCAAGGCATCATGCTGCCACGAACCGAGTTTGAAATGGCGGAAAATATTCGCGATTTTACGGTGATCTACGCCGCGGATCGACTGGTGGCCTGCGCCGCGCTGCACATCTACAGTCCGGCGGCGGCGGAGATTCGCAGTTTGGCGGTGGACCCGGGCTGGAAGCAGCATGGCCTAGGACGGCAGTTACTCTCGGCCCTCGAAGAGGAGGCCCGCGAGTTCGGCCTGAAGACGCTGTTTGCGTTTACCTACGTAGACGGCTTCTTTCGGAAACTTGGCTACGATGTAGTGGACCGGGGCGAATTGCCGCTGAAAGCTTGGAAAGATTGTCTTCGCTGTCCGAAGTTTCAAGCCTGTGACGAGATTGCGATGCTCAAGCACCTGCCTTAGCTTGGGGGGGATGAAGATGCCCCCATTTGCGGGTATTCGCCAATGAGAGTACTGAACTCTAAGTAGTTTCCTAGCAACGTTTTTGCTAGTTCTAGTACTGCCTTCGGGTTTTTTGCGCCCAGGTAAACGCCGGAGTGCATCTAGGTGATTACCCGCAAATGAACCAAAAATATTCCGAGAACATTGGTACAACATTCTGCACCAATCTGTATAATCGAGAGCAAAGAATCCGTGCAGTGAGGGTATTAAACCTGGATTCTTTCTTATTTGCGAGGCACATTTCAATATGAAGGCTCTGACCGTCGATGTCCGGGAGTCCACCGGGCGAATCCTCTGCTGCACGATTTTCCGCCCGGGCGGAAAGAAGCTTTTAGCCAAGGGACATGTCCTGAGTGATGAGGACGTTCGCTTGCTGGAGACCGAGGGGATGGCTGAGGTTTGGGTCACCGCGCTCGACGAAGGCGAGATTGGCGAAGACGAGGCCGTGATGCAGGTGGCGCTGGCGATCGGGTGTGGATCCCTGGAGATTCGCCCTGCGGCGGGGGGCCGGGCCAACCTTGTGGCGACGCGGGACTGCTGTGTGCTGGTGGACGATGAGTTACTGAAGCAGATCAACTGTACGGCGTCGATTGTGATTGCTACGCTGGCCAACTTCAGCTTTGCGCAGGCCGGGCAGCGGGTGGCGACGATCAAGTCGACTCCGTTTGCGGTTGCGGCGCCGGAGCTCGAAGCGGTGATTTCGATTTTACGGGAGCGGGGGCCGATTCTGCAGGCGCGGCCGATGCAGGACCCGCAGGCGGCAGTATTGTACACCGATCCGGTGGCCGGCGACCGGGCGCGTCAACTGTTTGAGAACGTGATGCGGCAGCGGCTCGAGCGGTTCGGCACCTCATCGAACTTTGTTTTGAGTGCGCTCGAAGAGGAGACTTCGGTGGTGCGGGCGCTGCAACATCTGGTCCGGGCAAAACCTTCGGTGATTCTGGTTGCCTCGACGACGGCTCCGGCGGGTCCCGAGGATGTGATCGGGCGGGCGATGCTCCGAATTGGTTGCCATTTGGAGCGTTTTCTTGCTCCGGTGGAGCCGGGCAGTTTGCTTTTGATGGGTTATAAAGACGAGATCCCGATTGTTTCGGCGCCGGGGTGCTTCCGTTCGGCCAAAACCAATGTGGTGGATCTGATTTTACCGGCGCTGTTGGCCCGGTACCGGATTTCGGGTTGGGAGATTGCGTGCCTTGGGCACGGCGGTCTGCTGACTTAGTTCATTTCTCCTCCGACGCGTCAGCCTTACCTCCGAGAGGCTGGCGATTTTGAAGAATGCCGGGCGCAGGGATTGAGCGCCCGGCACTTTTTTTGATTCGGGTATGCTGGAGGCGATATGCGAATTCGTTCGGTGCAGGCGCACCTGCTTTCTTATGTTTTTCCGCAACCGGTGGAGTTGACCTACTTCGGCGGTACCCGGCAGATCGTCAAGCGGGACGCGATGTTGATCCGGGTGGAGGCGGATAACGGCTTGGTGGGGTACGGTCCGGGGGAGGCCAGTGAAAGCGCGGCGGGCCTGATCATGAATACGATCCGGCCGTGGCTCGAAGGCCGGCTGTTGGCGGATGCGGATGCGCTTCGGGTGCAGTTTCACGCGGCGGTGAAACCGGATTTGCGGACTTCGCACACCTACGGCACGCTGGAGGTGGCGCTGTACGACCTGTTGGGAAAAGCGGCCGGGGCTCCGGTGTCGGAACTGCTCGGCGGGCGAATCCGGGACCGGATCAAATGCTACGGTTCATCGGGGATGTATCAGCCGCCGGAGGGGTACGCGGCCGAGGCGAAGTTGGCGCAGGAGATGGGCTTCACCGCCTACAAGATGCGGCCGGCGGCGGGTCCGGACGAGGATGTGGCGGCGGTGCGGGCGATGCGGGAGGCGACGGGTGCGGGATTTGGGCTGATGGTGGACGGCCACGCGTGGTGGCGGATGGGCGACCGGTCCTATTCGCCGGCGACGGTAGAGAAGGTAGCCGAGCAGATGAGCGCGTACGAGCTCACGTGGCTCGAGGAGCCGCTGCCGCCGGCCGAGCACGCCGCCTACCGGAAGCTGCGGGAGACGGGATGGGCGCCGTTGGCGAGCGGAGAGCATGAGCCCTCCGAGGCGGGGTTTCTGGACCTGATTGAGGGTGGGTGCGCCGATTACATCCAGATGGACGTAGTGTGCCAGGGAGGCTACGCGCAGGGACAGCGGCTTTTCAATGCGGTGGAGCGTGAGGGGCTACGGTTTGCGTTCCACTCCTGGGGCAGCGAACTGGAGTTGGCGGCGGCGGCGCAGTTGGGCGTGTGCTGGCCGGAGCAGGTGGTGGAATGGTTGGAGTATCCCCTGTATTCGCAGAACGGGCGGAAATTCATGTACGAATTTCCCTTGGCCTTGGAGATGCTGACCGAGCCGTTACCGGTGGAGGCGGGCGAACTGGTGGTGCCGCGCGGTCCGGGGCTGGGGGTAACGGTGGATGAGCGGGTGCTGGCGAAGTATCCGTGGGTAAGCGGGCCGTGGTCGTACTTCACGCTGATTTCGCCGCCGGGACGGTTTGCGGTAACGGGAGACCACGCCAATACTGGCCTGGGCTCCCATACGAGTCTTGGGTAATGATGGCCGGCTGGGGGGTGTTGGCCGCGGCGGCGGTGGGGGGTGCGGCGTGGGCGGTACGGGGGCGTTCCGCGCAGTTGCTGGCGCCGTCGATTTGGCATGGCAACCGGGGGCGCCGGGCGGTGGCGCTGACTTTTGACGATGGGCCTTCGGCGGGCACGGCCGAGATATTGGAGGTGCTGCGCGAGGCCGGGGCGCGGGCTACTTTTTTCCAGTGCGGATTGAATGTGGAGCGGCGCCCGGATTGGGCGGCGGCGGTTTCGGCGGCGGGCCACGAGGTGGGCAATCACACCTGGACGCACCGGCGCTTGGATTTCGCCTCGCGGGGGGTGATGCGCGATGAGTTAGGGCGCACGCAGGCGGTGTTGACGGCGGTCCACGGGGCGCCGCCGCGCTGGTTTCGGGCGCCGTTCGGAGTGCGGTGGGTTGGCTTGGGGCAGGTGCAGCGGGAGTTGGGGCTGATGGGAGCGATGTGGACGTGCATGGGGCGGGATTGGAAATTGCCGGCGGCGGCGATTGCGGAACGGGTTCTTCGGCGCGTCGAAAACGGCGCCATCATCTGTCTCCATGATGGCCGGGGGGTCGACGAGGAGCCGGCGATTGGGGAGACGGTGGAGGCGGTGCGGATGATTACGCGGCAGTTGCGGGAGAACGGGTGGGAGATGGTAGGGTTGAGTCACGTCAACTAGTGCGGATTGGCGCGAACTTTGCGATGCTGGAGTTCATGTCTGACGACATCTTGCAGCGAGTGATCAAGGTTGTAGCCGAAGCGCAGAAGCTCCCGATCGAGAAGGTGACCGCGGATGCTACGTTTGAGGAGTTGGCGATTGATTCGCTGGACGGCATTCAGCTGCTGTTTCATCTAGAGTCGGAGTTTGATATCAACATTCCGGACGAGGCGGCACGGCAGGTGCGCGGCATCAGAGAGTTGGCGGAGGGCGTGGAAAAATTGGTAGCGCAAAAGGGCGCGTGAGCAGGCAGCGGGTAGTTGTCACGGGATTGGGGTGCATCTCGGCGCTCGGGCCGGATGTGGAGACGTTCTGGCGGCGGGCGCGGGCTGGGGAGTCGGGCATTGGGCCGATCCGCAATCTGGATATGGCGGATATTCGGTTTCAGCATGGCGCCGAGATCGCGGGATTCGTTCCGACGGAGCATTTTGAAGAGAAGGAACTGATTCCGCTGGACCGTTTTGCGCAGTTGGCGGTAGTGGCGGCTCGTCAGGCGGTTGCGCAGGCGGCACCAGGGTGGACTGCGGGCGAACGGCAGCAGACGGCGGTGGTGACCGGGTCGTGCTATGGGGGCAAGTCGAGCGAAGACGAGGGCTTTCGCGAGATCTATGGTAGCGGCGGCAAGCGTCCGCGGATTCACCCGATGACCATCCCCCGGCTGATGGCGAACGCCGGGAGCAGTTGGATTGCAATGGAGTATGGCTTGCAGGGACCGGCTTATACGGTTTCGACAGCGTGTTCTTCGGCCAACCACGCCATTGGGCAGGCTTACTGGCTGGTGCGGAACGGCGTTTGCGACGTGGCGGTGACCGGCGGCTGCGAGGCGCCGTTTACGCCCGGCTCGATGAAGGCTTGGGAGGCGCTGCGGGTGGTGAGCGGCGACACCTGCAGGCCGTTTTCAAAAGACCGCAAGGGGATGGTCCTGGGCGAAGGGGCCGCGATGCTGGTGCTGGAGACCGAGGAGAGGGCCAAGGCGCGCGGCGCGACAATTCTGGGGGAAATCGCCGGCTTCGGCATGAGCGCCGATGCCCATCACGTGACGCAGCCGAGCGTCGAGGGGCCGGCCATGGCGATTGAACGCGCGCTCGTTGACGGGGGCGTGGATGGCGGGGCCATCGGCCACATCAATGCCCACGGCACGGGGACGCCGGCGAACGACCCGGTAGAGACCGCGGCCATCCGGCGAGTGCTGGGCGCGCAGGCGGACAAGGTGCGGGTGACCTCGACCAAGTCGCTGCACGGACATGCCTTAGGCGCGGCCGGCGCCATAGAAGCGGTAGCGGCCGTTCTCACGCTACAGCGCGGGGAGGCGCCGCCGACGGCTAACTACCTGGGGCTAGACCCTGAGTGTGATCTGCCGCTGATTCTGGCCCCGGAGGCCTGCGATGCGGAATATGCGCTATCGCATTCGTTTGCCTTTGGCGGTTTGAACGCCGTGCTGCTGTTCCGGGCCTACCGGGGCTGACGGAATTCGAGCGTTTCGGCGACGCTGGTGCGGTCTTTCGGGAAGACTTCCAGCCGGAAAATTACGGTGGAGGGCGAGCTGCGATAGATCAGCTGGCCGGCCTGAAGGTCGCTAAAGCTGAGTTCGATCCGGCGGCTATCGTTGCCGGCCAGAATCGTCACGACCCCCCGGTTGGCGTTGCGCACGGCCGGCGCGGTACGGTCCCAACTGACCACGAGGCGGTCTTCGAGGCGTTGTACCCCTAAGGCCAGATTCCAGGCTTCCAGATAGGGATTGGCCGGGGTGCGCGGGCGCATGCTGATGGCGATCTGGAAACCCAGAATGACGCCGAGGAGCATGAAGATGAACGAGAGCGGGATCCAGACCCAGCCGCTGCGGGCGGGTTTGGCCTTAGTCGGCTCCGACGAGTCTGGGGTCGGCGGCGGGGGATCCAGGACGGGCGGCAGCGGTGGCGCGGCTTCGCGGGCATCGGCGACCGGGCTGGCCGCGGCGCGGGCCTGCTGCTGCCCGAAGCGGGCGGCCGAGACGGCGCGGTCCAGGGGAGAAACCCCGCCGCCAAGCTCCTTCCGGCGGAAGGGGAATTCGAGATAAGGCGAATCGCTGCGCAGGGAATCGCCTTCCCAGAAGAAGAAGCCGGCGACGCTGGCGCGGGTGGCGTAGGGTTTGATCACGAGTGCGACCAGATCGCGCTGCGGGAAGTACTCGTTGAGCAGATCGAGGTCGTCGCTGGCCAGGTGTAACCCGTCGCGCGTGTGACTGCGGTAAAAGCCGACGATCTGCTGACCACTGGCCTGCAACCGGGCCTTGGCATCTACCCAAAGCCGCAAATCATTGGCCGAAAGGACAAAAGACAGCCCTCCGGCGTGCTCACAGGGAATCGGCTCGAACTGGAGGATCTCGACCGTCAGATGGCCGTCGGACTCTTCGCGCCTTCCCAGCAGGAACCCGCCGACTTCGGCGCCTCGCCGCGGTACAGCGCCAAAGCCTTTCATCACTTCGAGCAGCAGCCGGTCGACGACATCGAAATTAAGCTGAATGGTGATGGGCTTTTGCGGGGGCTGCCAGGTATAGAAAGGAGGCTTGTCAGCGGTTTCCGATCCAGGGTTCAATTGCGTTTGCTCCTCGTGAGGAAATCTCTTCAAGTATAGTCAGGGAAGTGCCTGGAGTTCTTTATTTGATTGCAACGCCGATCGGCAACCTCGAAGACATGACGATTCGGGGGTTGCGGCTGCTGCGGGAAGTAGACCTGATTGCCTGCGAGGACACCCGGCATACGCAACGGCTGCTCGAACACTTCGCGATCACGACGCCGTGCGTGAGCTATCACGAACACAACGAGGCTGCGCGGGCGAGCCAGCTTGTCGAAAGGATGGCAAGCGGCCAGACCGTGGCCGTGGTGAGTGATGCGGGAACGCCGCTCATCTCCGATCC
Source organism: Acidobacteriota bacterium (assembly GCA_026393985.1). Taxonomy (GTDB): domain Bacteria; phylum Acidobacteriota; class Terriglobia; order Bryobacterales; family Bryobacteraceae. The sequence continues at coordinate 38,353 of JAPKZB010000068.1, forward strand.
CGGCTACCGGGTGGTGCAGGCGGCGCTTGAGCAGGGAGTTACGGTAATTCCGGTGCCGGGTGCGTCGGCCGTCATGGCGGCGCTGGCGGGTTCCGGACTGGCGACCGATGCGTTTTGCTTTGCCGGATTTCTGCCGCCCAAGCAGGGCCAGCGGCGCAAGGCTCTCGCTATGTGGGGAGAGGTGGAGGCGACGCTGATCTTTTACGAGGCACCGCACCGGATCCTTGAAGCGCTGGCCGACGTGGCCGCGGTGATGGGAGAACGGCAGATTGTTCTGGCCCGGGAGTTGACTAAGCTGCACGAGGAGTTCCTGCGGGGCCGCGTCTCGGAGGTGATGGCGATCTTGTCGCATCGAGCGGCACAGAAGGGCGAGATGACGCTGCTCATCAGCCGGGAGAAAGCCGCGCCGGCGGCCGAAGTGCCGCCGGCGGAGGCGGTTCGGCGCCTGGTAGGCGGGGGGATGGACCGCATGGAGGCGATCAAGAAGGTGGCCAAAGACCGCGGTTTGGCTAAGCGAGAGGTATACGCCGCCTTAGAGCGATAATTAAGGTGGATGCAGGCTCTCAGCAAGCTTACGGACAACACATATGACGTTGCGGTGATTGGAGGAGGGATCATCGGCGCAGGGGTGGCCCGCGATGCCGCGCTGCGGGGATTATCCGTGGCGCTCGTCGAGAAATCAGATTTCGGCAGTGGCACCACGTCGGGATCAACGCGTCTGATCCACGGTGGGCTGCGCTATCTGGAAATGTTTGATTTCGGGCTTGTGCGCATGGACCTGCGCGAGCGGGAGACCCTGCTGCGGATCGCGCCACATCTGGTCAAGCCGCTGGAGTTCCTGATACCGTTCTACGGAGCGTCCCTGTGGTTCCGGGCCAAGATGCGCGTCGGCATGATGCTTTACGACCTGCTGAGCTACGACAAGAGCCTGCCCCATCATCGGATGCTTTCGGCGGCGGAGACACTGGCCGAAGAACCCTCCCTGCGGGCGGAAGGATTGCAGGGCGCCGCGGCTTACTACGACGCGCAGGTGGCCATGCCGGAGCGGCTGTGCCTCGAGAATATACTGGATGCCGAGAGGTACGGCGCGGTGCTGCGGTCCTACACGGAGGTGGTGGGGGCCATGCGGGAGAGCGGCCGGCTGCAGGCGCTACGGGTGCGCTGTACCGAGACCGGCGCCGAGGGAGAGCTGCGGGCGAAGGTGTTTGTCAACGCCACGGGGGCGTGGTTCGACCGCGTGGCCCGCCAGACCGGGGATGCGCACCCACCCCGCATCCGGACCACCAAGGGGATCCATATCACCTGCGAACGGATGAACCACAAGGCCAACGTGCTGTTCTCCCCGGTTGACGGGCGCTTGTTCTTTGTCATTCCATTGCTCGGACAGTGCTGGATCGGCACAACGGATACGGACTTCAGTGAGGACCCCACTGTAGTTCGGGCCGATGGAGAGGACGTTGAGTATCTGCTGCGGTCGGTCGAGCCATTCTTTCCGCAGGTTCGCAAGCTGGCGATCTACTCCTCAAACGCCGGGGTGCGGGCGCTGGTCAAGCAGGAGGGTTCGGCCTCTTCGGTCTCGCGCATGCACTCGATTACCGAAACGCAGCCTGGGATGATTTCAGTTTTGGGGGGAAAGATTACGGGTTACCGCGCCATTGCCGAGGAGGCGGTGGACGCTGTTAGCCGGCAACTGGGGAGCGGCGCACCCTGTCGCACCCATCAGGAGCTGCTGCCGGGCGCTCTGGCCCCGGAACCAACCGGCGGCGCTGAGGCCTTGCAGCGGGCGGTGGCCCGCGAGCACTGCTGGCACGTGGCCGACTACCTGCTGCGACGGCGGCCGACGGCCTTTGCCGCCGACCAGGGGAGAGGAGAAGCCGAGACGGCTGCCCGGCTGATGGGCGAGGCGCTCGGTTGGGGGCCGGAGCAGATACAGCGCGAACTCGAGCGCTACCGGGCAGAAGCGGACCGCGCTCTGCAGTACCGGGAGGAAATCCCCGGCATGCGATTTTCGGGATAATCTGAGACCGGATTCTTCGCTTTTTCTTCACGCTTTCGTGAAGTCCGCCGAGGGCGCCGACGATAGACTGGCAGGGTCACGAAATCGTTCGGTGAAGATCCGATGCGATTGTGAATCGGGCCTATCGAAGGACTATGGCGACGATAGACACTCAACAATTTGGAACGCTGCAGTATAGTGACGATGCGATCTTCGAGTTCCCGGAAGGAATTCCTGGGTTTGAGCACGCCCGTCATTTTGTCTGCGTGGAGCGACCGAGTCTCCGGCCAATAACGTTTCTGCAGAGCATAGACGATCCCGGGGTCTGCTTCATCACCCTGCCGGCCAAGGCGGTCGAACCGGACTACGAGTTGGACTTGGCCAGGGAAGACCTGCGGGCGCTGGGATTGGCGCAGATGGAACAGAGCTTGGCCTGTTTGGCCATCGTGTGTATGCCGCAGAATGCGGCGCCCACGGCGAATCTGCTTGGGCCGGTGGTTCTGTCCCGGGAGACGATGCGCGGTGTCCAGGCGATTCGGGAGGACACGAAGTATTCGGCGGTGCATCCGCTGAAGACCAACCGGACCGAGCCTCACTCTAACGTTGCCGACGCCACCGCCGCAACAGGAGAGACAGCGTGCTGATCATCCGCCGGCGGCGAGGTGAGTCGATCACGGTTGGTGATGATGTGGAAATCGAGATTCTGGAGACCTCCCCCACCCAGGTCAAGTTAGGAATCCGCGCTCCGAAGAGTGTCCCGGTGTTGCGGAAGGAGATCCTGGTGACCCGCGAACTGAACCGCGTTGCCTCCGGATCGCCGGCGGTAGACGACAAACTGAACACATTAGCTGAGCAATACCGGACCAGTGCAACTGCCCTGGCGCTGCCGAATCCACCCGCGCCGATCGCGCCAGAACAAGCCCCTCCCCTCGTCCCTCAAGCGAAGCGCCAATCCTAAGGCGTCTTCGGAAGCCCCTGAAAGTTCATCTACTGAGAACCAGACCGCTCCGGCAAGGGCAGGACTGCGTTCCCGGGAATGGATTCCCGCGTCCCTTCAGACTTTGGCATTCGCCAGAGTAGCTTTGGCATCCGCCAGATCTGTTTCAAGGAGTGAAACATGTCGTTTCGCATTAATACGAATATCGCATCGCTACAGTCCCGCGAGTACCTTCGCACAACCACCGAACAGCAGGGGAAAGCGATTGGCCGGGTCACGTCAGGCCTGCGCATCATCTCGAGTGGAGATGACGCCGCCGGATTGTCGATCGCCAATAGTTTCCGCAGCGACCAGTCGGTGCTGCAACAGGGTATTCGCAATTCCAATGATGGCCTGAGTACCCTCCAAACGATCGACAGCGGCATCAACAACATCAGCAAACTGCTGGACCGGGCGCGAACGCTCGCCACCCAGTCCGCTTCGGGCACCTTTAATGGAAGCCGCGAGGTGCTCGACAGCGAATTCACGAGCGTGATCAATGAAATCGACCGCCAGGCGCAGTCGATCGGTTTGAACACCGGCGGTGAGTTCGCCCGGTCCCTTTCCGTGTTCGTCGGGGGCGGGAAGAGCTCGAACGGTATCAGCGCCATCCAGAATGGGGCTTCCACTGTTGACCTTTCCAACTCTGCCGTTGACGCCAAGAGCCTGGGACTGAAAGGTTCGCAAGCCCAGGGTGTATCCGGCATCGATATCGGCACGGGTTCGGCCAACACGAGCGTGGCCGCCATCATCAATGACCCTACCAATCTGGGTTCGCTGGCCGCGGCGGGATTCACCGATTTCTATTTCCGCGGCCCGGGCTTCGGCGGCGCCGACCGGGTAAAGGTAGCGGTGAACCTGTCGGGGGTCACGAACGTCGACAACCTAGTTGGCGCCGTCAACGCAGCGATTCAGGCCGCCGGACAGGTGGTCAGTCCGGCCGCGACCGCTTTCCAGAATGCCAACCTGCGCGCCTCGGTAGTCACCGGAGCAGACGGGAAGCGTTCTCTGGCCTTCTCCTCGGCCAACTCGGCATTCCAGATCGCGGCCGGCGACCGGACGTCGAACGCCCTTCTCGGCAATGTGACATCCACATCGAACCCGACGGGAAAAACACTCATCAACACGGTAACCGGCGGGGGGACAACCGCGGCATCGGGCTCCACGTTTGGGGCCTCGGGCGCCGGCACAGTCACCGTCCGCTTCCAGGGCGCCGGATTAGCATCCCCGGTCGACCTCGCCTTGACGGTGTCGGCGGGAACAACCATCGACCAGACCCTGGCTAATCTTTCCACCGCCGTGAGCGCCAGCGCCTCGCTACAAATGGCGGGCATCCGCGCCGACACCACCACGCCCGGGTCTGCTCTGGTGTTTAGCAACTCGCGCGGTGAGCGGTTCGAGGTCCAGGTTTCGGGCGACCTGAACAATCAACTTGGGTTGGGCAGCTTCCGGTCTTCGGCCGGCGCTACCGGTTCGTTTGACTACTCGTCCGTGACCGGTTCAGGCGGCACCTTCCTGGCAGCAGCGCAGACACTGGAATTTTCGCTGGGCGGCGCCCCAACCATCTCAGTCCCCGTCACCCCCACGGCGGCCACCATCGCCGGCGCGACCCAAGCGCTCAACGCCGCCTTTGCCGGCAACTCTTCTCTGGCCGCAGCCGGACTAGTCGCAACCAACGACGGCACGAACATTACCATCTCGAGCAATAGCAATACGCGTTTTCGCATGGCAACCGTGGGAGCGGCCAACGTTTTTGGTTTTAACCCGGCAGCCGCAACCGGTGTCGCGGATGTTGCCGAAGCACAGGCCGGCGACACGACGGTGAATCAGTTTGTCTCCGGCGGCACCCAGCAGACAGCCCTGATTCCGTTCACCGCAGTACGGAGCGGGAGCGACGACCAGACCATTACGCTGACCGCAGCCGAAAACGGCAACCCGGAGCAGTCGCTAGCCATCGTCCTGCGCAACGACACGATTCGTAACGCCGGTACGGTGGACGAAGCGATCAACGCAATCAACACGGCGCTGAACCAATCGAACAATCCGACGCTGCAGAAAGTGTTTGCGGTGAAAGCGAAGGCATCGGGGGTAGATCCGGAAGGCATCCAGTTCGTCAGTCGGCTGAACTCCTTTAAGGTCGCTATCGGGACTAATGCCGGAGGAACAGGCTTGGGGCTGCAGGGGACGGTGGTCTCCTCGGCGACCACCGGAACCGGAGCGACGGCCAGCATCGCCACGCAGGATAGCGCGCAGGCGGCCGTGTCGGCGCTCGCCGAAGCGGTTTCAACAATTGGGAAGGCGCAAGCCGTCGTGGGCCGCGGCCAGAATCAATTCAACTTTGCGGTCAATCTGGCGGCCAGCCAGTTGACAAACCTTGCGGCAACCGAATCGCGGATCCGCGATGCCGATCTAGCCGAGGAGGCCGCGAATCTGACCAAAGCGCAGATCCTGCTACAGGCCGGTGTTTCGGCCCTCGCCCAGGCCAATTCGGCCCCCCAGCAGGTGCTCTCCCTGCTGCAGCAGTAGGAGGCGGCATGAGCGAGCCGATCGTTTAAAACCGCCGCCATCCAGAAGAGAAATAAAGCCAATGGGGTCCTGCCACCATGTCTTTCCGGGTAAACACCAACGCGGCCCCGCAGCTATCGCTGGAGTACCTGCGCAGTACCGCAAAGACACAAGTGCAAAGACACAAGGCAACGGTCAGCCGCGTCAGCTCCGGACTCCGCAACATCGCCAGCGGCGACGTTGCCGCGGGGTTAGCGATTGCCCATGGGTCACGCCGTGACCTAGCGATGCTCCTCCACGGCCTGCGGAACGCCCGCGATGGATTGCGTGCGATGCAGATTCCCGACGGTGGTGTCCATAATGTCTCCGGGTTGCTCGACCGGACGCGAACTCTGGCGGCACCTTCAGCCTCCGGCACCTTCCGCGGGGCCGTAGCGAATGACAAGGAGGGTTCGCCTCCGTTCTCGGCGAGATCGATCGCCGGGCGCAGGCGAGTGGCCTCACCTGGGCCTTGAGAATCTGGCCGAATCCCAACTGACCAACCCGGGCCGCCCCGGAACCGCCGACCCGGGACGCGGACAGGGCCGGAGAGGGGGCCAAACGGACCCGCAGGCAGATCCTACTCCCGTCCAGCGTCGCCGCCCTCTCGCAGGCCAACCTGGCCCCGCAGCAGGCACTCCCGCTCCTCCGCGCCTCAGTCCGTTTGCCTCGCAAGCTCCCGAGGAGCGGGCTCGGCGGGGGATCGCCACCCGGGTGGCCGTGCGGCGTTGCGGTTTCCCTCGACCGTTTCCCGCGGCCATGATGGCCAACGGACGGCGACACCCGGCGGTTATGCGGCGCGCCCGACTGTGTACGCCGGCCGGGCCGGTGGCCGACGACCGAACCGGAGGACAGAGGCGGCTTGAACCGGACTGGACAGGACCAATCCCGGATCCTCCAAAAACCAGGTCCACTTCCGGTCCGGAGCGGGCCAGGACAGCAGTCTCTCCCGGATCGGCGGAGGATAGTCCCCCCAAAACTCACCCCTATTCCTAAACTCGGATTAAAGCTCTACTCTTCGATCCGATAAGGGTTGTATTACCGGCGGAATAGCCGGCCGGGAATGATTCCCGGAAAGAGTTTCAAGGAGAGAAACATGTCCTTTCGTGTTAACACGAACGTAGCATCCATGCAGTCGCGGGAATACCTGCGCCAGACCTCAGAGGCACAAGGAAGGACCATTAATCGCGTTACCTCCGGGTTACGGATCGTCGCCAGCGGCGACGACGCGGCCGGGTTGGCGGTGGCCAACTCGTTTCGGAGCGATCAGGCGGTTTTGGCACAAGGCGTACGCAACGCCAACGACGGCTTGAGCGCGCTGCAGACGATCGATGGCGGCATCAATAACATTGGCCGGCTGCTCGACCGGGCCCGGACGCTGGCCACGCAGTCGGCTTCGGGTACGTTTTCGGGTGACCGCAACGTGCTGAATAGCGAGTTTTCTTCGGTAATCGGTGAAATCGACCGGCAGGCCCAATCGGTGGGTCTGAGCTCGGGCGGTAGCTACGCCAAGTCCCTTTCGATGTTCATCGGCGGCGGGCGTACGGCAAACGGGATCTCGTCCACGGCCAACGGTTCGGTCGGGGTGGATCTGTCGACCTCAACGGTGGACGCCCGGAGCCTTGGGTTGAAGGGAGTCCAGGCCCAGGGGGTCGCCTCGACCGACATTGGCACGGGATCGGCCTCCACCAGCGTGTCGGCGATCGTGAACGACACCACCAACCGTACCTCGACGGCGGTGTCCGGATTCACGGATCTGTACTTTCGGGGTTCCGGCTTTAGCGATGGCGACCAGATTCGGGTCTCGGTGAACCTGTCCGGCGCCACCGATGCCGACAATCTGGTGATCAATATCAATGCGGCGATCGATTCGGCCGGGGGTGTCTCAACGCAGGCGGCCACCGCCTTCAAGAATGCCGGGATCCGGGCCTTGGTGGTGACGGACGCGACGGGGAAAAAGTCGCTGGGCTTCACCTCGCCTTCGGCAGCATTTCAGGTGGCGGCCGGTGACCGGCTGTCGAATGCGCTGCTGGGCAACGTAACCTCTAGCGTGAACCCCACGGGTCTCACGCTGACCAACACCCTAACCGGTGGGGCGGCCACGGCGGCGGCGGCCACGGCGTTTGGCGCCGCTGGCGCGGGAACCGTCACGGTCCGGTTTCAGGGTGCGAATCTGACCAGCCCGGTCAATATCGCTCTGACCGTGGCCGCCGGCACGACGATCGACCAAGCCCTGGCCAGCTTGACCTCGGCGGTGAGCAGCAACTCGACCCTTCAGGCGGCCGGTATCTCGGTGCAGACGGCAACGGCAGGTTCGGCGCTGGTCTTTGCCAACTCGCGCGGTGAGCGGTTTGAGGTTCTGGCTTCCGGTGACGTGCAGAATCGTTTGGGTTTAGGTTCGTTCCGGGGTTCGTCCGGCGCGGGCGGCACCTTCGACTACTCGACGATCACCGGGGCAGTGGGCACCTTCGCGACCGCGGCCCAGAGCCTTGAGTTCTCGATTGGCGGCGGACCGACGCAGACGGTCTCGGTCACGCCGGCGGCGGCGACCCTTGCCGGGGCCACCGCGGCGTTGAACGCAACGTTTGCGGCCACGGCTGCGCTGTCGGCCGCCGGCTTGAAGGCCACGAACGACGGTACGGTGATCACGATTGCGAGCACCAACGGTTCGAACTTCCGGATGACGGCTCTCGGCGCCACCGATATCTTCGGCTTCAACAGCACGGGCGCCACCAGCGTGGCCGACGCCGCCGAAACGCAAGCGGGCAACACGGATGTGAACTTCTTTTTAGGCGGCGGCGCGCAGCAGACCAGTCTGCTGGCCTTCTCGGCGATCCGGAATGGAGATGATGACCAGACGATCACCGTGTCGGCAAATGATTCCTCCGGCGCGGCGCAAACGCTGGCGGTGGTGCTGCGCAACGACAGCACAGTTCGCAATGCCGGTAGCGTGGATGAGGCGATCGATGCGATCAATACGGCGCTGCAGCAGTCCAACAACTCGACGCTGCAGCAGATCGTGGCAGTCAAGGACAAGGCGAGTCCGGCGGGCACCGAGGGCATCCGGTTCACGAGTACCCTGGCCGCCTTCCGGATCGGCATCGGGACAAACAAGAGCACCACGGGTATCGGCAACCAAGGCTCGGTGATCAGCGCGGCGACCGTCGGGACCGGCTCAACGGCCGGTATCAGCAGCCAGGAGGCCGCCGAACGGGCCGTAACCTCTCTCGGCGAGGCGATCACCAAGCTCGGCACGGCGCAAGCCGTCGTCGGCCGGGGTCAGAACCAGTTCACCTTCGCCGTGAACCTGGCGCAGTCCCAGTTGACCAACCTGGCTGCTTCCGAATCCCGGGTCCGCGACGCGGACCTGGCCGAAGAAGCCGCCAACCTGACCAAGGCGGGAATTCTGCTCCAGGCCGGCATCTCGGCGCTGGCGCAGGCCAACTCGGCGCCGCAGCAGGTGGTCTCGCTACTCCGGGGATAATCCGCTTCGCTAAATTTGTCCCGGACATGGCCCGGGTGGTTTCGACCACCCGGGCGTTTTTTATTCTGGTTGCCCTGGTTCTAGTTGCCCTGGTTCACCGGTTCACCAGGCCCACCGGGTTCCCGTATCGGCGCGCGCCATGGGTACCACGCCGGCCTCCGGCACGGAACGGACGACACCCGGGGAGGAAAAATCACACTTACCACCCTGACAATTCTCACCCTACCCCCAGTATTTCCCTAAACTTCTGCGCCAGATTCCGATGAGCCCTTCATAGTGCAAAACGCCGGTTGGGGAAGGAATCCCGATAACTGGTTTCAAGGAGAGAAACATGTCAGTATTTCGAGTAAACACAAACGTCTCGTCTCTGCAGTCGCGGGAATTCCTGCGCCAAACGTCCGAGTCGCAAGGCAGAACGATCAGCCGCGTAACCTCTGGGTTACGGATTGTCTCGAGCGGCGACGACGCGGCCGGATTGGCGGTAGCCAATTCGCTCCGCAGCGACCAGACGACACTGTCGCAGGGTATCCGCAACGCTAACGACGGCTTAAGCACGTTGCAGACGCTGGACGGCGGCATGAACAACATCGGCCGCCTGCTCGACCGGGCCCGGACCCTGGCCACGCAGTCGGCTTCCGGCACTTTTTCGGGCGACCGCAACGTGCTGAACACCGAGTTTAGTTCGGTGATCGGTGAAATCGACCGGCAGGCGCAAGCGGTGGGTCTGACCACCGGCGGCACATTTGCCCGGTCGCTTTCGGTTTTCATCGGTGGCGGGCGGGCCGCCAGCGGAATCACGTCGACCGCTAATGGCTCGGTCGCGGTGGATCTGTCGAACGCAACGGTGGATGCGCGCAGCCTCGGACTGCGGGGCGTGCAGGCGCAGGGGGTCGCGGCTACCGATATCGGAACCGGTTCCGCAGCAACCAGCGTCCAGGCGATCCTGGCCAATACGACCAACACCGGTTCGCAGGCCGCGAGCGGCGCCACGGATTTTTACTTCCGGGGCGCCGGCTTTAGTGATTCCAACAGAGTCAGAGTCTCCGTCAACACCAACGGTGTTACGGATATTGATACCGCGGTGACCTCCATCAACGCGGCGATTGATACGGCAGGCAATGGCACTACGGCGTCCGCCACGGCGTTCAAGAACGCGGGCATTCGGGCTGCGGCAGTGACCGATTCCTCCGGCCGACGGTCGCTCAGCTTTACCTCGGCCTCTTCTGCGTTTCAAGTGTCCGCGGGCGACCGGACGGCGAACGCGCTCCTCGGGAACGTAACTTCGGCCTCTGACCCCACGGGTCTGACGCTGGCCAATACGGTGACGGGTGCAGGCAATACCTTGGCTTCCGCCTCCACAGTAGCCGCTGGCGGTACCGGTACGATCACGGTGCGCGTCCAGGGCGCGAACCTTACCAGTCCGGTTGATCTCTCGCTTTCCGTCACCACCGGCACAACGACGGGTGCTCAGCTGATAGCCTCGCTGACCTCGGCTGTCGCCGGCAACGCCTCGCTGCAGGCGGCGGGCATCTCGCTGGGTACGGCGACTGCGGGCTCGGCGCTGGTTTTTAACAACTCGCGTGGTGAGCGGTTTGAAGTCCTGGCTTCGGGGGACCTGACCAACGCTCTCGGCCTCGGCTCATACCGCGGCTCGACCGGCGCCAGCGGCACGTTTGACTACGCTTCAGTGGCGGGTACCACAGCGGTTTCCGCCGGTGCCCAAACTTTGGAGTTCTCAATCGGAGGGGGAGCCAAGGTGGCAATCACTGCGACGGCTACGGCGGTTGGTCAAACCTCGGCAGATGCCTTGAACACGCAATTTGCAACCAACTCGACGCTGTTGGCAGCCGGACTGAATGCAACGGCAGCCGGCAACTTGGTGACCATCTCGAGCAGCAACGGTACCAGCTTCCGGCTGAATACGGTGGGCGTCGCCAACAACTTTGGATTCAACACTGCGGTTGCCACGGGTGTCGCGGACACTGGCAACACTCAGGCCGGCAACACCACCATCAACGCGTTCACTTCGGCGGGATCACAGCAGACCAGCACGCTCGCCTTCAGTGCCATCCGCAACGCGGACGACGACCAGACGATCACCATCGCGGCCAACGACTCCTCGGGTGCGACGCAGTCGCTGGCGGTGACGCTGGCCAATGACGGCACGTCCCGCAATGCCCGCACGGTGGACGAAGCGATTAGCGCGATCAACACGCAATTGCAGCAGTCGAACAACGCGACACTGCAGCGGATCGTCGCCGTCAAGACCAAGGACGCCTCCGGTGGCGCCGAAGGCATTCGGTTCGCTAGTACCTTGTCCTCGTTCCGGGTTGCGATCGGGACCAACAAGAGCGGTACGGGCATCGGCAGCCAGGGTACGGTGGTTACTGCTGCTACGGCCGGCACCGGTTCGACGGCGTCCATCGATAGCCAGGCCGGAGCGGCCCAAGCCGTTACCGCACTCAGCGCCGCGGTCGCCTCGCTCGGCACGGCACAAGCCACCGTCGGCCGTGGTCAGAACCAGTTCACCTTCGCAGTGAACCTGGCCCAGTCGCAGTTGACCAACCTGGCTGCTTCCGAATCCCGGATCCGCGACGCGGACCTGGCTGAAGAAGCCGCTAACCTGACTCGGGGTCAGATTCTGCTCCAGGCCGGCATCTCGGCGCTGGCGCAGGCCAACTCAGCCCCGCAGCAGGTGCTGTCCCTCCTGCGAGGCTAAACAGCCCGCGGTAACCTCCTTCCTCCTGGGGCCCGGATTGCGCAAACAATCCGGGCCTCTTTTTCCGAGAGGACACGGCAGAGAGCAGCTGATCCGGGCAAAGCCCCGGGCCGGCGCCAATCTCTGCGCTGCCCAAACCCGTTGCACGCCCCACCGGCCACGAAGAGCACCGGCCAGGAACAATATCCAACGCGCGCTTGGTCACAACGCGGGGCCGCCCGGTTCGGATTGCCGTCCATCGGCCCGGAGCGATCGTCAGCCTCAGGCGGGTCACGAATTGCGCGAGGGCGGTCCATGGGCCGCCCGGCCCGGCAGTGGCGCCACGGCGACGGTTGCAGCCGCGGTGTCGAGCCCGGGTACCGCGCTAGGCCACGCCATGGCAGTTGCCCGCAGAGCGTGCGGCGCTCGATGGCAACACGGTCCCGCTCGCGCAGTCGAATCCAGCAACTCGTCACGACCGGGATGCGGGCGGGATCCGCCAGGCCGAGGGGGGAGCTTCGGAACAATCCGGGTTCGATTTCCGGCCGGATGGTCTGGTTCTTCCCCGGGCTTCCGTCGATGATGGGAAAAGATGACGTCATCGGCTCGTACCATTGAGAAGGCGCAGCAGTTGCACCAGGCGGGCCGTTGGCGCGAAGCCGAACACCTCTACCTGCAGGCCCTCGAGCGAACACCGGGCGACTCCAACGGGCTCCATTTGCTGGGACTCCTCCACGCCGAAACCGGCCGCCCGGACACGGCGGCGCAGCTGCTGCGGGCCGCCATCGGCCTTGAAGGCCCCGCGCCATATCTGTGCCGCAATCTCGGGATTCTGCTCGAGCAACAGGGCCAGCCCGAGGCGGCGGTGGCATGCTACCGGCAGGCACTGGCCGGTGAGCCAGGGAACGCGGAGTTGTGGGTGCGGCTGGCCGAGTTGCTGGGTGGTCGCGGACGGTTCGGCGAGGCGGCGGCGGGGTGGCAGCGGGCGGTGGAGAGCAGCCGGGAACCGTTCGAGCAGCAGATTCCCTGGCGCCTGGCCTGGGCGCAGAACCTGTCGCTAGCCGGCGAACAGGAACCGGCCCGGGAGTTGCTCGAGCGGATTTTACGGGCCGATCCGGGCCAGACCGCGGCCCGCTACACCCTTGGCGTCGTCTTCATGCATCTGGACCGGATCACGCAGGCCGTCGAAGCGTTTACCGAGGTGATCGCCGCCGACCCGGCGCATGGCGATGCGCAAAACAATCTGGGGGTCCTTCTCCAAAGCCTGGGTGAACCGGCCCGCGCGCGGCAGCACTACACGGCCTGTCTGGCCGTGAGCCCCGAAGCCATCGGAGCCCGCTATAACCTGGGGACGCTGTTGCAGGAGGCGGGCGAGCTCGACGCGGCGATGGCGGAGCTGCGGCAGGTGCTGGCCCGGGACGAGACCCACGCCGGGGCCTGGACCAATCTCGGCAGCTGCCTGCTCGGACAGGGCGAGATCGAGGCCGCGGTGGCCTGCGCCGAACGGGCCCTGGCGCTCGATCCGGAGGAGCGCTCGGCCGTCTGGAATGCCGGCCTCGCCCATCTGACGGCCGGCCGGCTGAGCGAAGGCTGGCGAGGCTACGAGGCGCGTTTCCACATTCCCGGCGCCTTCCCGAGGCGGCCTTTTCCGATGCCGCTGTGGAGAGGCGAACCGCTCGCGGGCCGGACGATTCTGGTGTACGCCGAACAGGGTCTGGGCGATACGCTGCAGTTTTGCCGGTACCTGCCCCTACTCGCCGCGCTGGGTGCGAGGGTGATCTTTGAATGCCCGCCGAAACTCACGCCCCTGCTCGAGACGCTCGACCCACGGCCAGAACTGGTGCCGGCGCCCGTCGACCCCGCGCCGGCCGCCGACTTTCACCTCCCCCTTTTGAGCATTCCAGGCTTGGTGGGGACCACGCTTGAGACCATCCCGGCCTCACCCCGCTACCTGGCCGCGCCGGCGGCGTCCCGCGAGCGCTGGCGGCAACGGCTAGCCCCGCTGCGCCCGCGGCGCCTGGTTGGCTTCGTTTCGCAAGGCAACCGCCAGTACAAGAACGACCGCAACCGGAGCGTCGCCTTCGCCGAGTGGGCGCCGCTCGGTTCCCTGCCCGGCGCGGCGCTGGTGCATCTGCAGTACGGGGCGGCCGCGCCGCCTGGGCTGGCGGCGCTGGACCTCGGCCCGGAGGTGGGCGACTTTGCCGATACGGCCGGGCTGGTGGAGGAGCTCGACCTGGTGATTACCGTCGATACATCAATGGTTCATCTGGCCGGCGCGCTCGGCAAGCCAACCTGGCTGCTGCTGCCCTACGCCCCGGATTGGCGCTGGCTGCGGGATCGCCGTGACTCGCCGTGGTACCCGTCGGTGCGAATCTTCGGCCAGCCCCGGCCCGGCGACTGGGCCGCGGTGATGGCGGAGGTGGCCACGGCGCTTGGCTGAGTTGCGTGGGGCCGGCAATTCGTGTCATGCGTAGTGGTATCCATGCAAACGGTTCTTTTGAACGACTTCAAGCGCCAATGGTCCGAGATCGGTGAGGAGGTGCGCCACGCCGTCGAGGCGGTGGGGGCGAGCGGCTGGTATGTACTCGGCGCCCAGGTCGCGGGGTTTGAGCAGGACCTGGCGCAGTTCTGGGGCTTGGCGAACGCCGTCGGGGTCGGCAGCGGGCTGGACGCGCTCGAAATCGGCCTTCGCGCGCTGGGCCTGCGCTGCGGGGACCGGGTGCTGACGACGCCGCTTTCGGCCTTCGCCACCACCATGGCCATCGTGCGCCTGGGCGGCGTCCCGGTGTTTTGCGATACCGATGCCAAGGGACTGCTGGACCTGGAGCAAGCCGAGGCCGTGCTGGCCGCCGACCCCGGTATTCGCTTCCTGCTACCGGTCCACCTGTTCGGCCAGAGTCTGGACCTGGACCGGCTGGCCGCGCTGCGCGACCGCTGCGGGGTGGCGATTGTCGAAGACTGTGCGCAGTCGATCGGCGGAGCGTGGTCCGGGCGGCCGACCGGTTCGGTCGGCCGGCTGGCGGCGACCAGCTTCTATCCGACCAAGAACCTGGGGGCGCTCGGCGAAGGCGGGGCGGTACTGACGGGGGATGCCGAGCTGGCCGCCCGGGTCCGGCGGCTGCGGGATTACGGGCAAAGCGCCAAGTACCGCCACGACGAGATCGGCTGGAACAGCCGGCTTGACGAGCTGCAGGCGGCCATTTTGCGGGGCGCCATGCTGCCGCGGCTGCGGGAGTGGACGCGGCGCCGGCAGCAGGTGGCCGCCGCCTACAGTGCGGGGATGCGCCATGCCGGAGTGCGCCTGCTCCGGCCCACGGACGGCGAAGCTTCCTGTGAGCATCTGTTTCCGGTGACGGTGGCGCCCGAGCGGCGGGAGCAGTTCGAGGCGCACCTGAAGTCCCGCGGGATTGCCACCGGCCGACACTACCCCATTCTGATCCCCGACCAGCAGGCCCTGGCTGGGGTGCGCGTCGAGCGGCACGGAGAGCTGGCGGTGGCACGGCGGTTGGCCGCCAGCGAAGTCAGCCTGCCGATTCACCCGCAGCTGACCGGCGAGGAGGTCGAGCGGGTGATCGCGGCGGTCAACGAGTGGCCGGCGGAGGGCCCGACGGAGGACTAACATTTGCCTTGCACGAGGCGCACCCGGCGCGCGTCTTAGGCTTATGGTGATCTGCATTCGCTCTCTCTTCGGATTCCTGCTCGTTACAGCGGCGCTCCCGGGCGCGGAACCGGTCGACCTCGCCCGGCTGCTCCAGGGTGTCGAGGAGCGGTACAACTCTGTTCGTACGTTAGAGTTAACGTTTGAGCAGACCTATATCGCCCCGAACCGGGCACGGCGCGTGGAGGCGGGCAGCCTGCGGCTGCGCAAGCCGGGCCGGATGCGGTGGGAGTATACCAAGCCGGACGGCAAGCTGTTTGTCTCCGATGGCAGCACCTATTGGTACTACTCGGTGCTGGCGCGGCGCGCCGAAAAGATGAAGCTCAAGGAGGCCGAGGATCTCCAGGCCCCGCTCGCGTTTCTGATCGGCAGGCTCGATTTCGAGCGCGACTTCGGGAAATTTCTGGTGCAGCCGGCCGGCGGGTTGGTCACCATCACGGGCGAACCGAAGAACCCGCAGAAGTCGCCCTTCGCGCAGGTCGCCTTCACGGTGGGGCCGGACAGCCGGATCTCCACGTTGACGATCAAGAGCCAGGACGGGGCGACGATGATCTTTCAGTTTTCGAGCGAGATCCGCAACCCGGCGTTGAATGATGCGATCTTCACCTTCGTGGCGCCGCCCGGGGTCGAAGTAGTGGCCGGAGGCGAGCGGTAGATGTCTGAATTTGTGCTGAAGTACGCTGACGCCCGGGGCCAGATCAAGCAGGAGATCGCCGAGGCGGCCTCTGAGCAGGAGCTGCGGGAGCGGTTCACCCAGCAGGGTTTTCTCGTCTATTCGGTAAAGGCGCGGGGCAAGTTCGACCAGTTGGCGCCATCGCTAACCGGGGCCAACCGCAAGAAGAAGCTGAACCTTGAGAAGTTTCTGATTTTCAACCAGCAGTTTGTCACCCTGATCAGGGCCGGGCTGCCGATTCTCAAGTCGCTCGATCTGTTGGCCACGCGGCTGACCGACGCCCGGATGAGCCCGCTGATCAGCGCCGTGCGGGATGACGTGCGCGTAGGCACGAGCCTGTCGGACGCCTTTGCCAAGCAGGGGGTGTTTCCGCCGATCTATGTGACCTCGCTGCTGGCCGGCGAGCGGAGCGGGGCGCTCGTTGAGGTGCTTGAGCGCTTCGTCAACTACCAGCGGATGACGCTGGCGGTGCGCAAGAAGCTGATCGCTTCGCTGATCTACCCTTGCCTGCTGATTGTGCTCGTGCTGCTGCTGGTGGTGTTTCTGATTGCCTACGTGGTGCCGCAGTTCAGCTCGCTCTACAGCAGCATGAACGCCAAGCTGCCGCTGCTGACCACGCTGCTGATCTCGTTCGGGGAGGCGGCGCAGGAGTATTTGTGGGTGGGTTTGGCGGGGCTGATCGGGGCTGGATTCGGGATCCGGGCCTGGGCCAAGACGGCCGCGGGCCAGGAGATGCTCGACCGGATCAAGCAGAAGATGCCCATTGCGGGCGAGATCTGGATCAAGTACCAGGTGGCGCAGTTTGCCCGGGTGCTGTCGACGCTGCTGCTCGGCGGCATTCCGCTCATTCAGGCGCTCGAGACGGCGGCAGCGAGCGTGGGGACGCGGGTGTTGTCCAAGGCGCTCGAGTCGACCCGGAAGTCGGTCCGCGAGGGGCAGACGCTGTCGGCATCGCTGAATGCCACCGGGGTCTTTCCGCCGCTGGCGCTTGACATGATCGAGGTGGGCGAGTCCACCGGGGCGCTGCCGGCGATGCTCGGTTCGGTGGCCGAATTTTTTGAGGATGATGTGCAGACGCGGCTCGGGGCCGCGCTGTCGCTGATTGAGCCGGCGATCATGATTTTCATGGGTATCTTCGTGGCGTTTGTCCTGGTGGCGCTTTACCTGCCCATCTTTTCGCTGGCGGATACGGTTGGAGGATAAATGGCAACGCAGATCAGCCCCCCGGCAGTAGCAACGGAGATTGCGGAGTCCAAGGCCCTGGCCTTGCGCTATCGCACGCCCTACGTCGACCTGACGGAGTCGACCGTCGATCTCGAACTGCTGCGCCTGGTGCCCGTCGACATGATGTTCCGCTACAACTTCGTGCCGGTGGCGATCGAGAAGTCGCGGACGGGCGAGACGCTTGAGATCGCCGTGGCCGATCCGCGCAACCTGCAACTGGTTGACGAGTTGAGCGTGCTGCTCCGGCGGCGCCTGCGGGTGAAGGTGGCCCCGCTTCACCAGATCAACGATCTGCTCAAGAAGACCGAGCAGTCCCAGCGCGTACTTGAGGAGGTGACCGAGGGCTTTACGCTAGATGTGGTTTCCGACCAGGAGAACCCGGACGAGACGCTATCGATCGATAAGATTTCGGCCGGCGGGGACGAGATTGCTCCGGTCATCAAGCTGGTGGACACGACCATCTTCAACGCTCTCGAGCGGCGAGCGAGCGACATTCACATTGAAACGCGCGACCAGGAGGTGGTCATCAAGTACCGCATCGACGGCGTGCTGCACTATGCCATGTCGCCCATTGCCAAGGACTGGAGCGCGATGATCATCTCGCGCATTAAGGTGATGAGCGAACTCGACATCTCCGAGCGCCGCGTGCCGCAGGACGGACGGTTCCGGGTGCGCTACAAGGGCCGGCTGATCGACTTTCGCGTCTCGGTGATGCCGACCGTGCACGGCGAAGACTCGGTGCTGCGCGTGCTCGATAAAGAGTCGATGAGCGAGAAGTTCTCCAAGCTTTCGCTCGAGGTAGTTGGCTTCTCCGACAGCGACCTGCGCAAGTTCCGGCTCTACATTAAAGAGCCCTACGGCATGGTGCTGGTGACGGGACCGACCGGTTCGGGCAAGACCACCACGCTCTACGCCGCACTCAGCGAGATCCAGAACGACGAGGACAAGATCATCACGATTGAAGACCCGGTGGAGTATCAGCTCAAGGGGGTCACGCAGATTCCGGTCAACGAAAAAAAGGGGCTGACCTTCGCCCGCGGGCTGCGCAGCATCCTCCGCCACGACCCGGACAAGATTCTGGTGGGCGAGATCCGGGACCAGGAGACGGCGCAGATAGCCATCAATTCGGCGCTGACGGGCCACCTGGTCTTCACCACCGTCCACGCCAATAATGTCTTCGACGTCCTGGGCCGGTTTTTGAATATGGGCGTGGAGCCCTATAACTTTGTCTCGGCAATGAACTGTATTCTGGCGCAGCGCCTGGTGCGCACGATCTGCGAGCATTGCAAGCATCCGGTGCCGGCCGACGAGGAGGAGTTGCGGATCTCGGGCCTCGACCCCGCCGACTGGCGAGATGTGGTGTTCTACGACGGCGCCGGCTGTTTTGAGTGCGGGGGCACGGGCTACCATGGCCGGAGCGCCATCCACGAACTGCTCGATATGTCGGAAAAGATCCGCGAGATGATTCTGGACCGGCGGCCGACCAGTGAGATTAAGCGCTATGCGCGCGGCGAGGGGATGTCGACGCTGCGGGAGTCGGCCATTGAGCGGGTGCGTTCGGGGATTACGACGCTGCGGGAAATCAACAAAGTGACGTTTATCGAGGGCTAATGGCGATCACCGAGACAATCCAGCGCTGGTTGGCGGATCCGGCGCCCGAACTGAGCTTCGAGATCTCTTCGCAGGGGCTGGCCTACGCGGCGCGCAGCGGCGCGCCGCGGTGGGTTCCTTTTGATGAAGACACGCTGCGGATTTCGCCGCTTGAAGAGAACATCCTCCGGAATGAGTCGTTTCTGCGGGCGGTCCGCGAGGCGGCCGGAATCGGAGGCGGGCGCGAGCGGCGGACGGCGGTGGTGATTCTGCCCGATTTCGCCGCCCGGATGGCGGTGCTCGACTTCAGCCATTTCCCGGTGGAGCCGGAAGAGCAGCGGGCGTTGGTCCGCTTCCGGATGAAGAAAACGGTGCCGTTTGATGTGGATGCGGCGGCGGTGAGCTGTTTTGTCCAACCGCGGCCGAACGGGGCCAAGGAAGTGGATGTGCTGGCTACGCTGGTTTCGCTGGAGATTCTAGCCAAGTACGAAGCGGCCTTTCGGGCGGCGGGTCTGTGGCCGGGCCGGATCACGACTTCGACGCTGGCGGCGCTCGAACTGGTGCCGGCCTCCGGCTGCCGGGTTCTGATTAAGCTATCGAACAAGGTGCTGACGGTGGCGGTAACCGTTGAGGGCCGGGTGCGGCTACTGCGGTGCGTGGAGTTGGCCTTGAGCGAGGAGGAGGGAGACGAGCCCGGCGTCTCCAGTCTGGCATTCTCGACGCGGATGGCGAGGAGTCTCGAGCGATTCTGCGATGAGGAGGAGTTTGGCCGGGTGCTGTATCCGACGCTGGCGTACCTTGAAGAGGAGTTGAAGATCCGGCCGGACTCGGTTCACCTGTGCGGTCTGGCGTCGCTGCCGGTGGATGTTGACTTGCCGGTGCAGACGCTGGAGTCTCCCTTTGGCACGCCGAATCCATGTAACGCCGGCTTGCTTGGCTATCTGGCCTCGGGGGGCCGGAGTTAATATGCGCTATCCCATCAACTTATCGAGTGAGCCGTTTCGCAACGACCGGGCGGTGACGTTGTTGTCCGCCCTGGCTACGGGCCTGCTGGTGATTACTTTGCTCCTGCTCAGCTCCTTGATCTGGAACGAGCGGCAGGCCAAGGCCGATCTGGTGGCGGCTTTGGTGCAGACCGAGCAGCAGGTGGCGACCATGGCGGTCGAGCAGGCTTCGCTTGAGGCCGTCATGCGCAAGTCCGAGAATGCCGATGTTCTCGAGCGCAGCGTCTTTTTGAATACGCTGATTGCCCGGAAAGGCATCAGCTGGTCCCGCCTGTTTGCCGACCTCGAGCAGGTGCTGCCCTACAACGCACGGCTGATTGCGCTGCGTCCCCAGGCCAACGCACGCAACGAGATTCAGTTGGAGATGACGATCGGAGCCCAGAGCATTGAACCGGTGATCGATCTGCTGAAACGGATGGAGGCTTCGCCCGTGTTTTCGATTCCTTCGGTGGCGACCATGTTGCCGCCGTCGCAGAGTGAGCCGCTCTACCGGTATCGCGTGAGTGTGAACTATGCCCAAAAACTTTAAACTCGATCTACCGCGCCTGATCGTGCTGGTGCTGCTGGGCTTGAATCTGGTGGCAGGGTGGTTTGTCTACGCGCCATGGGGCGGCTCGGCCGGGGAGATGGAGGCACAGCTTCGCGCTCTGCGCTCCCAGGCGCGCGACCGTAACAGTTCTCTTGAGCGAACGCGGCAGTTGACGGCCAAAATGGACCGGGGGCGGAGTGAGGGAGACCAGTTTCTGACCACTTACTTCCTGAACCGCTCGACAACTTACTCGACGGTAGTGGACGAGCTGTCAGGAATGGCGAAGCGAGCGGGCGTGAAGGTTCGCGAGCATGGCTTTATCGAGGACCCGGTGGAGGGTTCGAACGAACTGTCGATGCTTTCCGTCAACGGTAACTATGAGGGCACCTATGCCGACCTGCTGCATTTCCTGCAGGAGGTGGACAAGGCGCCCCGGCTGTTGATCATCGAAGCCGTCTCGGCGTCGCCGCAGCAGGGTACCGGGGTATTGAACATCAACATGCGGGCCAACACGTTTGTGCGGGAGGCTGCGCTGCCTGTCCTCGCGCAAAATCCGGGAGGTGCCCGATGAAGCTGGGAGCGGAGCCCAAAAAGATCGCCGTCCTGGCCGGCATCCTCGGGGTCGGGGCAGCGGTGATGTTTCTCGGCGGCGATGCGCCGGCCGGTCCGAAGACTCCGGCGGCCGCGGTGCGCCAGGCCGCCAAAGTGCCTGCCGCGCGGCCAGCGCCCGTGCGGAACGGTAAGGCGGAGGCCGAAGCCGCCGCCGCGACCACCACCCGGCCCGCGCTGCGGGCGGCGGTGCAGGAGTTCAAACCGGTGCTCAAATCCGCGCGGGCTGAGGACCGGATGGACCCGGCGACGATTGACCCGACGCTGCGGCTCGAGCTGATTCGGCGCCTGAGTGGGGTACAGATTGAAGGGGGCAACCGGACGATTTTCGACTTTGGCGCCGCCCCGCCTCCCAAGCAGCCTGATCCGCCCAAAATCTTTCCGAAGCCGACGGCCGTGGCGGCCGCCGCGGCTCCTCCCCCGGTGAGCGTGACCCCGGCCGCCCCGGTGAAACCGGCCGCTCCGCCGATCCGTCTGAAGTTTTATGGATTCGTCGGCGGCGCCCGGGCCAAAACCAAGCGTGCCTTCTTCCTCGACGGCGAAGATATCTTCGTGGCGGGCGAAGGCGACGTGATTCAGAAACGGTACCGGGTGGTGCGGATCGGGCTGAATTCCGTAGTGGTTGAGGATCAGGAGTTCCAGAGCGAGCAGACGCTCAGCTTGGAGCAGGCCGAGAGCCTGGAGTAGGCGGAGGGAGTCATGCGGTCACGCCCGGAGTCCGGTTTTGCCATGCTGCTCGTGTTTGCCATGGCGGCGGCGGTGGCCTGGGTGTTGTACATGGAGCTGCCGCGGCTTGCCTTCGAGGCTCAGCGCAACAAGGAGCAGTTGCTCGTCGAACGCGGCGACCAGTACATCCGGGGCATCGAAGTCTTTGTGCGGAAGAACAAGAAGCTGCCGCAGACGATCGAGGAGCTTGAGCAGACCAACGGGTCGCGGTTCCTGCGCAAGCGCTACAAGGATCCGCTCACCGGTACCGATGACTGGCGGCTGATTCACGCCGATAGTTCGGGACGAATGACCGACTCGCTCGTGCAGAAACAGCCCAAACCGGGCGAAGCGCCGGGGACGGCGGCCGATGCGGCCAATCCCTACGCGGTCGGCTCGACGGCCATCATCAACATGGACCCGAACGCGCCCACCGCCGGCGGTCCGCGCCGGGAATCCGAGCGGCCGGGCGCTCCCGGGATGGTTCCGCCGCCGCCCGGGGCCGAGGGCGCCCCGCCGCCCCAGCCCGGCTGGGTCCCCACGGCTCCTGGCCTGCCCGGAGCGTTCGCCGCGCCGGGAACCTACCCGAACGCCGCCGCCAACTCGCAGACCGGCGGCCAAGTGGTCCAGCCCCCCCCGTCGAGCGGCGGCTACACGGTGGGCGGCGGCGGTTACACCGTAGGCGGCATGATGCCGCCCGATCCGTCAAGGTTGAGCGCGACCCCGGCCAACAATGGCCAGGTGCGGTTACCGGGTAGCGGGTCCACCAGTTTCGGTCCGCCCATGTCCGGATCAATGTCCGGATCAACGTCCGGATCAACGTCCGGGCAGGGCGCCACCGGCATCAACGTAAATCCGGCCACCGACATGATCCGCCGGATGCTCACCACGCCCAACCCCCAGGGCCTTGCCGCGGCCATGGGCGCGCAGCAGTCCCAGGGGTTGGGCGGTGGCATTGTCGGCATCGCCAGTAAACTGGACCGCGAAGGAATCAAAATCTACAAAGAGAAGACGAACTACAAAGAGTGGGAGTTTGTCTACGATCCGAATCAGCAGGCCGGCGGCGGGGCGAACCTGCCCGGCCAGCGGCAGGGCACGCTGGGTCCGGGCATGAACCCAGGCGGACAGCCGATGCAGGGCCCCGTGCCAGGGATGATGCCGGGCCGTAGCCGGTAGGCCTCGCCAAGCTGGTCGCGCATACCGGGCTGGTTTACTCCGGCTCCAGGATGGACATATGATCTAGTTCGGGAGGCTGTTATGATTCAGCTCAAAGTGAACGGGTCCGCCCGGAGGTTTGATGGCGATCCGGAGATGCCGCTGCTGTGGTATCTCCGCGACGTGTTGGATTACACGGGCACAAAGTTTGGCTGCGGTGCGGGATTGTGCGGTGCGTGCACGGTCCATGTCAACGGAGAGGCGACGCGCAGCTGCGTCACCTCGATGCAGGACACCGCGGGAAAAGAGATTACCACCATCGAAGGGTTAGGCGCCAGGAGCGAACACCCGCTGCAGGCGGCCTGGAAGCAGTGTAACGTCTCGCAGTGCGGCTACTGCCAGAGCGGCCAGATCATGCAGGCGGCGGCGCTGCTCAAAGCCAAGCCGAAGCCCTCCAACGCCGAGATCGACGCCGCCATGCAGGGCAATATCTGCCGCTGCGGCACCTACCAGCGGATCCGGCAGGCGATCCAGATTGCTGCGGGGGTGAAGGCATGACACGGATAGAAAAAGTCTCCCGCCGGGGATTTCTCGGCAGCGCCATCGGCGCCGGCGCGCTGGTGCTCGGTGTTCAAATGGAACAGGCCGAAGCGGCGTCGCCCGCTTGGTCACCGAGCGTCTACCTGGGCCTTGAACCGAACGGCACGGCCGTGATAGTCGCGCACCGCTCTGAGATGGGCACCGGCATTCGCAGCGTGCTGCCGATGGTGGTTGCCGACGAGTTGGAGGCCGACTGGCAGAAGGTGCGGGTGCAGCAGGCGGTGGGCGATACCAAGTACGGCTCGCAGAACACGGACGGGTCCTGCTCGATCCGCGACTTCTACGACGCCATGCGCGAGGCCGGCGCGACCGCCCGACTGCTGCTCGAGCAGGCCGCGGCGAAGAAGTGGAACGTGCCGGCCGCCGAATGTAAGGGCCAGAACCACTTTGTCGTACACGCCAAAAGCGGCAAGAAAGCGGCCTATGGCGACCTCGTGAAGATCGCTTCCACTCTGCCGCTGCCTAAAAAGACCGACCTGCGGCTGAAGCCGGAAAGCGAGTTCCGCTACATCGGCAAAGAGATGCCGACCATCGACCAGGCCGACCACACGCGCGGCGCGGGCAAGTTCGGCATCGACGCCAAAATGCCGGGCATGCTCTATGCGTCCATCGAACGGCCGCCGGTATTCGGCGCCACGCTGCGGAGCTTTGACGACTCGGCCGTGAAGGGCGTCAAGGGCGTGGTGCAGACGAGCACGATTCCCGGGTTCAAGCCACCCCATGTGTTCCAGGCCCTCGGCGGCGTGGCGGTACTGGCCGACAGCACGTGGGCCGCGGCGCAGGGCCGGAAGAAGTTAAAGGTGGAGTGGGACCTGGGCTCCAACGGCAGCTTCGATTCGGGCCGGGAGAAGACCGAGATCCTGGCCAAGATCAAACAGCCGGGTAAGGTGGTGCGCAACGTGGGCGATGTGGACAAGGCGTTCGCCGAAGCCGGCAAGATTCACGAGGCGTCCTACTATGTCCCGCT
Source organism: Acidobacteriota bacterium (assembly GCA_026393985.1). GTDB lineage: Bacteria > Acidobacteriota > Terriglobia > Bryobacterales > Bryobacteraceae. The sequence goes on from JAPKZB010000068.1 coordinate 62,765, forward strand.
GCTTTCACACGCCCCCATGGAACTACCCGCTGCGGTGGCCGAGTGGCGCGACGGCAAAGTCGTCACCTACGCCGCCACCCAGAACCCGCAGGCCGTGCAAGAGGCGGTGGCCGGAGCGATGGGCATCAAGAAGGAGGATGTTACCTGCCACGTGACGCTGCTCGGCGGCGGGTTTGGCCGTAAGTCCAAGCCCGACTACGTCTGCGAGGCGGCGATGCTGTCCAAGCAGGTGGGCAAACCGGTGAAGGTGGTCTGGAGCCGCGAAGACGACATCAAATTCGACTTCTACCACGCCAACGCCGGCATGTACATGAAGGCGGCGCTCGACGATAAGGGCCGGCCCACGGCCTGGCTGCACCGCAGCGCGTTTCCCTCAATCGGCTCTACCTTCGACGCCGCGGCCGAGTACGCCATGGAACTGGAGATGGGCATGGGCTGGGTCGACCTGCCTTACGCCATCGCCAACCATCGCGCCGAGAACTTGCCGCACAAAAACCATGTGCGGATCGGCTGGATGCGCGCCGTCGCCCACATTTACCACGCCTTCGCCGTCCACTCCTTTGTCGATGAGCTGGCCGCGGCCGCCAACCGGGACCGCGTCGAGTACATCCTCGATCTGCTCGGGCCCGATCGGCAGGTGCCGATTCAGCCCGTCGGAATGAAGTATTGGAATAACGACCAAAGCCAGGAGAAGTTCCCGGTCGACACGGGCCGGCTGCGACGGGTGCTCGAAGTTGCGGCAGAGAAGTCGGGCTGGGCCAACAAGAAGCCCGGCAAGGGTCGGGCGCTGGGCGTTGCGGCGCATCGCAGCTTCCTGACCTATGTGGCCGCCGTGGTGGAGGTGGAGGTGGATGATCGCGGCCGGGTCACGATTCCGCGGGTCGATGTCGCCGTCGACGCCGGGCAGATCATCAACCCGGAGCGGGCCCGATCGCAGGTAGAGGGTGCGGCCGTCTTCGGCACCAGCCTGGCCATGATGGGCGAAATCACCGCCGCCGACGGGCGGATTGTTCAGTCCAACTTCAACAACTATCCGGTGGCGCGGATCAACGAAGCGCCGCGAGTTACCCACGTACACCTGGTGCCGAGCAAGGCTCCGGCGGCGGGTATTGGTGAACCCGGCGTCCCGCCGATCGCCCCGGCGATTACGAGCGCCATCTTCGCCGCCACGGGCAAGCGGATTCGGGAGTTACCGGTCCGGAAGACCAAACTCGTGTAACCGAAAGGCCCCTGGCAAGTCCGGGGGCCTTTTTTCTTTGCGGTCCGGCACCGTTACGAGAGTCTGTAATCGGCGATAATGAAGGACTGGAGAGGCTTTGACAATTGAAGAGCAGATCGCCTATCTGAGAAAAGGCATGGCGGAGCTGATCCGGGAAGAGGATCTCCGCGAACGGCTGAAGTTGGGCCGCCCGCTGCGGGTGAAGGCCGGGTTCGACCCGACAGCGCCCGATCTCCACCTCGGCCACACGGTACTGATCCGGAAGATGAAGCATTTTCAGGATCTCGGCCACACCGTGACCTTTTTGATCGGTGATATGACCGGCCTGATCGGGGACCCCACCGGACGGAACGCCATGCGGCCGCCGATGACCCGGGCGGAGATCAACGCCAACGCGGAAACCTACAAGGCGCAGGTTTTTAAGATTCTCGATCCCGAAAGGACCGTCATTGAGTTCAACAGTAAGTGGCTCGAACCGATGACCTTTGAGGAGATGGTCCGGCTCTGCTCGCACTACACGGTGGCGCGGATTCTCGAACGGGACGATTTTTCCAAGCGATACCAGTCCAGTACCCCCATTTCGATCCACGAGTTTCTCTACCCGCTCGCCCAGGGCTACGATTCCGTTCAGATGCAGTGCGATGTCGAGCTGGGCGGTAACGATCAGAAGTTCAACCTGCTGGTGGGACGAGAGTTGCAGCGGGCGTACGGCCAGCCGCCGCAGATCGTGGGTACGGTGCCGTTGCTCGAAGGCCTGGACGGCGTCGAGAAAATGTCCAAGTCGAAGAACAACTATGTGGGTATAACCGAGCCCGCGGCGGTGATGTTTTCGAAGCTGATGTCGATTCCGGATGATCTGATGTTCCGGTATTACGAACTGCTCACCGACAAGAGCGTGAGCGAGATTGCGCGGCTGCGCTTGGCCCATCCCAAAGAAACCAAGATGGAGCTGGCTCGTCTCATTGTGAGCGATTTCCATTCGCGGGAGGACGCCGAACGGGCGGCCGGCGAGTGGGTCCGGGTGGTTTCGCAGGGTTCGGTACCGGCGGAGCTCGAAGAGTACCTGGTTGCTGAACCGGGGCTGCGGATGGACAAGCTGCTGGTGCGGTGCGGCTTGGCCGCCTCCGGCAGCGAGGCGCAGCGAAAGATTAAGGAGGGCGCGCTCGAGGTTGATGGCGCGCGGGTTTCCGAGTTGGTTGTGTTGGAGTTCCCGGGCAGCTATGTGCTGCGACTGGGTAAGAAGTGGAAGAAGGTACAAGGATGATCCGGCCCAAGCGATATTTATTGAAGGTTCGCGGCCATGAGCTGCAGTTTGGGGATCGGACCCTGATCATGGGGGTATTGAACGTTACCCCGGACAGCTTCTCGGACGGTGGAAGATTTAACGAGCCCGACCGCGCGGTGGCGCGGGCGCTCGAACTCGAGGCGCAGGGAGCCGACATCATCGATATCGGCGCCGAGTCGACCAAGCCGGGCGCCCAGCCCGTGAGCGAAGCCGAGGAGCTGCGCCGACTGATTCCCGTGCTCAAGAAGCTGCAGGGACAGCTTAGCATTCCCCTTTCGGTGGATACCTACAAGAGCGGGGTGGCGGCCAAGGCGCTCGAGTACGGCGCGGCGTTCATTAACGACCCGTCGAACCTGACGATTGACCCGCGTCTGGCCAACGTGGTGGCGGCGCAGGACGCCGGGCTGATCCTGAACCACATGCGGGGGACGCCCGAGACCTGGGCCAAACTGGGCAATCTGACGCATCCGGCCGAATCGGTGCTGAGCGACCTGGAGCATAGTGTGAACCGCGCCCAGAAGGCGCTGGTCGACCGGAACAAGATCATCATCGACCCGGGGCTGGGCTTCGGCAAACGCGGCGACCAGAACTGGGAGATCCTGGCCCGGCTGGGTAAGCTGCGCGAATTGGATCTGCCGATTCTGGTCGGCGCCTCCCGCAAGGGCTTCCTGGGCCAGAAGACCAACGACGCCATGCAGCAGGATTTCGCGACAGCGGCGGCGGTGACCGGCGCCATCCTCGAAGGGGCGCACATGGTGCGGGTCCACAAGGTGTCTGCACTCGTATGTACGGTGCAAGCCGCGGATGCCCTGCTGCGGAACGGGCCGGAAGAGATCCGGGAGCATAAAGAGAAGCGCCGCGTGGTGAAAGCCTCCGACCGGCGGCCCTATGGGATCGGCGAAGCCTCCGACATCCCCGGACCGCGCGATGTGCGGCCCGGCTGGAGGCCGGCGGCGGAAATTAGTGCCGGCGAGGAGCGTCCGCTGCGCGAGCCGGAGGCCGACCGTGGTCCGGTGCAGGGTGCCCCGAGCGAAAGCGCGCGCGGCGGCGGCAGGCCGGACGGCGAGCAGCAGCCATTTATCAAGCGGTCCCTGTACAATCGCCCCAGTGCCTCGGAAACGGGCCCGGGAGCCCGGCGCGAAGGGCCGGCGGCAGGAGAAGACCGGCGCGAAGGGCCGCCGGCCGGGGGAGACCGTCCGAGTAAGTTCCAGGGTGACCGGCCCAAGGGCGACCGGCCAAGGGGCCCGTTCGAGCGCGGCGGCGGTGAGCCGCGCCCCTTCATGAAGCGGCCCTCCTACGGGGCCCGAGGCAGCGAGGACCGGGGCCGGGGCGGCGAGCGGGCCGGCGGCTCCTATTCGGGCGGCGACCGGCCCTATCGGAAGCCCAACTCTGGAGATCGGCCCCCCGCTGGCCAAGGCAGAGAGTACGGGGGCGGCCCTCGCGGTGGGCGCTCCTATCGCGGCGAAGGAGGCGGGGAGCGGGACAACGACCGTCCGTCCCGCTCCTGGCCCGAGCGCTCGAACCAGGGAGGAGACAACCGGGGAGATGGTCCCTTCCGCCCCCGTTTTGGTCCTCCGCCCTCGCAGTCCGGAGACAAAGGGAAGCCACCATCGGGTCCCCGCCCCAAAGGGAGTGGGCCTGGGGACGATCGGCCTTTCCGCCCCCGGTTTCCGAAGCCCTCCGGTTTCCGTCGCGGTTAATGGACTGCCTGCGTGAGCTGCTTTTGGGCGGCTGGCAGGATCAGGGGCGGAATGTCCTTGGCGTCCAAATTGCCGAGGTGTACAAGCGTAGCGGGCAGATCGCGGCGCGGTGCGGGTGCCCCGCCGCCTAGGCGTGTGGTGATCGCCTTCACTGCTTCGTAGCCCATCTGGTAGGGGTCCTGCAGGACGATGGCGTCGATCCAGCCGGTCCGCAGGTCTTCGATGAACTGTTCGTTGGCATCGAAGGCAACGAATTTGACCTTTCTCGCCTGGCGGCTCTTGATCGCCTGCAGCGCACCGGCCGAACTGGACTCATTGTCGGCGAAGATTCCGGCCAGGTCGGGATAGGCGGTCAGAGCGTTTTCCGTTATCGCCATGGCTTTGGCCCGGTTCGCCATACCGAAGCTCTCGACGACGATTTGAATTCCCGGAAAGCGGGCCTGCATCTCCTCCCGGAAACCAGCTTCCCTCTCCATGGTTGACGCACTGCCGGGCATGAAGCCGATGAGGGCAACCTTGCCCTTGCCGCCCAAGCCCTCTGCCAAGCGCCGCGCGGCCATGCGGCCTCCCGCCCGGTTGTCGGTGGCGACGTAGGTGAGCCGGTTTGGCGTATCGACATCGGAGTCGAAAACGGCCATCGGAATGCCTGCGTTGTGGCCGCGGTCGACGGTCCCGGCCAGCGCCTTGCGCTCCACCGGCGCTAAGGCGATGCCGGCGAGGCGGCGGGTGATCATGGAATCGACGATGTCTTTTTGGCGGCTGGCGTCCACTTCGAGAGTCGGCGCGTTCCACTCGACGGTATAGCCGGCCTCCGCCGCGGCCTTCTGTGCACCCGCCTTTACGGTGAGCCAGAAGACATGGCCCGCTCCTTTGGGCACCACCCCGATGACCTTCGACGGAGGGGAGGGCAGACAGGCGGTGAGCAACAGGAAGGGGATACACAGAAGAGGACGGAATCGCATGGTAGGTTAATTCTATATGTCCTTTGTGCAGGTTGGCTCGTTGGATGACCTACGGCCCGGCGGGGTGATGGAGTTCCGGCGGGGCAGTACGGAGGTGGCGGTCTGCAACGTGGACGGGGAGCTGTTTGCCGTCGACAACCGGTGTCCCCATCGGGGTGGCCCTTTGGCCATGGGAGCGTTGCACGCGAACCTGTTGGTTTGCCCGTGGCATGGCTGGGAATTCGACTGCGTCAGCGGGGTCTGCGCCTTCAGCCCGGCGGTGACGCTGCGGAGATACCCGGTTGAGGTGAGCGAAGACCGCTCGATCCTGGTCGATTTGGAGTAGCCGGTGCCGGAGCTACCGGAAGTCGAAACCATCGTTCGGGCGCTGGCCCCCCGCCTGCGGGGTCAGCGAATTGTCGCTACCAATTACTGGCCTTCGCGGATCTTTCGCGGCAGCTTTCCGCCGGAAGTCGCCGGAGCGACGGTACTACGGGTCAGACGCTATGGCAAATTCATCATCGCCGACCTCGACCGGGGCTTCCTCGGGATCCATCTGGGCATGACCGGCAAGCTCTTGTTCGACGTGACGATCCACAAACACACCCGGGCTACCTGGGACTTCTCCGGGTTCCGCCTGTGCCTCGAAGATATTCGGCAATTCGGGCGCGTCCTTTGGGGCCAGACCCTACCGGAACCCATTGCCATGCTCGGCCCGGACCCGCTCGAGGTTTCGTGCCAGGAGTTCATCAGGCTGGGCCAAGGCTACCGCACGACACTCAAAGGCCTGCTACTGAATCAACGGTTCCTCCGCGGCCTGGGCAACATCTATACGGACGAACTGCTATTCCGCTCGCGCCTTCACCCGTGCAGGCGCACCGAGGTGTTACCGGTGGCCGAGTGGGAAACACTATGGCGTGAGATGGGAGTGCTACTTAACGCAGCAATTGAGATGGGAGGCTCGTCCATCTCCGATTACGTGAACACCGCCGGCGAGAAAGGTCGTTTCCAGCTCCAACATCGTGTCTACGGGAGAGAGGGGAAGCCCTGCGCCCGTTGCGGCTCGCCGGTTCAAAAAATCACCCTGCTCCAGCGGGGCACCCACTTTTGCCCCGTTTGCCAGCCTGCCTAGAACTTAACGCCCTTAGCGCGGAGGTCCCGCACCACGGTGTCAATGCCGACCTTATCGATGTGCTTAATGCCTTGCACGCTGACCGTCAGACGGATAAACCGATTCTCGGCCGGATACCAGAAGCGCTTGCTCTGCATATTCGGCTGCCAGGTGCGGCGGGTTTTGTTATTCGCGTGCGAAACGCGATTACCAAACTGAGTTTTGATTCCAGTTACAGGACATACCATAGGGACACTCCAAAACACGAGTCAAACGAGCGCACCGGGGATGCACACGCAAGTTCTAAGATTAGCACAAATCGTTCCAGCCAGGGAAGGGACTCATTCCTGCGTCCCGTCGATCTTGGCCGCCGCAAGCATATGGCGTACCAAACCGACCTTGCCGGTAAACAAAGATCCAAACACGGAACCCAGGGAGTGGGCGAATCCAGCACCCTGGTGTTTCTTGAGGTACACAGCCGCTCCGGAGTGCCAGTCGGCCTCGAGAAGGGAGGCGGCAATTCGCTTGTCCTGCTCGGGATGAAGGACCCCGCCTGCCGCCGGAACCCGCAAGATCTTGCGCTGGGCGCGTTTCACCTGCGCCGCCAACTCGGCGTCGGGCCACTGCTCCCCGTAGCGCTCATCGAAGTAGTTCATTCCTTTGAGGAAAGATTTTCGAATCAACAACGCATAGACTCCCGGGTACTCTACGAACTCCGCCGCAGCGGGTACCACGGGTGCCTCGAAGACCGGGCGTAACGAGGTGATCGTCGGCAGCCGACGCAGATAAACAGCCGGGGCGCCGTCCTCCTGCCGCAGCGTTGGCACCACCGCCGCCACCGGGCCGCTCTCTTCGAGATCTGCCAGTAAACCTTCCACCGCATCCGGCGCCAGCTCAACGCGGGGATCGAGAACAAGAATGTTTTCGGCCAGAGTAGAACGCAAACCGATGTTGGCCGCCTTAGTCCATCCAAAATTCTTCGGTAGCCGCAGCGTGGTCAGATCGGGAAAACCCGCCAGGACCGTAGCGGTCTGGTCGGTAGAAGCAAGATCCACCACCACGATCTGCGTCTGGGCCGCGACGCTCGATTGCGATAACGCGAGCAGACAACGGCGCAAGTTCTCATCCTGGTTCCGGCTGACGCACAGAACCGAGACAAGAAACGGAGGTGGGTGGGGAGTGGTTTCCATACGACCCGGAGACAGCCTGACACACAACGGCGCAAGAATCAAGGGAACATGATCCTTGCGCCGGAGTTGCGGGAGCGAATAGTCTAGTTCGAGTCCTGCTGGCCGTCAGCGTCCTGACCCTGCTGCAGCTGCTTCAATCTTTCCTCACGCCGCTTGGCCCGGTCGGCCGCGCGACGAACCAACTCAGAACCCACCAGCTCCAACATCGCGGTCTCCGCACCATCGCCCTTTCGAACGCCGACGCGTACCACACGGGTGTACCCCCCGCTCCGCTGGGTGAACCGGGGTCCGATTTTGTCGAATAGCTTTTGTACGGCCGCTGGCGTTAACAGAAACGCTGCCGCCTGCCGCCGGGAGTGAAGCGTGTCGCGCTTCGCCAGGGTGATCATCTTCTCGACTAAGGGTTTGGCCGCCTTAGCCTTCGGTACTGTGGTTACAATCCGCTCTTCGAGGATGGCGCTGGTCACCAGACCGCGCAATAGAGCGCGCCGAGCGCCGATGTCGCGCTTTAGTTTAAAACCTGCTCGATTGTGTCTCATGCTGTTTCTCTTACTTCTGAATTACTCGCCAATTTCAGCGCTGTCACTGACCGGCGCGCCAGCCGGCGAGACCAACCGTCCCTGGGAATCAAACTTCATGCCGAAACCAAGACCAAGACCAGACAGAATCTCTTTGATCTCGTTCAGCGACTTGCGGCCAAAGTTTTTCGTCCGCAACATTTCCGCTTCCGAACGCTGCACCAGGTCGCCAATCGATTGAATATTGGCATTTTTTAGGCAGTTATACGAGCGCACCGAAAGCTCCAACTCTTCGACAGAACGGTTCAGGACTTCGTTGACCTGACCGGTGACACCACGCTCGATCGGTTCCTCAACGGCCTCGGAGATTTCTTCAAAGTTAATGAAGATACTCATGTGGTCTTTGAGAAGCTTGGCTGCCATGCCGATGGAATCTTGCGGGGAAATCGCACCATTGGTGACGACTTCCAGGGTCAGCTTATCGTAATCGGTCGTTTGGCCGAGGCGGGCCGCCTCGACAGAATAGTTCACCTTCCGGACCGGCGAATGAACCGAGTCGATGGGGATAAAGCCGATCGGCAAATCTTCGTCAAAGTTCCGATCCGCAGCAACGTAGCCCCGACCCTGCTTCAACCGGACTTCGATGTTGAGCCTGCCGCCCTCACCGACCGTCGCGATATGAAGATGGGGGTCGAGGACTTCCACATCGGAATCGGTCTGGATCTGTCCGGAAAGAACTTCGCCGGGCTGGTCGACAATGATCCGGGCGGTATGAACTCCGTCGGAGGTCATTTTGAAAGGGACCTGCTTGAGGTTCAGGATGATGTCAGTGGCATCTTCCGTGACGCCCGGAATGGGACTGAACTCGTGGGCTACGCCGTCGATGCGCACGGCCGTAATCGCAGCGCCTTCAATCGAGCTGAGTAGCACGCGACGGAGGCTGTTGCCGATCGTCGTGCCAAACCCACGCTCGAACGGCTGAGCCGTGAACATGCCATAACGTTCGGTTAGCGTCTCGGTATTGGCAACCAGACGCTTCGGTTTCTGAAAACCTTTGAACATCGCTCTCCTTGTGGGGTTAGGGGCCTCGGGTCGATTACTTCGAGTACAGTTCGACGATCAGCTGCTCGTTGACCTGAATCTGAACCAGTTCATCACGCTTCGGGTTGGAGGCAATCGTCGCCTTCAGGTTCTCCCGGTCAACCTCAAGCCAAGTGGGAGACGGCAGGTGGGCGGTGGCATCTCGGGAGGCGAGAATGGATGGGTTGTTCTTGCTCTTTTCCCGCACCGAAACCACATCACCCGACCGAACCTGATAGGACGGAATATTCACCTTCTTCCCGTTGACCAGCAAATGGCCGTGACGAACTACTTGACGTGCACCCGCGCGGGACGTCGAAAAACCAATCCGGAAGGCTACGTTGTCCAGACGCTTCTCGAGCATCTGCAACATGACCTCACCCGTGATCCCCTTCGAGCGGCTGGCCTTCTCAAAAATATTGCGAAATTGACCCTCGAGTAGGCCAAAATACCGCTTGGTTTTCTGCTTTTCGCGCAGTTGCAAGCCGTAGCCCAGAATCTTCGGCTTCCGCGCCTGACCGTGCTGGCCGGGCGGGAAGTTCCGCTTCTTCTCATCACTCACAGCACACTTGGGACCATAGCAACGCTCTCCCTTTAGAAAGAGCTTCGTGCCTTCGCGACGGCAAAGGCGACACACCGGACCATTATAACGAGCCATTCAATCTCCTCGAACCTTAGAGCAACCGCTCAGGGTGCAGTTTACGGCCCATGCCTTCGTCCTGCTTTGGTGACGATCGCAAACACGCGAAATCCGTCAGTTTTAAGTATCGCACAGCTAGGACCACAGAAATAACTGCGGTCCAAGGGTGCACAAAGTTGGCAAAAAAACAGCGATCAGACGCGGCGTTTCTTTGGCGGCCGGCAGCCGTTGTGCGGGATCGGCGTCCGGTCCTTGATAGACCGCACTTCGATACCGGCCGTCGACAAAGCGCGAATGGCCGACTCCCGTCCCGCGCCCGGTCCGCTCACGCGCACTTCAACCGTCCGTAAACCGGACTCCTTCGCCTTGTTGGCGGCCGTGAGAGAGGCCTGTTGGGCGGCGAACGGCGTCCCTTTTCTCGATCCGCGAAACCCGAGAGAGCCGGAGCTAGACCAAGCCAGCACGTTACCAATGGGATCCGTAAAGGTGATGATCGTGTTGTTGAACGTAGCCTGCACGTGGCAAAGACCAATCGGTACGTTCTTTCGTTCCTTCTTTTTGAAGGCCTTCTTTTTTGCGTTTTTTGCAGCTGCTTTCGCCATGTTCGTTTACTGGGGACCCTTACTTCTGACCCGGCTTCTTCTTGTTAGTGACCGTACCCTTCCGCGGACCCTTCCGCGTACGAGCATTCGTGTGCGTCCGCTGGCCACGGGCCGGCAGACCGCGACGATGCCGCAGACCGCGATAGGACCCCATCTCAATCAGGCGCTTAATGTTGAGAGACACCTCTTTGCGAAGGTCACCCTCGACCGCTCCCTCATTTTCGAGAAGAGTCCTGATCTGATTCACCTCGTCCTCGGTCAAGTCGGCGATCTTGCGATCCGGGTCGACACCGACACGGTGCAGAATCGACTTTGCACGGGTGCGGCCAATACCGTAAATATAAGTGAGACCGATCTCAGCCCGCTTTTTTGCGGGAAGATCGACGCCGGCGATACGTGCCATAGGCTGGGTTCTCCTGTTGTCCTAAAATCGCTGTTGAACGGCCAGATCGCTGCGCGACTAGCCTTGCCGCTGCTTGTGCTTGGGGTTGGTGCAGATCACCCGCACCGTCCCGTAGCGGTGAATCATCTTGCACTTGTCACAAATCTTCTTAACCGATGCCCGTACTTTCATAACTTCCTTAATGCCCCCGTAACCGCCCCCCCCGAAATTCGGCCACGCGTATGGTCTTGCGGTGAGAGCGATACTTCCACTTTATCTCCCGGCCGGAGCCGGACAAACTGTACTTCCCGAACTCCCGCTGCATGTGCAAGCACCTGCTGCCGATTCTCCAACTCGACCTTCACAACCCCGTTGGGCATGACTTCCACAACGGTCGCAGGATGGTTTTGCCCCTGGCCGCCACTTCTCATGGCCGCGTCAGCACCCACGGTCCGTCTTTCGTCACAGCCACACAATGCTCGAAATGTGCCGAAGCCGAACCATCCTGACTGACAGCGGTCCAGCGATCGGATAAAATTTTGGACTGCGGTTTTCCGGCATTCACCATCGGCTCAATCGCCAGGACCATGCCTTCTTTTAACCGCGGATTCTCGTTATTGCGATCGACGTAATTGGGAACTTGGGGCTCCTCGTGCAACTCGGTGCCAATCCCGTGACCCACAAACTCCCGAACGATCGTAAAACCATTCGACTCTACATGCTTCTGCACCGTCGAGCAAATGTCAAACAAACGATTGCCTGGGCGAACCTTTTCTATCGCCCTTTCCAGCGACTCTTGCGTAACCGCCAGCAGTTTACATAACTGAGGAGAGATGTCACCTACACCAACAGTGATAGCCGAGTCACCGTAATAGCCGTCCAACTGCACCCCGGTATCGATCGAGATGATGTCCCCACGTTTCAAAACCTTACTCTTCGAAGGCATGCCATGAACAATTTCATCGTTGACGGAGGTGCAGAGAACATACGGATATCGGTTCCCCGCCGCCGGGGAATAGTAGCCCTTAAACGCGGGACGCGCACCGGCGTCGAGGATCAATTTTTCAGCTGTAGTTTCCAATTCCAGAGTGGATACCCCCTCCTGTACCATCGCGGCTAGGCTCTGCAGAACCCCATAAACGAGAAGGCCGCTACGGCGCATCTTCTCGAGTTCGGCAGGACTTTTACGAATGATCATTGGGAGATGAGTGAGTGAAATTAATTAATGATAAATCTTTTAGGTGAGCCAAGAGAGATTGTGTCAATCCCGATGGCGTGTCCATTCCGCTGAGTTCGAGCGTTTTGACCGAGCGTGACTTTAAGAAGTCGGCCACCGGCTCCGTCAAATTGGTATAACGCTCAATCCTTCGGTCCATCAATTCGGTCTGATCATCCTCGCGGCCAACCAAGCCACCGCCACACTCGTCACAAACCCCAGGAATCCGGGGTGGCAGGCGAACCAGGTTGAAAATGGCCCCACAGGAGGAGCAAAACCGCCGCGCTTGGAGTCGAACCTTCACTTCAGTATAGTCCAGGTTAAGCCGGACCAGTATGGGCTCTAGGTCGAAGCCCCCGAGGACGGGTAGGAACTGAACAGTTTGGTCCAACGTCCTTGGGTAGCCATCGAGGATAACTCCTTTCTGACAATCCTGTTGACCCATGCGCTCTATGACCAGCTGGTTCACGACGAAATCCGGAGCATAGGAACCCTGAAGAATCCCAAGAGACGCATGCCCAGCGGACGTCCCCGCCGCGATGTGCTTCCTCAGGAGTTCACCAGTGGAGATGTGCGGCCAAGCGGTCACTTGGCCAAGTAATCTCCCCAACGTACCCTTCCCGGAACCCGGTGCGCCGTACAACAACACCGCCAGGGGTTTGGAAGCAAGAAAAACTGGCAGCAACGACGTTATTCAATTGCGAAAGAACAATCCGACTATGCCGAAGACCGGCGTCCACGAATTCGGCCCGCCCGAGGAGTGAAGCCCTCGTAATGCCGCATGATCAGTTGAGCCTCAATTTGGTTTACCGTGTCCATGGCCACACCCACGACGATAAGCAGGGATGTGCCACCGAAGTAGAAGTTCACGTTAAGGCCGTCCAGTATGAAGCGAGGAAAATACGCATCAACCCAATTGCCAATCAAGGGCAGGTGCTGAAGTTTAATGCCTGAAATCATAATCTCTGGCAGGAGACAAAGGATGGACAAATACAATCCACCAACTACCGTAATTTTCGTCAGAATGCCGTTCATGTAGTCGGCGGTGTTCTTGCCCGGACGAATCCCCGGGATGAATCCGCCATACTTCCGCATATTATCCGCTGCCTCGTTCGGGTTGAAGATGATCGAGACATAGAAGAAACAGAAAAAGACGATCAACGCAATGAAGAGGATGATATACAGCGGCTCGGAATGCTGAATGCTCCGCAACATGGCGCTTAGGTAAGCGTTGTCGCGAACCCAAGCCACCTGGGTCAGCGTCTGCGGGAACGTCAGCAGCGAGCTCGCAAAAATGACCGGGATCACACCGCCCGCATTCACCTTCAGGGGCAAATGGGTCGACTGCCCACCCATCATCCGCCTCCCCACAACTCGACGGGCATACTGGACTGGAATTCGCCGTTCACCGCGCTCGACCAACACGATAAGACCAACCACCGCAACCATGATCGCGATTATTACCAGAAGTTGAACGATGTTCCACTCCCTCGTTTCGAATGCCTTCTGGTAAATATTACCGATCGCCTGGGGAAGGCCAACAACGATACCGGTAAAAATGATCAGCGACATCCCATTTCCGATGCCCCGCTCAGTTATCTGCTCACCCAGCCACATAATGAATGCGGTACCGGTTGTCAGCGAGATCATCGTCATCAGCACAAAACCAAAGCCAGGATTGACGACAAAATCACCTTGCGATTGGAGCGCGGTTGCCAGCGTAAACGACTGGACAAGAGCCAAGCCTACTGTCAGGTAGCGCGTCCACTGCGTAATTTTACGACGTCCCAACTCCCCCTCCTTCGAGAGCTTCTCGAGCGTAGGTACAACAATCGTCATCAATTGCAACAGAATCGAAGACGTAATGTAGGGCATGATTCCCAGGGCAAAGACCGTGAGCCGGCGGAACATTCCACCGGAGAAAAGATCGATAAAGCCAAAAAGCGTTCCTTGATTCTGCTGAAAAAATTGTTCGAGACGCTCGGCGTCAATCCCAGGAGTGGGAATGTGCCCGCCCAACCGGTAGATTGCCAGCATCCCGAGGGTAAAAAGAATCCGGTTCCGGAGATCCGGAATTTTGAACGCGTTCGCGAGTGCTTCGAAGAACTTCATGACGCTTCTTTGTAAGGGGATATGCTACTGCTTCTTCTTTTCAACAACGGTGACGGTACCGCCCGCCGCTTTGATCTTTTCTTCCGCCGCCTTCGAGAAAACGGTCGCCGTGACATGAATCGGACGCGTAATCTCACCGTTGGCCAGGATCTTCAACCCATCGAGTAGCTTCTTGATCACGCCCAACTCGACCACTTTGGCGGCATCAAAGGTATCGCCGGGCAGCCCGTCCAGCGTCGCTAGGTTCACGATCGCGTACTCTTTACGGAAGATGTTCGTAAAGCCCCGCTTCGGCAAACGCCGATGAAGAGGCATTTGTCCACCTTCAAATCCGCGCATGCGGGAGTAACCGCTAATGGACTTCGCGCCCTTGGCACCTCGGCCCGAGTATTTGCCCCGGCCCGTTCCCATACCCTGCCCAACACGTTGCTTCTTCTTTACCTGGCCGGCGGGGGGTTTAATTTCACTGAGGTTCATTTCAAGTCATCTCCACGGGCGGGTTATTCTACTATCCGAAGCAGATGCGGTACCTTCGCCACCATGCCTCGGAAGGAGGCGGTGTCGGGCCGCTCGACAATCCGGTTCATTTTCTTCAACCCGAGCGAACGCACAATTGCCTTATGCGGCTCGGGCGTGCTGATCGGACTCCGGTACAGCTGAATTTTTATCATTTTAGCAGTGCTCATGGCAACAGATCCTTACATCTTCTCCGGCGCGATACCCCGAACGTCAGCCACTTCACCCTTCTCCCGAAGTTGCACCAACGCGGCCATCGTCGCCTTCACCATGTTGTGCGGGTTCCGCGAACCCAGGCACTTGGTCAGTACATTGGGAATACCCACCGCCTGAATCACCGCCCGGACCGCGCTGCCGGCAATCACCCCAGTACCTTCCGGCGCCGGCTTGATCAGGACAAGGCCCGCGCCGAACCTACCAGTGGCCGGATGGGCAATCGTCGTCTCAAGGACGTTGATCTTGTGAAGATTCTTCTTGGCCGATTCTATTCCCTTCTTTATGGCCGCCGGGACTTCTTTCGCCTTCCCGGTGCCAAATCCAACAATTTTCGCCTGCGGATCGCCGACAACAACCAGGGCCGAGAAGCTTAGGTTCTTACCGCCCTTGACGACCTTCGTGACGCGATTGATCGAGACGACCTGCTCTTTTAAATTGGCGGTCGCTTCGACACGCTTGACTACGGTAGCTGGCATGCGTAAATTCTCCTCGGCCCCTTAAAATTCCAACCCTGCCGCGCGAGCCGCATCGGCCAGCGCCTTGATCCGTCCGTGATAAAGAAAGCCGCCCCGGTCGAATACGACTTTCGAAATCCCTTTTTCTCTGGCTCGCTCGGCCACCAGCTTCCCAATAGCCTGGGCGCCCGCGACGTTGCCACCGTCTGCGGCACCCTTCTCCGCCGATGACGCCGAAGCCAGGGTCACCCCGGCCAAATCATCGATCACCTGCACATAAATGTGTTTGATACTACGAAAAACTGCCAGGCGGGGGCGCTCCGGATTGCCCTCCACCCGCTTCCGGATCCGGGTATGAATGCGGCGACGTACGGCGTCTTTGTTGATCTTTGAAATCATGCTACGTTACTCCTCCCCCGACTACTTCTTGCCACCCGCACCCGACTTGCCGGCCTTCTTGCGCAGCACTTCTCCGGTGTAACGGACGCCCTTGTTCTTATACGGATCCGGGGGCCGGAGAAACCGCATGTTTGCTGCCACTTGTCCAATCAACTGCCGGTCATGGCTAGTCAGGACAAGGTGGGTCATTTTTTCCACCTTCGCATCCACGCCGTCCGGCAGAAGAAATTCAATCGGGTGCGAGTAGCCCAGAGTAAACACCACCACCCGGCCCTTCACATCTGCCCGGTACCCGGTGCCCACAATGTCCAACTCGCGGGTGAAACCAGCGGTAACCCCGGTAACGGCGTTAGCGGCCAGTGCGCGGGTCAGTCCGTGAAGCGCGGCGTGAGAATCACTATCCCGCTTCACTTCCAGCACGTTCGCGTTCTGCTCAATCCGGATGCCCCCGGGAATCGGCACCGTCAGTTGACCCTTCGGGCCTTGGACGGACAGCTGATCGCCGATTTGAATCTTCACCCCAGCGGGGAGCGGGATTGGTTTTTTTCCTACTCTCGACATGTTCGTTACTCTCTCTTAGCCCTGGAATCTCTACCAAACCTGGCAGAGCAGTTCCCCGCCGACACCTTCTTTACGGGCGTTCCGGCCGGTCATCACACCCTTTGGGGTGGTCAGAATGTTTATGCCCATGCCGCCGAGGACGCGGGGGACATCCTTCGATCCGACATAAACCCGGCAGCCGGGCTTCGAAACTCTCTCCATCTTCGAGATCA
The DNA here is from genome assembly GCA_026393985.1 of Acidobacteriota bacterium. Lineage (GTDB taxonomy): Bacteria > Acidobacteriota > Terriglobia > Bryobacterales > Bryobacteraceae. Next base: position 79,120 of record JAPKZB010000068.1, read on the forward strand.
CAGGCGCATTAGCGGCGGTGTACTTCAGATAGATCTTGATTACCTTCTTGGCGCCTTCCTCGGCGAGCTTGTAGTTGAGAATGTAGCCTTCTTCGCGAAGAATCCGGGCAATCTCCAACTTCAGCTTCGACCCCGGTACATCCACTTTGGGATGCCGGGCGGCCATCGCGTTGCGGATCCGCGTAAGCATATCGGCGATAGGATCGCTGGTCATGGTCCGTGGGGGTTTCCTTCTCTAGAAATACTTTCGTTACGCTGGGCTTACCAGCTCGATTTTGTTACACCAGGAATCTGGCCCGATAGCGCCAACTGGCGGAAGCAAATACGGCAGAGTCCAAACTTGCGCATAAAGCCGCGGGGCCGTCCGCAGCGGAAACAACGGTTGCGATGACGAACGCCTAACTTAGGGACGTTCGCGTCTGCGGCCTTCTTCAGCTTGATATCCTTAGCGATTTTCGCGGTGGTAGCCATGAGTCAGATCCTTGGTGTCCTTACTGCTGCCGGAACGGCATCCCCATCAGCTTGAGCAATGCAACGCCTTCAGCGTCACTTTTCGCCGTGGTGGTGATGCTGATGTTCATCCCCCGAGTCTTATCCACCTTGTTGTAGTCGATCTCCGGAAAGATCAGCTGGTCCTTGACGCCGAGTGTGTAGTTGCCCCGTCCATCAAAGGACTTCGAGGACACGCCGCGAAAGTCGCGCACCCGAGGAAGCGATATGTTCATCAGCCGATCCAGGAACTCGAACATCCGGTCGCCGCGCAAGGTGACCATGCAGCCGATGGGCATATTCTCACGCAGCTTAAAAGCAGCGATAGACTTCTTGGCCTTCGTAACCACAGGACGCTGGCCCGTAATCGAGGCAAGCTCGTTGACCGCTCCGTCCATGATCTTCGGGTTCGACGTCGCCTCACCCAACCCGACATTGACCGAGATCTTTTCGATCTTCGGCACAGCCATCACGTTAGTGTACCCGAATTCCTTCTTCAACGCGGGTACGACGTTTTTTAGATAGTGTTCTCTGAGCCTGGCCTTCATGCTGATTCCTAACCCTACTTCTTCGCAGCGAGCACTTCGCCGGTCTTTTTTGCCACACGAACCCGCTTCACCGCACTTCCCTCGCCTTCGAGTCGAATTCCGATCCGGCTGGGCTTGCCCTCACCGGTAAGGATCATCACGTTCGAGACGTGAATCGAAGCCTCTTTTTCTGCGATGCCACCTTTGATCTGCTTGGAGGGATTAGCCTTCGTGTGACGCTTGACGAGCATAACCCCTTCAACCACCAACCGACCCGTCTCCCGGTCAATTTCCAAGATGCGTCCCGATTTGCCTTTATCCCGTCCCGCAATCACTTTGACGAGGTCGTTCTTCCGCAATTTGATCCGTGCGGGCGTATTGGCAGAGCTCATTAGAGAACCTCCGGCGCCAAACTTACGATCTTCATGTACTTCTTATCGCGCAGCTCGCGGGCAACTGGCCCAAATACACGGGTACCAATCGGCTCCCCGAGTTCGTTGATGAGAACCGCAGCGTTATTATCAAAACGAATGTAGGTCCCGTCTTTTCGGCGCGACTCTTTTCTCATCCGGACAATGACACACCGAACTACTTTGCCCTTCTTAATGTTGGAATCCGGTGCGGCCTCTTTCACCGCTGCGGTGATGATGTCGCCGAGGCCGGCGTGCAAACCGAGGTCGCCACCTCGTGGCAGGATACATTGCAAACGTCGAGCCCCGCTGTTGTCAGCGACCTCGAGGATAGTTCTCATTCCGATCATAATGGTTTCCTAGCCTCCTGTTGTGTCGCCGGCTTACGCCTTTGAACCCTTTTTAGGGGCTGCCTTCTTCTTCGAGTCCTTGACGGTTGCCACTAAGTGAGCCTCATCAATTACTACGGCTTTGCGGATCACTTCAGCTAACGCCCAGCGCTTTAAACGGCTCAACGGTCGGTGCTCAACAATTCGCACGACATCTCCCGTCTTAGCGGTTTCGCTGTCATCATGCGCATAGAACCGGCGCCGCTTGGTCACCACCCGCTGGTACAAGGGGTGCTTCACTCGCCGGATGACCTCAACCACGATGGTCTTAGTCATCTTGGTCGACACCACCTCGCCGACCTTCTCCTGCCCCGCCTTCTCCGGCGTCGTGTTTTGTTTCGCGTCAACCGCCATCGTTACTTACCTTGCCTTTCGCGCAGGATCGTCAGAATCCTTGCCCGGTCCTTCTTGAGTTCGCGATACTTCTTCAACCCATCGGCCTGTCCCATCGACATCCGGAAGCGCAACTGAAACATTTGCTCCGCGTGTCCCTGCGACTGCTTTTCGAGCTCGCTATCTTCGAGCCCACGGAGTTTTTCGGCTTTCATATCTAAAATTTCCTACCTGAAGTTCCCTAGTTGACTGATTCGGTTGCCGCTTGCGTCTACGCCTGCATGTCGCGCGTAACGACCTTGGTCAAGATCGGTAGCTTCTGGGCGGCCAACCGCATCGCTTCCGTCGCCACGTCAAGGGCAACGCCTTCCATCTCAAACAAGATCTTACCCGGGCGAATTACGCAAGCCCAGTGGTCCAACGGACCCTTGCCAGAGCCCATGCGGACCTCGGCAGGCTTCTTGGTAATCGGCTTATCCGGGAAGATCCGAATCCAAACCTTGCCGCCGCGCTTGATGTACCTGGTCATGGCAATACGCGCCGCTTCGATCTGGCGGTCGGTAATCAAGCCGCAGTGCATGGCCTTCAAGCCAAAGTCGCCGAAAGCCAACGTGCTGCCGCGCCAGGCTTTCCCGGTAATGCGACCGCGCTGTTGTTTCCTGAACTTGACTTTTTTCGGCATCAGCATGGCGATAATTCTCCGTTACAAAATTGATCTTTAATCTTTAAGTCTACAACTTCGGCAGCGGACTACTGCTTCTCGCCCGGTTCGCCACCGGACTCGGGGCTGCTTTCAGACTTCCAATTCGGTTGCACTGGTGCCATCGGAGGAGCGATCGGTCGGCTACCAGCCGACTCCGCCGCAGGCGGTGCACCCTGCACCGGCGGTCCGCCAACGCTCAGCTGCGGCGCGCGACCATCGGCGCTGCGACTTCCGCCCCGTTCGCCTCGGTCACCACCCCGTTCGGGACGATCACCCCGCTCCCGGCGAGGGGCACGACGGGGTTCGGGCTCATTACCCTTCCGGAAGTCACCCAGGATTTCGCCCTTGTAAATCCAGACCTTTACCCCAATCACACCGTACGTGGTGAAGGCTTCGCTAAAACCATAGTCAACGTCGGCCCGTAGCGTGTGCAGCGGCAACTGGCCGTCTAGGTACCATTCGCTCCGGGCAATTTCGGCGCCATTCAGTCGTCCCGAAACACGAACCTTGATGCCCTTGCAGCCCAGTCGTTTGGCGTTGTCCACCGCCTTACGCATCGCCCGGCGGAACGCAACCCGCTTCTCTAGCTGCAGAGCAATGGACTCCGAAACCAGTTGAGCATCATGGTCGGGCTTAGAAACCTCCTGGATGTCGATGAAGACCTCCCGGTTGGTCTTCCGCGCCAGATCCGACTTCAGCTTCTCAATTTCAGCGCCTTTCCGACCGATGATGATGCCCGGTCGTGAGGTGCGAATCGTAATCCGGAGCTTGTTTCCGGGACGATCCACCTCGATGGAGCTGACCCCGGCAGCCTTCAGCCGCTCGGTCAGCGATTCGCGCAGGTTGAGGTCCTCCTGAAGTAACTTGGAGTAGTCCTGCTTGGCAAACCAGCGCGACCGCCAGGTTTTCGTGACCCCTAGACGGAATCCGTATGGATGTGTTTTCTGACCCATGCTAACTCGATTTCTCGTTTGGCTCTGATTTTTCTCTTGCTACCCCGAGTCTTACTTCTCGGAAACCGCAACCACGATGTGCGAAATTCGCCGCTGGTAGCGGTATGCCCGGCCCATCGGCGCAGGTCGGATCCGCTTCATGCGAGGGCCATCATTAACGTAGGCTTCGCTCACATACAAATTGTCCACGTCCACCGACTCGGCCTTGTTTTCGGCGTTGGCGATCGCGCTCCGCAAAACCTTCTCCACGGTCGGAGCGATGCGCTTGTTGGTGGAGCGGAGAATGCTAATTGCATCCCCGGCCTTCACGCCACGGATGAGATCGACCACGAGTCGGGCCTTCTGCGGAGAGATATGGATAAAGCGTGCTTCTGCTCTGGCTTGCATCTGTCTATCTCCCTACCTTCCCGACTTCTCGTTGGTCTTGGCTTGGTGGCCCTTGAAGGTGCGCGTCGGCGAGAACTCTCCCAGCTTGTGACCTACCATGTTTTCGGTGACGTAAACCGGGATGAACTTGCGTCCGTTGTGTACGGCCAGCGTATGCCCAATGAACGTTGGGAGAATCGTCGAGCGGCGAGACCAGGTTTTGACAACCTTCTTCTCGTTCTTGGCGTTCATCCCGTTCACCTTTGCAAGCAGGTGATCGTCAGTAAACGGTCCTTTTTTAAGCGAACGACCCATGTCAGATTTCCTTCTTAGCGCTTCTTACTCTTGCGGGTCACGATGTATTGATCGGTCCGCTTGTTGTTCCGCGTCTTGAATCCGCGCGTCGGCTGGCCCCAGGGAGTCACCGGGTGCCGGCCACCAGATGTCCTGCCCTCGCCACCACCATGTGGATGGTCGACGGGGTTCATCGTCACACCACGATTGTGCGGCATTTTACCCAACCAGCGAGACCGGCCAGCCTTGCCCAATGATTCGTTTTCATGGTCGGTGTTACCGACCTGACCCACCGTTGCCGCGCATTCCAACTGGACCTTACGCACTTCCCCGGACGGCAACTTCAGTAGAGCGATGCCACCCTCTTTCGAAACGAGTTGCGCCAGGGCGCCCGCCGAGCGCGCCATCTGCCCTCCCTTGCCGGGCTTCAGCTCAATGTTGTGCACAAACGTACCTGCAGGAATATTCTTGAGCGGCAGAGAGTTGCCGACCAAAATGTCTGCTTCCGGCCCGCTCGAAACTGTGGCACCTACCACGAGACCCACCGGAGCGATGATGTAACGTTTCTCGCCGTCGGCGTAGTGGAGCAGGGCAATCCGGGCAGACCGGTTCGGATCATATTCAATCGAAGCGACTTTGGCCGGAATTCCCGCCTTGTCCCGCTTGAAATCTATGGCCCGGTAGGTCCTCTTGTGGCCACCACCGATGAAGCGGGAAGTCACCCGGCCCGTGTTATTCCGGCCACCGGACTTCTGCAAGCCCGCAGTGAGGGACTTTTCCGGAACCTGCTGGGTGATCTCATCCCGCTTCACGACCGTCATGAAACGACGGCTCGGGGTAAAGGGACGGAAGGTTTTTATAGGCATGGCTTAGATCTCCGCGTACTCCGGCATCTTCTCGCCGGCCTGAAGCTTCACGTATACTTTCTTCCAATCGGAACGGTAGCCGGCAAAACGACCGCGACGGCGAAGCTTGCCCTCATTGTTGAGGGTCCGGACATCAGCCACCTTAACCTTGAAAATCTTCTCAATTGCTTGGCGGACCTGCACCTTGTTGGCGTCCGGATGAACTTCAAACGTCAAGGTGTTCTCGGTTTCCTTCTTCGTAAGACCTTTCTCGGTTACGATTGGGCGGCGCACTACTTCATAGAGATTCATTAGGACAAGCCCTCCGAGAGACGTTTGGCCGCTGTTTCGCTGATCAGGACCCGCTTGGCACCTAACAGGTGATACGGATTGACGTCTTTGCTTTCGAGAAGTGTCACTCCCGGGATGTTCCTCGAACCGAGCTTAAGATTTCGGTTATCTGAATTATCAATGAACAGAACCGTTTTGGGCGATTCAAACTTTCCGAGTACGCTCTGCACGGTCTTCGTTTTGTGGTCGGCAAACGAAAAGTCACTGACGATTTGCAATTCGCCGTCCCGCAACTTCGCACTCAAAGCCGAGCGCAATGCACCCTTCATCATTTTGGCGGGGAGCTTATAGGAGTAGTCGCGCGGTTGAGGTCCATGTGTCGTCCCACCATGTCGCCACAGCGGCGACCGGATCGAGCCCATCCGAGCCCGCCCTGTTCCCTTCTGCTTCCATAGTTTCTTGCCTGAGCCGGCCACCTCATGCCGCGTCTTGGTGGAAGCCGTCCCTCGCCGTTGATTGGCCAGATAGTTGCGGACCGCTTCATACAGCAGCGCTTCGTTGACTTCTGCGGCAAAGACAGTATCCGAGAGATCCAGCTCGCCAACCTTGTTTTTGTTGATATCTACGACGTCTACTTTCGGCATGGTGTGTTTTCCGCCTTAGCGGCCCGCCCCCTTCTTCGAACGGCGCAATAACACGTAGCTGCCATTCGGACCGGGTACAGCCCCCTTGATCGCAATTACATTTTCGTCGGCGTCGATCTGCACGATCTCCAGGTTGCGAACGGTCACCTGATCGGTACCCATATGGCCTGCCATCCGCATGCCCGGGAAGACGCGACTCGGGAAGCTGGATCCGCCGATCGAACCTGGCGCCCGGCCGAACATCGATCCGTGCCCGCCCGGACCTCCCCGGAAGTTGTGACGCTTGATGACGGAGGCAAAACCCCGACCCTTACTCACCCCAATAACGTCCAGCTTTTCGGTTGGCTTGAAATCGCTAGCGAGAACACGGTCTCCAGTCTTCAGATCACTGGAACCGGGGCCCAGACGAAGCTCCTTCAGAAACCGCACGCCGTCGGCTCCAGCCTTCTTGATGTGACCCGTTTCCGGTTTGTTGATGCGCGTAGCTTTTACATACTCCATGAAGCCAAGCTGTACCGCATCGTAACCGTCCGTGGCCGGGGTCTTGCGTTGAACCACCACACAAGGGCCAGCTTTCACCAACGTAACCGGCACTACCTGCCCATCAGGGCGGAAGACCTGGGTCATCCCGATTTTTTTGCCTAGAATTCCTGGGCTCATATATTTCCTTCGGCTTGGGTGTGGTGCCATGACAGCAACATCACCACGAGTTCAAATCCTTCTGGGGCCCAATCCGGGGAGCCTCTGCGTTATTTCGCGCCGGCTACCACCCGATGGCGAAAACTACTTCTTACCAAATGCTTTGATTTCGACGTCAACACCGGCCGGCAGGTCCAGCTTCATCAGGGCGTCCACGGTTTCCTGTGTCGGCGCCAGAATATCCAGAAGACGTTTGTGGGTGCGAATCTCAAACTGCTCACGGGACTTTTTATCCACGTGCGGCGAACGATTCACGGTATACCGGTTACGGATCGTCGGCAACGGAATCGGACCCGCGACCTGGGCTCCGCTGCGCTTGGCGGTCTCGACAATCTCCTGGGTAGACTGATCGAGAATCCGATGGTCGTACGCTTTGAGCCGGATGCGAATGCTTTCTCTTAAAGACATGATGTTTAGAAGGGTGGGTTGGTTCGCGGGGGCCTCGGCAGCAAGGCCCCCTTGGGGTTAACTAAGCAACGATCTCAGTGACGGTGCCCGCGCCGACGGTACGGCCGCCTTCCCGGATCGCAAACCGCAAGCCCTTATCCATGGCGACCGGGGTGATCAACTCGATCGTGAGCTGGACGTTGTCGCCCGGCATCACCATCTCGGTGCCTTCCGGCAACTTCGCCACACCCGTCACGTCCGTCGTTCGGAAGTAGAACTGCGGACGGTAACCATTGAAAAACGGCGTGTGCCGACCACCTTCCTCTTTGCTCAATACGTAAACTTCACCCTTGAAGTTTTTGTGCGGCTTGATCGAACCCGGCTTGGCAATCACCTGTCCACGCTCGACGTCATCCTTATCGATACCGCGCAGCAGCAGACCCACGTTGTCGCCCGCCCGACCTTCGTCGAGCAGCTTCTTAAACATTTCGACGCCGGTGATGACCGTCTTCCGCGTGTCGCGGAAGCCAACGATCTCCATTTCCTCGCCGACCTTACAGATGCCCTGTTCGATACGACCCGTCACCACGGTGCCACGCCCCTGGATCGAGAAGATATCTTCGATCGGCATCAGCATCGGCTTATCGATGACGCGCTCGGGCATCGGTACGTACTGATCGACCGCTTCCATCAACTTGTCGATCGCCAGTTCCCACTCCGGTTCGCCGTTTAACCCGCCCAGCGCCGACACGCGGCAAACCGGCAGATCGTCGCCCGGGAACTGGTAGCTCTTGAGCAGTTCGCGCACTTCGAGTTCAACGAGTTCGAGCAACTCGGCGTCTTCCACCATATCGACCTTGTTCAAGGCAACGACGATGTAGGGCACGCCAACCTGACGAGCGAGCAAAATGTGCTCACGGGTCTGGGGCATCGGGCCGTCGGTGGCGGCCACTACCAGAATCGCACCGTCCATCTGTGCGGCTCCGGTAATCATGTTCTTGATGTAGTCAGCGTGGCCGGGGCAGTCCACGTGTGCGTAATGCCGGTTCGGCGTCTCGTACTCGACGTGGGCGGCGTTAATCGTGATACCACGAGCCTTCTCTTCCGGCGCGTTGTCGATCGAGTCGAAGCTACGGAAGGAGTTCTTCGGATTGTGCTTGCTCAGCACCTTGGTGATCGCGGCAGTCAAGGTCGTCTTGCCGTGATCGATGTGACCGATTGTACCGATGTTTACGTGCGGCTTACTACGATCAAATTTTTCTTTCGCCATGGTATTCCGGGATTCTCCTGGTTAGTGGAAACTCGTTAGCCTTACGCGCTGGTCTTACCCTGCGCCTTGGCAATAATTTCGTTCGCGATGTTGGTCGGGACCTCTTCGTAGCGGCCGAAGTGCATCGTAAAACTGCCCCGGCCCTGCGTGCGGCTGCGGAGTTCGGTTGCGTAACCAAACATCTCGCTCAGCGGGACCATCGATTTGATCAACTGAGTCGTTCCGCGCATCTCCATGCCCTCGAGGCGACCGCGGCGGGAGATGAGATCGCCGTTCACCGGGCCCATGTACTCGTCCGGCACCACCACTTCGACAGCCATCACCGGCTCGAGCAGCACGGGCTTGGCCTTTTTCACGGCGTCTTTGATCGCTAAAGAACCGGCAATCTTGAACGCCATTTCCGACGAGTCGACATCATGGTAGCTGCCATCGTACAAGCTGACCTTCAGATCCGACATCGGGTAGCCGGCGAGGATTCCGCCTTCAAGCGCCTCAACGATGCCCTTCTCGATGGCCGGGACATATTCTTTCGGCACGGTGCCACCAACCGTGGCATTCTCGAACTCGAACCCTTTGCCCTCTTCGAGAGGCTCGATCCGGATCTTCGCGTGGCCGTACTGACCCTTACCACCACTCTGCCGGACGTGCCGACCGTCTCCCGAGGCATTGGACCGGATCGTTTCCCGGTAAGCAACCATCGGCTTCCCAACATTTGCCTCGACGCCAAACTCGCGGCGCATCCGGTCCACGATGATTTCCAAGTGTAACTCGCCCATTCCCGCCAGAATAGTTTGGCCCGTCTCGGTATCAGTTGATACGCGAAGGGTTGGATCTTCGTTAACCAGCTTATTGATCGCCAGGCCCATCTTTTCCTGGTCCGGCTTGGACTTCGGCTCGATGGCGAGCTGAATCACGGGTGCGGGGAAGTCGATTCGCTCAAGCAGTACCGGGTGCTTTTCATCGCAAATCGTGTCGCCCGTTGACACCTGCTTCAATCCCACGCAGGCACAGATGTCGCCCGCCAGAATCTCGGTTATGTCTTCCCGCTTGTTGGCGTGCATCTTCACGAGACGCCCAACGCGTTCCGATTTACCCTTCGCCGCGTTGTATACCGAGGTGCCAGCGAAAAGTTTGCCCGAGTAGACCCGGAGGAAGGCCAATTGACCGACAAACGGATCGGTCATGATCTTGAAGACAAGACCCGCGAACGGCTCATTGTCGTCTGACCGGCGAGGCTCAGGTTGGTCGTCGTCAGGGTTCTTCCCTTCAATTGTCGGAATGTCGAGCGGATGGGGCAGGTAATCACAAACCGCATCGAGCAGGTTCTGCACGCCTTTGTTCTTGAAGGCCGTACCGCAGATGACCGGGAACATCTTCTGCGCAATTGTCGCCTTCCGGATTCCCGCCATCAACTCCTCCGTGGTGATCTCCTCACCCTCGAAGAATTTGTTCATCAAGACGTCGTCATTCTCAGACACCGCCTCCACCAACAAAGCCCGGTACTCCTGAGCCTTCTCCAAAAGGTCCGCCGGAATCTCGACGTCGTCGAATTCGGCGCCCAGCGAATCGTCCCGCCAGATGCGGGCATTCATCTTCACCAAGTCAACCACTCCGACGAACTGATCTTCCGCACCGATTGGCAACTGAATCGCCACTGGGCGACACTTCAACCTGTCAACGATCGTCTCAACCGAGTGGTAGAAATCCGCACCCACTCGGTCCATCTTATTAATAAAACAAATCCGCGGCACACGGTACTTGTCCGCCTGACGCCAAACTGTTTCCGACTGGGGCTGCACGCCTGCCACCGCATCAAATACCGCGCACGCCCCATCGAGCACCCGCAACGACCGCTCTACTTCAGCGGTAAAGTCCACGTGGCCCGGTGTGTCAATGATATTGATCTGAATATCACGCCAACGGCAGGTTGTCGCCGCTGAGGTAATCGTAATGCCACGCTCCTGCTCCTGCTCCATCCAGTCCATGGTGGCGGTGCCTTCATGAACTTCACCAATCTTGTACGTACGACCGGTATAATACAGGATCCGTTCGGTTGTTGTGGTCTTACCGGCATCAATGTGGGCCATGATGCCGATGTTGCGCATTTTCTGAAGGGGTACAGTCCGAGCCATAAGTTAGGTGAGAGTTTCGAGAGTTGTTTTCTTCTGCCTACCAACGATAATGAGCAAATGCTTTGTTGGCTTCCGCCATTCGGTGTACATCGTCCTTCTTCTTGATTGCGCCGCCCCGCAGGTTGGCCGCATCGAGCAATTCGCCCGCCAGACGTTCCGGCATACCTTTTTCCGGACGGTTACGCGCGTTTAATACGATCCACCGGATCGCCAGTGAGGTGCGCCGGTTCTGCGGAACTTCAATCGGCACCTGGTAATTTGCGCCACCCACGCGCCGAGTCTTCACCTCAAGCATGGGCTTGGCGTTCTCGACTGCCTTCTTGAACATTTTCAGGGCATCTTCCCCCGAACGCTCAGCTACCTTGTTCATCGCAGCGTAAAAAACACGCTGGGCGACAGTCTTCTTGCCGTCCCACATCAGAGAATTGACAAATTTTTCTGCTAGCGTCGAACCGTACATCGGGTCGGGCTGCACTTCGCGAATTTCGGCACTTCTTCTACGCGGCATAGATCCTCAAGTCCTTAAAAGTTACGACTTCGGGCGCTTGGCGCCATACTTCGAGCGGCTCTGCTTCCGGTTGGCCACGCCAGCCGCGTCCAGAGTTCCCCGCACCACGTGATACCGCACACCCGGTAGGTCCTTCACACGACCCCCGCGAATCAGCACAATCGAGTGCTCCTGCAGATTATGCCCCACGCCCGGAATATAGGTGGTCACCTCGATTCCGTTGGTCAAGCGCACACGCGCGACCTTCCGCAGTGCGGAATTCGGCTTCTTCGGAGTCGTGGTGTAAACACGGGTGCAAACTCCGCGCTTTTGCGGGCAAGCCTGCAAGGCCGGGCTAGCCGTCTTATAACGAGTCGCAATACGACCCTTACGCACGAGTTGGTTGAACGTAGGCACGAATACCCTCTCTCGGTAAAACTTTAAAATCTTTGTTTGTAAGCTTCTGAGTTCTCTCGGTCGAACAGGTAAAGACGGGGAGCCTTCCCCCTGCCGCCACAGAACTCTTTAGTGATGAACGGTTTCGGTAGATCGAACCGTGAAGAATGCGGAGATGATCTTGGGACTCGCCCATGCCCCCTCAAAGCGCTCAGTCTCGAGGGAACCTCGGGGCGGGCTTTTAACCGGACTTCAACCGTTCAATCAGAATGCCGTTGAACCCCCAAGACATTACGCCCTGGTTGTGTGTGAAGTGGTAGTCAAAAGCAGATACAGCGACCCGCTGAAAACAATCCTTTCAGTGTAGCGAGACAAACAGAATCTGTCAACTCGACAGAACTCTTCCGTCGAGTCCAACGCGACACCCCTTTAAAGTATCACAATGGCAAGGTCTTATCCAACAGAATTATCAGCCCTTATTTTCCCACCCGCCCCCGCAGCAACATCGCCGTCGCCACCCCCTCACTCGTCTCCGTCCATCCCAGAAACACCCGCCCCGATAGCCCCAGCGCCACCGTCGGATACGTCAGGTTTCCCTTCCCCTCCGCCGCCTTCGTCAAGGGCGACATTGCCCCGTCCACCCGCACCTCCCGGTACCACACGCTCATCTTACCCCACCCCCCCTTCACCTTCCCATCCCGCGCCTGAAACGTAATTCCAATCCGGTCCTCGCCCAGCGTGATCTGCGGGTGCGTCGGGTCCGTCGTCCCCACCGAAACCTTCTGCCGCGGCGCAAACGTCTTCCCCGCATCGCTCGACACCGCGAGATAGATCGCCGGGTCGTTCGCGCCCTCGCTGAACCACGTCACGTAGACTTTCCCATTCAGCGTCGCCATCGCCGGCCCCACGTGCGGACACCCTTTGATCTTCCACCCGTCCCGGAACACCGGCTTTCCCGTCTCCCACGTCTCCCCCCGGTCCGTAGACGACGCAAAGTAGATGTCCCGGATATCCCCCGCCTCCACCTGCCGCCACGCCAGCAACACCTTACCCTCGACAAATCCGAACGACACCCGGCAGCACGGGCAAATATTCGTTGCCACCCGTACATTTTTCGAAAACGTTTTCCCCCCGTCCGTCGACCTGGTCAAATAGATCGACGTCGTCCCTCCCGTCGCGCCCGACGTCGCCGACCGCCCATCCCGCCCGTCCAGCCATGCCGCATATATCGTTCCGTCCAGTCCCACCGCCGCCGACTGAAACGAATGCGACACCGGCAACCCATCATCATTCAATATCTTCGACGGCGACCACACCGTCCGCATCGTTCCCGCCGACGAAAACCGGATCACACTCCCCCCCGGATGCTTCGGATCCTTCGCCCCCCACACCGCATACAGCATCGACTCATCGGGCGACGTCAACAATTGCGGCGAATTCTCCCCATGGTCGCTCACCTCCCCCGCCACATCGTTCACCCGCATTCGCTCCGCAAAACTATCTCCCAAGTCATTCGACGACTGGAAAATCAGATCCGCCCCCCCGTTTTCGAGCGGCACCGTGCTCACCATCATCAGCCCATGCGCCCGCCGCGCGTAAAACTTCGGGCTCTTCGCCAATCCCAGCGCCTGCGCCGCCGGCTCGAAAACCGCCGCCGCCGGCTCCAGCTTCCCATTCGCCCCCAGCACCACCACCGGCACCGCCATCAATAAAGAACGTCGATTCAACATAAAGCTCTCCTTAGAATGACACCCGCAGCGCCAACTGGTGCTGCCGCGCGTCGCCCGCCGTCAGGGCGTTCCCAAAGTTCGCCGAACTCAACACCCCGTCCGGCACATCATAGTTCACCGTATTCGTCACGTTATACGACTCGGCTCGCAACTGCAGTTGCCACCGCTCCGTCAACGCAAATGTCTTAAAAACCGATACATTCGTCTGCAGCAGCGTATCCCCCCGCTCCGTATTGCGCCCAATCGTCCCCAGCGTCCGCGCCGCCGGCGTCAACAGCGCCCGCCCCACACCCGGAGCCAGCTCCAGCGCCCGCCGCGCCGCCGCCCCGTTCCTCACCACCGTCCCCGGCAAGTCCAAAACCCGGTTGTTGTTATTCCCCACCAGGTTATCCGTCCCCGAATACAACGTGTACGGCCGACCGCTGTTCATCGTCACAATCCCCTGCACGCTCCATCCCCCTAACAGTAGGCTCTTCTTCCGCCACGGCAGATCATACGTAAACGCCACGTTTGCCAGATGCCGCACGTCAAAATCCCCCGGCCCGTAATTCAGCCGCGTATTCCGCTCGTCCAGCGCCAGAATCCCCCGCTCCAGATTCTGATTCCCGCCCGGAATATCACTCACCGTATCCAACGCCTTCGACCATGTATAGTTCCCCCGCACCGTCATCCCGTTCCGCTGCCAGCTCAAACTCGTCTGCAGGCCATGATAGTTCGACCGCGCATTCGTATCGAGTAGGTTCACCACCCCCACCGTCGGGTCCGGCCGCAAATTCTGCGCTAAGCCGTCCCCTCCGTTCGGCCGCAGCGTCTGCGGCAGCCGCAGCCCGATCGTCCCCAGGTACCCCACCGTCCACGTTGTCTGCGGATTGAACAACTCCCGCTCGTAGTTCAACGTCACATGCTGCGAATACGGATTCCGCAGATTCGCATTCGGCACCACCAACCCGCTCGGCACACCCGCCGCCGCCCCGTCGAGCAGATTTGGAAACCGCGGCGCCGCATTCGCCAGCGAAGTAATCAAGGGCGGGTTGAACCGCGTCAACCCCACAAACACCAACTCCAACACGTTGTAATAAATCCCATACCCGCCCCGCACCACACTCCGCCCGCCCCGGTCCGCCCGCCATGCAAAACCAAACCGCGGCGCGAGATTATTCGGGTCGCTGTTGAACCGGTACCGCTCCCCAATCAGCCCGTTCACCTCCCGCGGCACGCTGTTGAACTCATACCGCACCCCCAAATTCAGCGTCAGCCGCGCATGTACCTGCCAGTCGTCCTGCAGATATGTGTTGAACTCCGTCGCCCGCAGCCCAATATACGGCTGTCCCACGTTCCGCGTGTACGCCGCCGGCCGCCCCGCCAAAAAGTCCGCCACATTGTTGAACCGCAGCGACCCTTTAAACTGCGCGTTGATCACCCCGTTGTTCAACTGCAGCCGCCTTAGCGCCATCCCCATCTTCCACGAGTGCCGGCCCTTCACCACCGTCAAATCATTCGTCGTCTGAAAGTTGTTCTGAAACGTCCGCCGCCCCAGAAAACCCTGGTACCCCAACGAAGTCAGCCCATTCACCGTCAAAAACCCCAACTGCCCGTTCACCGCCGGATCCCCCAGCAGCACATCCTCTTTAAAGGTGTCCAAAATCCGGAACCGCGTATAGTTGAGCCGCGCTTCGTTCACCACATTCGTCCGCGGCGTCCAAATGTGATGCAGCGAATGCCCCTGCGACCCCGTCCCCACATTCGACTCGCTGAGCGCCGCCCCACCCTTGTTCACGTTATCCGACGTCAAATACGTCGACCGCGCAAACAACCGCTGCCTCTCCGTCACCGTCCCATCTGCCCGCACCAAAAATGTCTGCATAAACCCACCCTGCGGCAGGTTCCCCCGGAACAGATTCGTCCCCGGTAAATTCGGCTCCGGATACCGCGCCACCAGCGGCCGCACCGCCGCCACCGCCTGCGCCCGCTGCTCCGGCCGCAGCGTCTGAATCGTCGTCGCCGTCGACTGCACCCGGTTGAACCCCTCCCAGTTCCCAAAGACAAACGCCCGGTCTTTTTTCAACGGCCCCCCCGCCTGCCCCCCGAAAAAGTTGAACTTCAGTGGCGGCTTCGCCAGGTCGAACGTGTTCCGCGCCGCCAGCGCCTCGTTCCGCCAGTACTCATAGAGCGCCCCGTGCCAGTCGTTCCCCCCCTTCTTCGTTACCAGACTGATAATCGAACCGTTCTGCCGCCCATACTCCGCCTTGAAGTTGTGGGTCAACACCTGCATCCCCTCAATCGACTCCGACGGAATCAACTGCTCGCTCACCCCCCGCCCCATCATCAGCCCACCCTCAATTTCGTTGTAGTCATTCGAGTCAATCAGGTAGTTGTTATTCCGGTTCCGCGCCCCCGCCACCGCGAACGGCCGGTGCGCCGCCGTCGACGGCGTCACCGCCGGAGTCAACCGCGCCTGCGTCCGGAAGCTCCGCCCCTCCCCCGACATCACCATCGGCAAATCCGCCATCTGCAACTGTCCGAAGCCCTTCCCCTCCCCCGCGCTGTCCACCGTCAGCCCACTCACCGCCTCGGCCGACACCGTCACCTCCTGCCGCACCGACTCCGGCTGCAACACCGCCCGCAACTCCCGCGTCTGCCCCACCACCAATTCCACACTGGCAAACGTCAGCTTCGAAAACCCCACCGCCGTCACCTCCACCACGTACTCCCCCGGCGGCAGCGCGCTCACGCGAAACGCCCCCGCCCCGCCGCTCTCGGCGCGGGACTCCGCGTTCGTCGTCCGCGAAATCACCTTCACCGTGGCCTTCGAAACCGGCAGCCCCTGCCCGTCCACCACTGTTCCCATGAAATGGGAACTAATGCTCTGCGCGGACAACAAGCCCACGCAAGCGACACTGCTCCAGAGCAGTCGCATCATAGTTCTTCTCCTGTTGGTTCGTTTTCAGTTGTACAAAGACACTTCCCCCTGGCTTAGGCCACAGGAGGAGGTCGCTGAAAACGGGCTGGAGAATAGCCCGGCGTGGGACGCGTCCGCGGCTCCGGAGTGTCAACACGCTCCCCCACCACGGCCACCGGCAACGGCCGCACCGGCGGCAGCACCACCGCGAAACGAACCGACAGCGGCGCCGTCAGCGGCGCGCAGCAGTTCTCGCCGCCGCACGCGCTCTGCGGCCGCATCACCGGCTCCTTGCTCTGCCGCTTGCAGCACACATGCGCACTGCCCTTCCGCCGGCAGCACTCCATGCCGCGCCAACTCGGCCCGGACCACATCGCCGCCAGCGGCGTCGCCTGCGTCAACAGAAACAGCACCAGCAACACGCTGCCCAGGCAGCGCCGTCCCGCCGTGCTGATCAAGGCGCCCAACGTCACTGCTTCGAGGGTATCATAAGGCAGAATGAACCACCCGCCCCTCACTCGTCGCCACCTCCTTGCCTCCCTCCCCGCCGCCGCCCTTGCCGCCCCCGCCCCGCCCCTCCGCCTCGGCGGCCCCATCTTCCTTAAGTCCACCGACCCCGCCGAACTCGCCCGCGAACACCAGCGCCTCGGCTACGCCGCCGCCTACTGCCCCAACATCTCCCTCGCCGACGCCGCCCGCACCGAAAAAGCCTTCGCCGCCGCCAACGTCGTCATCGCCGAAGTCGGCGCCTGGAAAAACATGCTCGACCCCGACCCCGCCGCCCGCGCCGCCAACCTCGCCTACGTCCAGGAGCGCCTCGCCCTCGCCGAAGCCGTCGGCGCCCGCTGCTGCGTCGATATCGCCGGCTCCTTCAACCCCAAGGTCTGGTACGGCCCCCACAAAGACAACTTCTCCCCCCGCTTCTACGAAGCCACCGTTGAAAACGTCCGCAAAATCCTCGACGCCGTCAAACCCAAACGCACCAGATTCGCCCTCGAAATCATGGGCTGGTGCGCACCCGACTCCGCCGCCTCCTACCGCAAGCTGATTAAAGCCATCGACCGCCCCGCCTTCGCCGTCCATATCGATGTGTGCAACGCGGTCAACAGCCCGTCTCTCTTCTATAACAACGCCGCCCTCACCGAAGATCTCTTCAAGCAGTTGAGCCCCTGGATCGTCTCCTGCCACGCCAAGGATCTCGCCTTCCTCCCGGAGATGAACGTCCACTTCGTCGAAGTCATCCCCGGCCGCGGCGAGATCGACTACCAGGCCTATCTCCGCGCCATCCAACGCTACGCACCCCAGGCCCCGCTGATGCTCGAACACCTCAAAACCACGGAAGAGTATCTCGAAGGCGCCACCTACATCCGCAAGATGGCCGCCGCCGCCGGGGTCCCCCTCTCCGCATGAGCGTTCCGATCCTGATGGCCCTCGGCTGGATGGCGCTCACCGGCGCCCTCGCTCATCTGAACCTCCTGAGCGACTTCTCCCGCAACAATCCCGCCATCGGCTGGCTCATTCTCATCGCCTTCGGCGTCTCCACTGCCGTCTCCGTCTCCCCGCTCTGCGCCGGCCTTGCCCGCACGGCCCCCATCGCCTGGCTCATCGGCCTCCAATCCTTTCGCCTCGCCGTTGAACTCCTCCTCCACCGCGCCTACCTCGCCGGCCTCGTCCCCGCACAAATGACTTGGTCCGGCCGCAACTTCGACATCCTCACCGGCCTCACCGCCCTTCCCCTCGCTTATCTCGCCGCCACCGGCCGCCTCCCCCGCTGGGCTGCGATCCTGTGGAATCTCCTCGGCTTCGTCCTGCTCCTCAACCTGATGACGGTGATGATCCTCTCCACGCCTACCGTCTTCCGCCTCTTCCCCAACGACCCCTCCGCCGCCTTCATCGCCCGCTTCCCCGCCATCTGGCTCCCCACCGTCCTCTTCCCCGCGGCCTGGGCCGGTCACCTCCTCCTCTTCCGCCGCCTCCAAAGCTAGCATCCCCACTCCGCCTGGGACTCAGCCTCGGCATCCCTGCCAAACCGCGGCCAATACCCGCCTCTCAGCGAGCGGAAGATGGATCTCCTTCGCCGAACAAGGGCTGGCTTTTCTGCCGAGCGACCGCGAAATCGCGGTCATGTTGTTCGACCAGGGGGAGGGCAGCCCGCAGTTTGGCCTCGCCCGCGGCGGTCAAAGTAATCTTCTTGACGCGGTTGTCCGAGTCGTCGATGTTTCTCCTCAGCAGACGGTCCCGTTCAAGCCGCGAAACGATCTGCGAGATATGCATGCGGTCCATGTTGGTCAGCAGACCAACCTGTTGCTGCGTGGTAAATCCATCATTCCGGGAAAGCCAGCCACAAACAGCCAGTATCGCGAACTGCGGCTGGGTAAGGGCCAAAGGCCGCAGCACCGTGTTGAGGCTGCGCTGCCAATGCAGAAAATCCCGCCAGAGTCGGAAGCCGGGACTCTGATCAGGTCCGCTGTAGGCGGACGTGCTCCAGGGGCCGGAAGTGGGAGTTTCAGGCATCGCCATCGTCCTCCACCGCCTTCTTCAAGCCAGCCATGGTTGAAGGAAGACCTCTTTGAATGCTGCGACCAATTAGGCGCCGGAACAGGAAAGACAGCGGGCCCTCAAAAACCACCCGATGCGTGGCGCGCGTCGTGCTTCCGAGTTCCTCTAACTCATGAACGAAGCACATCCGGCAAAGCGGAAGTTTTCCCACTGCGGTGAAGGAACGGTTCCGGGTGACTTCCGAGATCAGAATATCGGCCCGCGGCGCGCCACGCGGCTTCAGCCAGCCCCGCGACCCGACTTGTAGCCCGGCGGGAAGAGAGCATGTTTCAAGTTCAGAGTCCCAGGTAGGCCAACCCGAGCAGTTCTCGTAGAGACGGAACACAGCAGCCGCGGGCTGGTTGATGACAATGGATTGTTCAAGGTCACTCATTAAGGATAAGGTAGCAACTAGTAAAGATATTTACCATCGGCATTCCGTACCTTTTTAGCGGCGACATCCAACCCACCCTCTCCCCGCCTGTGATATCGTCTCCCCAAATGCGCCTCCTCCTCTCCACCCTCATCCTCCCCGCCGCCCTCGCCCAAATCATCCCCCTCTGGCCCGACCGCCCCGACCACTCCGAATCCTTTATTGGCCCCAACGATACCGAACGCCGCCTCCGCAAAATCACCAACCCCCTCCTCACCGTCCACCTCGCCCCCCAACCCAACGGCACCGCCATCCTCATCGCCCCCGGCGGCGGCTTCCGCCACCTCGCCATCGACAAGGAAGGCCACGACGTCGCCCGCTGGCTCAACTCCCTCGGCATCTCCGCCTTCGTCCTTCAATACAGCGCCGGCTCCGACCCCTCCCGCGAGACCGTCATCACCCGCTCCCTCGAAGACATCCGCCAGGCCATGCGCCTCCTCCGCCAGCGCGCCACCGAACTCCGTTTCGACCCCGACCGCCTCGGCGTCATGGGCTTCTCCGCCGGCGGCTACCTCGCCGCCGACCTCGCCCTACGCTCCGAACCCGACACCCGCCCCGCCTTCGCCATCCCCGTCTGCCCCGCCGCCCCCCCGGACCTCACCGTCCCCCCCGACGCCCCACCCCTCCTCCTCCTCGCCGCCCACGACGACCCCCTCACCCCCAACCACACCCTCCCCCTCTACACTGCCTGGAGCAAAGCCAACCGCCCCGCCACCCTCCACATCTACGCCACCGGCAAGCACGGCTTCGGCATCCGCAAAACCGGCGTCGCCGCCGACCCCTGGCCAGACCACCTCGCTGCCTGGCTCCGCACCCGCAAGCTCCTCTAATCACCCATCGCTCCCCCAACCCACAATCGCATCTCAGAAGCGCACAGGCCGCCCACGCCCGGCAGGCCGGACGAGTTGCTCGCCCCTGGAGTTTCTACATAAATTCAAGCGGCGGCAGCGCGAGTCAATGCTGGCGCGGAGATTTCGAAACCGAATGGTTCTAGCAATTGGGGTTGTTCGGCCATTTCAATTCGGAGCAGAGCAATGAGATCGAGACAGGACGGGCGTCGAGCGCGGTGTCTCCACTTGGGGAGTTTGGCGTAGACTTGCCCACGGCCGGCGCCGAATGCGCGAATGGCAGCAAGCAGCAGCGCGCTGTAAGCGGCAACGGCGAGGACCGGCTGTTTGGGCACCGAAGTAACGTTCCCAAGCTGCGCTTGGCCGACGCCGAGAGTGTCCTTTTGTTCGCGGGGATTGACCTGTCGGGTAACGGACTGGCGCGGTGCTCGGCGGCCCGTTTCCAGCCCCTCCCCATAAGAACTGCTCGTGAAGTTTTCCCTCAAGCAGCTCACCCAGTGAATTTATTCGAAAGGGTTATGAGTCCTGTTGACCGGCAGCCACTTTCACGTCCTTTTGCCGACTCCGGGAAGCGGCTGGATTTTCCAGTCCCAATACAGCCCCAGCACGTCGTAAAGATATTCGTTACTTCATCGCCGCCAACCAACACTTCGCTTTCGCCGCCGTTTCCGCCGCGTCAACAGAGTGCGGACTTTCATCTCGACATAGTCGCGGACCTCGCTAAAGGCACGACTCGAGTTACCGACCCTGAAGTAGGTAACCCATCCGGCCAGCGTCGCGTTGATCCGCTTCACCACCTCCGCCGCCGGGGTTGCTCCCCCGCGCGCGATGATGTCGCGAACCTTCGCCTTGACGGCCTTGCCGGCCTTCTTCTTCGGCGTCACCAAGATGAAATCTCCATCTCCGCTTCGATTGCGTGCACGGCGCAGATCGAACCCCAGGAACCCGAAGGCTTCCCCGTTCAGCGTGTTCACCATCCTGGTTTTCTCCCGGTTCAACTCGACGCCCAAAGGCGTGATTTGCTCCTGAAGCCGTTGCAGCGCCCGTTCGGCCCAGCCCCGTTTGGTATGGTGTCCGCTGACGGTGATCACAAGATCATCGGCGAACCGGTGATAATTGACCGCCTCGAATTCCCCTTCCGCCGTTTTGCGGCGGATCGCGTCGAAGAACCAGTCGAGCTCGTTCAGGTAGATGTTCGCCGCCAGCGGACTGAACGGACCCCCTTGCGGGACCCCGACACTGCCGCCAGCCTTGATGATCTGCTTCACGAGGCCCATGACCTGTGGGTCCTGAATCCGTTTCGCGATCTTCTCCAACAGTACTGAATGCCGGATCGTGGCAAAGTAACGAGACAGATCGACATCAATGACCGTGGACATCCGCCGCATCACACTACGCCTGACTTGCGCCAGCGTTTGATGTGGGCTCCGCTGCGGTCGAAATCCGTAGGAGTTCGGGTAAAAGTCCGTCTCGAAAACGGCTTCGAGGATCAGCTTCAGTGCGTCCTGTACCACGCGGTCGCGGATACAAGGTATCTGAAGTGTTCGGAATTTGCCATTGCCCTTCGGGATCTCCACCGGGCAGTTTGGCATGGGTTGATACCTGCCTGTGACAAGGTCTTCCCGCACCGCCGCAAGAAACTCCGTCCGTCCCGCGGACTCAATGTCCCGGAAACTCTGGCCGTCGATGCCTGGAGCACCGTCGTTTCCCTTGGCGATGCGATCGGCCTCCTCAAGAGTCGCGCTCTTCGTGATGTGCACGAAAAGCCCCCAGAAGCGATGCGTCGTTTCCGACTTCGCCTTTCGGTAGATCCGCTGTCTCAGTTCCTGCAGACTGCCGGGCGCCTTTGTCATCTCGCCCCTGCCTCGCCTTGACGAACGGCATTACTCACCGGTCCGGGCCCTTCCCTCCGGGCGCGTTTTGCTGCACACCCATCGCCAGTACTACGACCCGATCCGTCACCCTGATGCCTATGCCAACATTTCCCACTCACGGTTATAGCCGGCATCTCCTCGACGGGATTTCTCCGCCGGGCACCGAGGGCTTCTCCAGTTTCCACATCATCCTTTCCACCATGTCGCCGCTGATACCCCGCCGGTGAGGGCTCCCGCATCGGACCCGTTTCGGCCAGCCCTTTCTGCTTTCGCACGTTATCGACCGTCTCAGCCACCGGAATTTCGTGTAACGAGGCTATGGATGCGTTCACTTTACATTGCAACCTGGTGCGTTGCGCATCCTCCTTTCTGAGCATGTTGTCGGAGGACTCCACCGTCTTGTTTTCACGCCATGGTGCCTCCCAAGCTACGAGGCCTGAGTCTATTAGCCTCGGCCGGTCTTTCACCGGCTGGACAATGTGCCCCTGTCTGGACACGCCGATCTGCCAGCGTTGGTGGTGCAAAGCCGCCAATTCTTCGGCCGGAGCTTGTGTGTGGTTGAGGACGGTAGTGATGAGGCGATAAACCGGCTCGGCGCCGGGCAGATTGTCCAGGTGATAATCGATCACCCGCACCACAATGGCGTTTTGGTCTCGGCGTCTGTCCGCTGTCGACGGGTAGATTCGGCTGAGATAGGAGCCCGGTCGGCCAAGCAGAGCATACCCTTGCGGAGGGCTGGAATGGCTGCTTCGGCCAGCTTCAATTCATCGACGCTGTAGCGGTCCATGCAGGCGGCCCACAGCACGTGAGTGCCATTTTCGAGCAAGGCCACGAAACGGATCTTGGGAAGGGCGGTGGCGCCTCGACTGGCGCCCGGCCGACCGAAGGCTTCCTCGTTTTCTGCGGTATCGGCCTCATCCAGTGGGCGTGGCCAAAAGGAAGGCCCAATTCGGGGTGACCCGTGACTTACAGCGTGAAATGCCCATTCCGTCGTTCAAAAAGAAGTTGGTCGGCTGGAAGACGCCGAATCGGCAACCCGCAAAGCGCGAACGCCCTCGCGGTGAATTCGAGTGTTTGGGTAGCCGAATCCCGATTCTCCCGGACCGGAGAGATGCTCTCCGCCTTCTTCAGCTTCTGTTTTGAGACGACGAACTCACCGAACTCTCGGGCGAGATCTTGCCCTGCATGCTCCGGGTGCCCCTTGGTTGCCCAGAGGCGCGTACCACACTGCCTCCGAGGGGCAGGCGGCTAGGGATCTACCCAAAACTAGTTCAGTTCGATCTTTATGATAATCTTGGGGATGGTGGCCGGAGTGGCCTAAGGTGTCGAAACTAAACCAACAGGGAGTTGGTTGCGGGGGCATGATTTGAACATGCGACCTTTGGGTTATGAGCCCAACGAGCTACCAGGCTGCTCCACCCCGCACTTTGATATTACCAAGTGGAGCAGCCGTTTCGCAACTATTCACCCTACCAAAGTTCACATTGCTGATTCTGCGGACGGACCATGGGGTCCCCCTCCTTACACTGAAACGCCCGATGAAACTCCGGCATGTTCTGCAGCGTCCCGATCGCCCGGAACCGCCCAAGCGGATGCGGATCGGTCGCCAGCCGCAGCCGCTGCGCCTCGGGCCGCAGCTGCGTCGCCCAAACCCGGGCAAAAGCGAGGAAGAAGCGCTGATCGCCCGTGTAGCCGTCGATCACCGGCGCCTCCTTGCCTCCGAGCGACCGCTTATAGGCCCGGTAGGCCAGCTTCAGGCCTCCCAGATCGCCGAGCGCTTCTCCCACCACCAGCCGCCCGTTGTGCTTCAATCCGTCGCCCACGGCAAGCGTGTTGAACTGATTGATCACGCACTCGGCCCGGGCCTCGAACTTCTTCCGGTCCTCCGGCGTCCACCAGTTGCGCAGGTCGCCGCTCGCGGCAAACTTCGAGCCCTGATCGTCAAACCCGTGGCCCATCTCGTGGCCAATCACCGCCCCGATGGCTCCGTAGTTGGCCGCTTCGTCGGCGTCCATATCAAACATCGGCGGCTGTAGAATCCCGGCCGGAAACCCGATTTCGTTCCGCAGCGGGCTGTAGTAGGCGTTCACCGTCGGCGGCGTCATGCCCCACTCGTTCCGGTCGAGCGGCTTACCAATCTTGGCCAGATTCTCCATCCGCGCAAACTCACTGGCCGATTCGATGCTGCCAAACAGGTCGCCCCGGTCCACCTTCACCGCCGCATAATCCTTCCAGCGGTCCGGATAGCCAATCTTCGCCCGGAAGGCGTTCAGCTTCTCAATCGCATTCTTCCGCGTCTCGGCGTCCATCCACGTCGACGCCGCCAACTGCTCGCGCAGCGTCGACCGCAGATTCTCCACCAGGTCGTTCATCTGCGTCTTGGCCGCCGGCGGAAAATGCTTCTTGACGAAGGCCTCGCCGAGCGCATCGCCGAGCGTCTGGTCGACGAGCGCCGTGCACCGCTTCCAGCGGGGCTGCTGCTCCTTGACCCCGGTCAGGACGGTGCTCTGGAAACGGAAGCTCTCGTCGACGAAGGCCTTGGCCAGGTAGGGCGCCGCCTCGGCAATCGTCTTCCAGCGCATCCAGGTCTTCCAGGTAGCGAGCGGCGTGGCGGTAAACTCCTTCTCGACCGCCTTCATATAGGCCGGCTCGGAGACGATCACCTGCGTCGAGGCCGGAATCTTCAATTCCGTAAAGACCGCCTTCCAGTCCAGCGAAGGCATCAACTCGATGGTCCCGGCCAGGCCCACCGGATGGTAGGTCGCATTCGGGTCGCGCCGCTGCACGTTGGTCAGCCGCGGTTCGGCCAGTTTGGTTTCGAAGGCCAGCACGGCCTGCGCCTGCGCGGCCGCGTCCTCGGGTGTGGCGCCGGCCAGCGTCAGCATCTTGGCCACGTGCACGAGAAACTCGGCGCGGATGGCCTTGGTGCGGTCATCGCTGCGGAAGTAGTAGTCGCGCTCGGGCAGCGAAAGCCCGGCGGGCGCCACGGCGGCCACCGTGGCGCTCGAATTCTTGGCATCCTGCCGGGCAAAAACGATCACCGGGCCAAAGGCGGAGTTCTTCTGGAAGGCCACCAGCGTGTCGAGCAGCGCCTTGGCGTCGCTGATCTTTTCAATGGCCGTCAGGTCCTTGGCCAGCGGCTTCATGCCCTGCTTCTCAACAGCTCCCGTATCCATGCACGCGGCAAAGAGATCGCCAATCTTCCGTTCGCGGCTGCCCGCCGGGGCGTTGGCCGCGGCAGCGGTCTCGAGCAGCGCACGGAGCCGTTCCCGATTTCCCTCCGAAACAACGGACATGGTGCCCCAACCGGACTGGCTGGCCGGAATCGGATTCCGGTCTACCCACAGGCCGTTGGCGAAGCGCCAGAAGTCCTCGCATGGCTTGCAGGACAGATCGAGTCCTGCCAGATCAATGCCACTTTTCTTGGGGGCCGGCCGGCTTTGCGCCGCCAGGGGTGGCAGCGCCAGGCTCAAAATGCTGAGGAATACTGCAGTTCTAAGGGTCACACTGTAATGGTACGACCAACCGCTACCCATTCTCTCCAACGCGCAGCATCAGTTTTCCCCGATTCGCTCCGGCAAACAACCGGTCGAGCGCCGCGGGCGCGTTCTCCAGCCCGTCGACGATATCGGTGGCGTACCGCAGCTTACCCGCCGCCACCCACTCGCCCAGCCGAGCCATCGCCTCCCCGGCGCGCTCTAAAAAGTCGAGCACGATAAAGCCTTCCATCCGGCCCCGCTGCATCAACAGATTCGCCAGATTCCGCGGTCCGGGCGGCGGTGCCGTCGCGTTGTACTGCGAAATCAGGCCGCACAGCACCACGCGCCCCCGCAGCGCCAGCCGGCCAAGACACGCGTCCAGAACTTCGCCGCCGACGTTCTCGAAAACGACGTCGATACCCGACGGACAGAGCTCCCGCAACCGCTTGGCCACGTTCTCGTTCTTATAGTCGATGGCGCCGTCAAAGCCCAGCGTGCCGGTAATCCAGGCGCACTTGTCCGCCCCGCCCGCAATCCCTACCACGCGCATACCCAGGATCTTTCCGATCTGCCCCACCAGCGACCCCACCGCCCCCGCCGCCGCCGAAACCACCAGCGTCTCCCCCGCCTTGGCTTGGCCAACATCGAGCAGCCCGAAATACGCCGTCATCCCGATATGGCCGAAGACGGCAAACCACTGCTCCGGCGTCACCCCGGCCGGCAGCGGCGTCAACGAGCCGCCCGAAACTACCGCGCGCTCCTGCCAGCCCAGCATCCCCTGCCCGAGTTGGCCCGCCTGCCAGCGCGGGTCGGCCGACTCTTCCACCACCCCCACCGCGATCCCCCGCATCACCTCGCCGAGCGGCGCGGGCGGCAGGTAACTTTCCGCCGCCGAGGCCCAGATCCGGTTGGTCGGGTCGAGCGACAGCAGCAGCGTCTTCACCCGCACCTGGCCCGGCGCCAGGGGAGCCAACTCCATCTCTCGCCAAGCGAGACATGAGGCATCCAGTTTTTCCACCGGACGCCGTTCTAGTATCCAGCCATGATTTTTCATCGGGAAACTCTTATCGGATGGGGGAGAAAGGCAGGGGCCGCAGCAGCGAGTTCGAGATATTGGAGACGATCTCGCCATCGCTCCAGCCCGGCGTCGCCCGCAGCTTGAGCCACTCCGGATGCGCTACGAACCGGCTCCAGTTGGCCTCGCGCGCCGCCAGGCTGTCGTACCAGAGCAGATAGGTGAGATTCGGCTGCTTCTCGCCAATAATCGTCTCGCCGAAAAACACCGGGTTCAGGCCG
This sequence comes from Acidobacteriota bacterium, assembly GCA_026393985.1. Classification (GTDB taxonomy): domain Bacteria; phylum Acidobacteriota; class Terriglobia; order Bryobacterales; family Bryobacteraceae. The sequence goes on from JAPKZB010000068.1 coordinate 105,832, forward strand.
GTCTTTTGAAAGATCGCGATCTCCCCTTCGTTAAACATGCGGATCTTCTCGGCGAGCGACGTGGCGTCGTCGCTTTCATAGGTGCGCAGCTCAAACAGGCGAGCCGTTTTGGCCGGCGGCGGCGCCACCACGCCCGGAAAGCCCGTGAACCCCTTCAAAATCTCCGTCGAGTAGCGAACAAACCGCTGCCCCGGGGTCTTGTTGAAGGCGGCGAGTTCGGCCTGAAACTTCCGGTCGGCGGCCAGCCGGTTCATTCCCTCTTCGAGCGCGCCCAGCGATGGATAGCTTTCGAGCGTCAGATAGTACGGCGTATCGGGGCCGATAAAGGAGCTGAAAAAGCCCAGGCCCTGGGCGCCGGCGCGCTCCAGCGCCGGCCGTTTCGAGATCTCAAGAAACTTCGCCAGCGTCGCGCCCATCGCGTCCCCGCTGTTGCGCAGTTGATAGCGCCGCAGCAGCAGAGTCTGCGGGGGCCCGCCCGCGGGCGGCTGGGCACTGGCGGCGGCGGCCGCAGCTGCCGCGGTCGCGATCACTTTCCGTCTGGTCATCGCTCTTATCCTATCGCTTCCGCATCGCGCCCAACAGCGCTTCAAGATGGCTCAGATACTTCTCCAGCGCCGCCCGGCCCTCCCCGGTCAGGGCGTAGTCCGATTTCGGCTTCCGGTTATCAAACGTCTTGCGGCACTCGATGTAGCCGGCCTCTTCGAGCTTGCGAGCGTGGACGCTCAGGTTGCCGTCGGTTGTCTGCAGGAGCTCTTTCAACTCATGGAAGCTCATCGAGCCGCTCGCCGCCAGCGCGCTGACGATGCCTAACCGCATCTTTTCATGAATCAGGCTTTCAAGCGCCTGCGCCTCCCGGTTAACCTCAATGGCCACCGCATCGAGAACCGGTTTTACCTTTACCGCTGCTGCTCTAGCCACCGTACCTCCTCGCAATCCAAACCCCGAAGCCGATTTGCAATCCGCCAAACCCCGCCGCCAGGAACAGGTTGCCGAACTCGACCGGCGCGGCCAGCGCCCCCGCCCCGAGCCCCATGAAACACAGCCCCATCAACGGCACCACCCGCACGCTGAACGCCCCGGCCGTCGTCACCCCGGCCCCGTACAGCAACAGCCACAGCCCCGGCAGCACCCCAGCCAACTGCAACCGGATCAGCGCGGCGCTCAGCACCGCCCCGGCGGCCACCGGAGGGGCGAAGCTCAGGAAGAAACGCCGCCCCGGAGCTGTAAACAGACTCCGGTCGCCGTGATGGGTCTTCCGCCAGATGGCCAGACCCCCGATAGCCACCGCCAGGCCCATCTCCGCCAGCCAGACCGTCAGCCATCCCGCCGGGTTTGCCTGCCGGGCGGCGAGCCAGGCAGCGCCAAGGGCCGTAACCCCCATCCAAACGCCGCCCCATCCGGGCACCGCCGTAAACTCCCCGGATCGCTCCATCGTCTGCCGGATGTAGCGCAGTTGCGCCAAGGCGTGATCCCCCATATTTACCGGCTGCGCCATAAATCATTATTTTCCGTCAAGCACTTTGTCTCGTCAAGAAAACAGCGGCAACTGCAGCGGCAACTGCGCCGCGGGGGCCTCCCACCGACCCGCGAGGCCATGCCGCGCCCGCAACCGCTCCACCCGTTCTTCGAGCCAGTTGCTGTAATGCCGGTCCACATGTGCTCCCCGGGCAAAGCGACGGCGGTAGCAGGTCTCAAGCTCCGGGAACTCCCGCTTGAGCCAGGGCAGAAAGACGGCCCAGGCCGACTCGCGCAAGAACAGCGGACGGGCATAAAAGGTCATGGCCCCAGCCTCCCGCGCCGCCCTCGCCACGGCATCGAGCGACTCCTCGCGATCGGTGAGCCAGGGCAGGACCGGCGAAGCCGAAACCCCCACCCCTAGGCCCCGGGCCGCCAACTCGGCCACGACGCCCATCCGCAGATCCGGCCGCGGAGCGTAGGCCTCGATGCGGCGCGCCAGTTCGGCATTCATTGTTGTGACCGTCAGCACGATTCGCACGCTGTTCTGCCGCGCCAGGTCCCGCAGCACATCGCCATCCCGCGCCACCAGGTCCGATTTCGTCGTAACCAGAATCCGCATGCCGGACCGGCCCGCCAGCCCTTCGAGCATCTTGCGCATCAGCCCGAAGCGGCGTTCGGCCGGTTGGTAGCAGTCAGTGGCCGTGCCGAAGGCGATGGTGTCGCCCGGCTTGACCCGCCGCAAATCGCGCCTCCACATCGCCTCGTCCCAGGTCTTGGCGAACACCCGCGTTTCAAACTCCTCAACGGGCAGATTCATGAACTCATGCGTATAGCGGGCATAGCAATACTGGCAGCCGTACTCGCAGCCCCGGTAGGGATTCACCGTCCAATCAAAGTACTGCCGCTGACCGGAGCAGCGGTTGAGCAGGCTCCGGCCGGTGAGTTCAAGATACGCCACCCGGCGCTTGGCTTCGAGCAGCGGACTCTCCGCGGCCATGCGTGCGATCCCAATCAGCGTCCCCACGGGCCGATATTCGCCTTTTGTTCGCTATTTGTCAAGGGGAAAACGGCGATGGCCGCAAAATTACCGGCAACGGGGCGAGCGATTAGGTGAAACTAGTGAGGTGCGAAACGCTGAAACCAAATCGGTTGAGGACTACAAACTGATCCTCCGGGAGTTTGCGCGCGATCCGTTTTCGGTAGCGACAGTCTGTCCGAGCTCTCCGTTTCTCGCCCGCCATCTTGCCGACTCGCTGGCGTTGTCCGAGGCTCGCGTCGTCGTCGAACTGGGGCCGGGGACGGGCGCTCTGACGGAGGCCGTTTTGCCTCGCTTGCGACCTGGGGTGCGGTTTCTGGCCGTTGAACGAAACTCGGCGCTGTGTGCGGCGTGGCGGAAGCGCTATCCGCAGTATGACGTGGTGGAAGGCAATGTGGCCGACCTGGCCGAGATCTGCCGCAGCCAGGGCATCGAGGCGGTGGATTGCGTGGTCAGCGGACTACCCTGGCCGTCCTTTGACCCGGGGCTGCAGGAGGCGGGCTTGTCCGGTGTGCACGCCGTGTTGCGTCCTGGCGGACAGATGGCTTCGTTTGGTTACCACATCGGACTATTGATGCCCGGCAGCCAGCGCTACTACAAGCTGCTCAACCGCTACTTTGACCGGGTGGAGCGGCTCCGGTGGGAGTGGCGCAACCTGCCACCCGCTTTTGTGACCCGCTGTACAAAATAGCTCTTGCCTCCCAGCGCAGCGGGTGCTAGAAAAGCAGCAATCCTTGTGCCGACGCGAGCGCCAGATCATGGACATCGTCTTTGAAAGCGGGTCGGCGACGGCCGCCGAGGTTTTGGACCGGCTGCCGGATCCCCCATCCTACTCGGCGGTACGGGCTCTGCTCCGCACGCTGGTTGAAAAGGGTCATCTCACTCACCGTCAGGAAGGCATGAAGTACGTCTACCTGCCGACGGTAGCCCCGGTCGAGGCCAAGCAGTCGGCGCTGCGCCATCTCCTGCAGACCTTTTTCCATAACTGCCCAATGTAGGTGGTCGCCGCGCTACTCGCGGCTTTGGGCAGCCACGCTTTGCGCCGCCGCTCGGCCGCCGCCCGCCATCTGGTGTGGCTCCTGGCGTTCTGGACTCTGACCCTATTGCCGCTGGCCGGTAGGGAGCCGGTTGATGGGGTACTTCCCGAACTGCCTTTCGGGTCTTCGCGGCTGCTGTACGGCACTACGGTGACGGCCGGGGACCAGGCCGCGGGCGGCCTGCCGGCGGCGATGGTTCCGGCTTCCCTCCCCCGGCTTGCCCTTTGGGTGTGGGCCGCAGGCGGCGGGTTGATGCTGCTTCATCTGGCTGCATCGTTACTCCGGCTCGGACAACTCCGCCGGAGCACCCCGGGGCGCCATCCGATTCTGCGCCGGGCTCCGCACGGCACGATGCCCTTCACGTTCGGACACTTCCACCCCTTGACTTTCCTGCCGGCCGAGGCGGTCGCCTGGCCCGCCGCTCGTCGACGCCACGTGGTGCTCCATGAGTACGCCGCCCATCTGTTCGCCCATTGCGTGCTGGCGTTTTACTCGTGGCACCCGCTGGCCTGGTGCGCCTGGCGCCATCTGGCGGCCGAGCGGGAGTTGGCGGCTGACGACAGCGTCCTGCGGCGGGGGGTACGGCCATCCGAGTAAGCCGAAAGCCTGCTCTGCGTTGCCGCCCCGCTGCCGCCGGCGCGCTTCGCTCTCGGCATGGCCCGGCGGGTTCCGCTCGAAGGCAGGCTCCGGTCGATCCTGGCGGCGCAAACCGTCCGCACCGCGCCGGGCCGGCTGACCACCGCTGCTGCGGCGCTCGCCTGTGTCGTTGCCGTGCTGCAGATTACCACGCTCCGGGGACAGACCCAGAATCCTGCTCCGCTCACGCAGGGCCTCGATGCCCTGCCACGGAAAGAATACGAAGAAGCTTTTTCCCGCTTTGCCGGCATGAATCCGGCCGGGGCCGCGCTATGGCAGGCCCTTAGAAGGAAGCGCCAGGGCCGGGCCGCTGAGGCCGCCGAGCGGTTTGACCGCGCCGCTTTGGCTCGCCAGACGCCGGGGGCGGACGTCCGCCACGCGGGAGGTGGTGTGATCGCGCCTCGTTTACTGGAGAAGGTGCAGCCTTTGTACTCCCAGGAAGGGTGTGGCGCCAAATTGGAAGGTACCGTGGTGCTGTCCGTGGAGATTGACGCTGCCGGACGGCCGGGCAACATCCGGATCTTGCGGCGCGTCGGTTTGGGTCTTGACGAGAATGCGCGCGAGGCGCTGGTCCGGTGGCGCATCGAGCCGGGCCGGGCCAAGGGCAGGGCGGTACCGGTCGCTGCGACCGTAGAAGTTAACTTCACACTCCTGGGCTGATCCCGGCTGCCCCGGCCCCGCACCCTAACCGACCATCTGCTTCACCACGTTGCCGTGCACGTCCGTCAGCCGGAAGTAGCGCCCCTGAAACTTGTAGGTCAACTTCAGATGGTCCACCCCTAAGCAGTGCAGCAGCGTCGCCTGCATGTCGTGCACGTGTACCGGATCTTTCACCACGTTGTACGAGTAATCATCGGTCTCGCCAATCGTCTGCCCGCCCTTGATGCCGCCGCCGGCAAACCACATCGTAAAGCAGCGCGGATGATGATCCCGCCCGTAATTCGTCTCCGTCAAACGCCCCTGACAGTACACCGTCCGCCCGAACTCGCCGCCCCACACCACCAGCGTGTCTTTCAACAACCCCCGCTGCTTCAAATCAAGCACCAGCGCCGCCGACGGCTGATCCACCGCCCGCGCCTGCAGCGCCAGATCCCGCGGCAGATCCCCGTGCTGGTCCCAGCCGCGGTTGTACAACTGCACAAACCGCACCCCGCGCTCCACCAGCCGTCGCGCCAGCAGACACTGCTGCGCAAACGTCCCCGGCTTCCGGCTCTCGGACCCGTACAAAGCAAAAGTCGACTCCGATTCCTTCGACAGGTCCGTCAACTCCGGCACCGAACTTTGCATCCGGAACGCCATCTCGTACTGCGCAATCCGCGTCTCAATCTCGGGGTCGCCCAACTCGGCTGCCCGCTTGGCGTTCAGCTGCCCCGAAAGGTCGAGAATGTTCTTCCGCGTCGCCGGGGTAATCCCCTCCGGATCGTTCAGGAACAGCACCGGGTCCGTCCCCGCCCGAAACTTCACCCCCTGATAGTTCGAGGGCAGAAAGCCGCTCGACCACAGCCGGCTGAACAGTGGCTGATCGACGTTGATGCCGCTCTTCTGGCTGATCATCACCACAAACGCCGGCAGATTCTTGTTCTCGCTGCCTAGCCCGTAGTTCACCCAGGAACCAATACAGGGCCGTCCGGGCTGCTGTGAACCGGTCTGGATGAAGGTAATCGCCGGGTCGTGATTGATCGCGTCCGTGTTCACGCTCCGCACAAGGCAGATGTCATCGGCGATCTTCCGGTGCCACGGCAGCAGCTCGGAGAACTCGGCGCCGGACTGTCCATACTTGCCGAACGAAAACACGGAACTCGCCACCGGCAGCGTCGACTGCCCCGAGGTCATTCCCGTAATCCGCTGCCCCATGCGCACGGAGCCCGGCAGGTCCTGGCCCTGAAAGCGCTTCAACTGCGGCTTCGCGTCAAACAGATCAATCTGCGAAGGCCCGCCGGACATGTGCAGATAGATAATCGACTTGGCCTTGGTCGGCGTCGCCCCGCTCAGCAGCGAGCCGAGCGCCAGTTGCGAAAGAAAGTTCCGTCGTGTCGTCATCGCCTATTCCTTCGTAATCACTTCGTCCAGGTTCAAAATCGCGCTCGCCACGCTCGTGTAGGCCGCCAGCTCCACCGCATCGGCATACTGCGTTTTCGATTCGCCGATGGCCACCAGCTTGGCCGCCTCGGCCGGCTTGGCCCGGTACTCGGCCAACTGCTCGCCGGCCACCTTGTCGAGCAACGCCAGTTCGGCCGGGGTTGGATAGCGCGCCGTCGCCGTGCGGAACATCTGCCGCAGCCGTTTGACGCGGTCTGGCCCGGCCGCCCGCAGCGTCCGCTCGGCCAGGTGCCGGGCGGCTTCAAGAAACGTCGGGTCGTTCCACAGCGCCAGCGCCTGCAGCGGCGTGTTCGTCGTCGCCCGCCGCGCCACGCACTTCTCGCGGTCCGGCGCGTCGAAGGTCGCCAGCGTCGCCGGCGGCAGCGTGCGCTTCCAGAAACTGTACATCCCCCGGCGATACAGATCCTCGCCGTGCGACTGCTCATAGCGCTGCGCCGTAAACTGCGCGCCGTAGGCCACGTCCTCCCACAAGCCGGGTGGCTGATAGGGCGACACCGATTTGCCGCCGATCTTGGCGTTCAGCAGCCCGCTCACCGCCAGCGCGTTGTCCCGCACGCTCTCGCCCTGCAGCCGGAAGCGCGACATCCGCGCGAGCAGCCGGTTCTCCGGGTCCCGCTCCTTCAACTCCGGCCGCACCTTGGAAGACTGCCGGTAGGTGGCCGACAGCACCATCTCCCGCTGCATCGCCTTCATGTCCCAACCGAGCTCCACGAACCGCACCGCCAGGTAGTCGAGCAGCTCCGGATGCGAAGGCATCTCGCCCTGGCTGCCAAAATCCTCCACCGTCTTCACCAGCCCCGTGCCGAACAACTGCGCCCACATGCGGTTCACAGCCACGCGCGCCGTCAACGGATGCTCGCCGCTCACGAGCCACTGCGCAAGGCCCAGCCGGTTGCTCGCCGTCCCCGCCGGCAGCGGCGGCAGAAAGCCCGGCGTGGCCGCCGTCAGCTTCTCGCCCTTGCGGTCGTAGGCGCCGCGGATGAGCAGATGCGTCTCCCGCATCTCGGCCCGCTCCTCCATCACCATCGTCGTCGGAATCGTCTCTTCGAGCTCCTTGCGCTCCCGCTTCAACTGCTGCAGCCGCGCATAGAGCGCCTTGGTCGCCTCCGGCGCCTCATACGTGAGATAGAACTCCCGCACCGTGGCCGCCTGCTCCTTTGTCCGCCGGATGCCCGAGTTCTCGACGAGATACCGCACCGGCTCGATCACGGCCAACTGATGCGCCTCCCCCGCGCTCAACTCGCGGTTGTAGATGCGCAGGTCGTCGAGCGTGCCCACCAGCTTGGTGACCGTCAACGGCGCGTTGGTCCGGAAGTTGGCTCCGTTCAGTGTGTTCTTCACGGTCGTGAGTGCGGCCGGCTTGCCGTCCTGCAGTAGCGTGAACTTACCTTTGCCGTCGTAGTTCAGCGTGAAGTGGACAAAGTCGCCGTAGCCGAACGGCGCCGCGGTCTGCATCTCAAGCGTCGCCCCGCCGGGGGCGAAGAACTTCACAATCAGGTGCGCGCCCCGCCGCAGGTCGCCGATGTTGAAGATGGTGTCGTGGGTGAACAGCCAGCCGGTCTCGTTCTTCTGCTGCAGGATGACCAGCGGGTCCAGGTTGTTGCCGCCGCGGAACCAGAAGGCGAGCGCGAAGGGTTTGGTGGAGTCGAAGTCGTGCGCCGCCGGGGCTTCGGCCTGTGACGTCGAATCAAACGTCGCCGCCTGGCCTACCGGACCATCCCGCGGCGTCGGCGGCAGCCCCAGATACCGGCCGTGCTTGTAGGAGCCGGTCGTCTCGAGCATGTTGCCTTCAAACTCGTAGTGCGCCAGCAGCCCGGCGCGGCTCGGCGCGGCGAACTGCCGGCGCGCCTCCCACGCCTTGATCTGCGCCGGTACATCGGCGGCCTCGAGCTGCTTCTCGCGGCTGGCCACCGCCTCGTTGATCTCCTTGAGCAGCCCGGCCTGCGTCTCGGTCGGCAGCGACAGCACCGGCGCCGCGTTGCCCCGCTGCCCGTCCAGCCCCTTCTCGGCCACGTTGTTGAAGTAGGCGAAGAAGCGGTAGAAGTCTTTCTGCTTGATCGGGTCGTACTTGTGGTCGTGGCAGCGCGCGCAGCCCATGGTCAGGCCTAGCCAGGTGGTCGAGGTCGCCTCCACGCGGTCGACCACATACTCGGTCTGATACTCCTCCGGAATCGCCCCGCCTTCGTAATTGATGACGTGGTTGCGGTTGAAGCCGCTGGCTACTTTCTGCTCCCGCGTGGCGTTGGGCAGCAGGTCGCCGGCCAGCTGCCAGATGGTGAACTGGTCATAGGGCATGTTCTTGTTGAAGGCGCCGATCAGCCAGTCGCGCCACGGCCACATGTCCCGGTGCGAGTCGATATGGAAGCCGTGCGTGTCGGCGTAGCGCGCGAGATCCAGCCAGTGCATCGCCTGCTTCTCGCCGTAGTGGGGGCTGGCGAGCAGGCGGTCGACGGCCTTCTCATACGCCTTGGCTGACTTGTCGGCGAGGAACGCATCCACCTCGGCCGGCGTGGGCGGCAGGCCGGTCAGGTCGAGCGTCACGCGCCGCAGCAGGGTCGCCTTATCGGCCGGGGGATTCTGCGCGAGGCCCTCCTTGATCAGCCGGGCCTTCACGATCTCGTCGATCGACTTCGCCGCCGGCTTCACCGGCTTCTGGTAGGCCCAGTGATCCTCCCACTTGGCGCCTTCGTCAATCCACTGCCGCAGCGTCGCCACCTGCGCCTCGGTAAGCTGCACCTTGGCCGCCCGCGGCGGCATGTGCAGCACCGGGCTGGCGTGCGTAATTCGTTTGACGAGCAGGCTGTCGGCCGCCTTGCCCGGCACGATGGCCTTGGCCATGGCGCCCTCTTTCGTATCGAGCCGCAGACCGGCCTTGCGCGAGGTCTCGTCCGGCCCGTGACATTGGAAGCAGGCGTCCGACAGGATCGGCCGCACGTCCCTGGTAAATTCCACCGGCTTGCACCAAGCCACTACCGCGACGAAGAACAGAAGACTCCGCATTACTCCCGAGTTTATACTGCGAAGCATGCAACGTCGACACTTCCTCTCGCTCAGCGCTTCCGCCCTTGCCGCCTACGGCCAACAGAAACCCCGCCGCGTCGGCCTGATCGGCACCGGCTGGTACGGCAAGAGCGACCTGTTCCGCCTGCTCCAGGTCGCGCCCGTCGAGGTCGTCTCGCTCTGCGACGTCGACAAGAAGATGCTGGCCGAGTGCGGCGACATGGTCGTCGAGCGCCAGGCCTCGAAGAAACGGCCGCGGCTGTACGCCGACTATCGCGAGATGCTCAAGGAGAAGGATCTCGACATCGTCCTGATCGCGACGCCCGACCACTGGCACGCCCTGCCCTTCATTGAAGCCTGTAAGTCCGGCGCCGACATCTACTGCCAGAAGCCGATTTCGGTTGACGTCACCGAAGGCCGCGCGATGCTCGAGGCGGCGCGCAAGTACAAACGCGTCGTGCAGATCGGCACGCAGCGCCGGTCGACGCCGCACCTGATCGAGGCCCGCGACGAGATTCTCAAAATCGGTAAGCTCGGCAAGATCGCCTACGTCGAAATCTACTGCTACTACCACATGCGGGCCAAGAACCCGCCGGCCACGCCCGCCCTGCCCGCGGAACTCGACTACGAGATGTGGACCGGCCCGGCGCCCATGCGCCCCTGGAACGGGCTGCAGCATCCGCGCCGCTGGCGCGCCTTTACAGAGTACGGCAACGGCATTATGGGCGACATGTGCGTCCACATGCTCGACATGGTGCGCTGGATGATGGACCTCGGCTGGCCCACCAGCATCTCCTCGAGCGGCGGCATCCTGGTCGACCCGGCCAGCGTCGCTAACATCCCCGACACGCAGGAGGCGACCTTTGACTTCGGCACGGTCAAAGTCCATTGGACCCATCGCAGCTGGGGCCACCCGCCGGACCCGAAGTATCCCTGGGGCGCGACGTTTTATGGCGAGAAGGGAACGCTCAAGGCGAGCGTCAACAGCTACGACTTCGAGCCGCTTGATAAGAAGCAGCCGGCGGTCCACCGCGATGTGAAGATGGAGCTCGAAGAGTACCCCATCGACAAGGTGGAGAAGGATCTCGAACGCCACGTGGCGCCGGCCATTCGCGGGCATATGAAGGATCTGCTCGCGGCCATCGACCGGCGATCGAAGCCCGTGGCCGACATCGAGCAGGGCTTCATCTCCTCGGCCAGTTGCATCCTCGCCAACCTCGCCATGAAGACCGGCCGCACCTTACGGTACGACCCGGTGAAGCACGTCGTCACCGGCGACGCCGAAGCCACGCGCCTGCTCACCCGCCCCTACCGGGCTCCGTGGAAACATCCCGAGCCCGGCAAGGTCTGATCCGGCCTTAGAATCGGAACTTCAGCCCCAACTGCAGCAGCCGCTGATCAAGGGCGCCCGTCCAGTTCAGCGGCGCCTTCCCCGTAATATTGCCCGCCGCGTCCACCTGCGCCGCGCTGTTCAGCGCCGTCACGTTTGTCCGGTTGAACAGGTTGGTCGATTCGATGAAGAACTCGCCCGCCCAGCGCTCGCGCACGGGAATCGTGCGCGTGTACCGCATGTTCACCTCAAACGTCGCCGGCGCCACAATCGTGTTCCGCCCCACATACAACGGCCGCTGGAACGCGGCGCCGGTCGAAGCGTCGCCGTTCAACACCCGGTTCGAGCCCATGTTGAAGTTCTCGCCCGTCTGCGCGTTCACGGCGAAGCTGAACTTGTTGTGGTTCACGAAGTAGTTCCACGCCTTGCTCCCGCTCGCCGCCCGCGGGTCCCACACCGCGTTGCCGTTGAACACATGCCGCCGGTCGGTTAACGAGTTGCCCCGATCCCGGCGCCGGTTGCTCCAGTCGCTCAGCAGAAACGCCCCGCTGTCGATGTTGTTCTGCTCGGGCGCATCGTCAATCGCGTGCGACCAAGTGTAGCTCCCGAACAGTTCAAAGGTCTTGGCGTACCGCTTGGTCACCGTGACGTTCATGCCGTGATAGTTCGATTTGCCCGCGCTCTCGGCACTGATGATGTTGCCGAAGCCAGCAATCGGACGCGTCCCGGCAAAGATGGGCCGGCCGTCGGCGAGCGTGTTGGGCCCCGGCGACAGGTTGATGTTGCGGAACACCGGCAGCCGGTTGCCCTTGGTGAACAGATAGGAGATCGTCACGCCGAGGTCCGGTGTAATCTCCCGGCTGATGGTTGCATTGGCGTTGGCCGAATAGAGGTTCGCAAAATCGGGCGATACCGTCGTGATGTCCTGCAGTGTGGGCGTAAAGCCGCTCGGGATGCCCGTGAAGACGCTCGGGAACGCGGGCGCGAACGCCGCCGCCGGCGCCGCGCTCAGACTGAAGAACTGCGGCGTGCCGTTGTTGAGGATCGCGCGCCGGTAGGTGTCGGTCTGGAAGGGGTCGAAGAAGACTCCCGCGCTCGACCGCAGTACCCACTTGCCCAACCCCACCGCCACGGCCAGCCGCGGGGCGAAGTTGTTCTTATCGGTGCGGAAGGAGCGCGAGGCGGCAAATGGCGAACTCTCCCGCGCCGTGGGCGGGCGGTAGAGGTCGTAGCGCAGCCCGTAGCTGATGGTGACGTTGGCGCGCGGCTTCCACGCGTCCTGCGCGTAGAGGCTCGTAAACAGCGAGTTGTAGGTGATCGACGGCTCGCCCACCGTCTGCACGAAATTCGTGTAGCCGCGCGGGCTCGCCCCGTTCTTCGCCGCGAGGTAGGCGGCAATCGAAGGGAAGGTGTAGGTGGCATTCGTCGCCTGCACCTGCGTATCGCGAATGGACCGCAGCGCCCCGCCGAACTTCAGCGCATGGCGGTCAAGGTCGTAGGAGAAGTTCTCGTTCACCTCCGGGGTCATCTCTTCGTAGTTGAAGCCCACGGCCGTCGAGTTGCCGAACTGCGCAATGCCGGGAATGGTGATGGCCGGGCCTTTGCCGGTCGCCTCGAACGCCTGCTGCTGCTGCGTGCGGTAGGGGATCTGCACCCGCAGTTCGTTCACCGCGCGGGGCGAGACGATCGAAACCAACTGCACGGCCCCGGCATGGCTGCGGTCAACGAAGTTGTAGGTGCGGTCGATGGTGGACAGCCCGCCCGCGCCGTTGTACGGCGAGTCGTTGCGGTGGCCGTTGTAGCGGACGGCGAGGCGGTTGACGCTGTTGAGCTGCCAGTCCACCTTGGCCATGAAGAACGTGACGTCCTGCCGGAAGGGGATGGCATCGGCAAAGGTGGCGGGCAGGCCGAGCAGCGCGAGGTTGGCCGGGGTGACCGAGACCGTGCTCGGCAGGTCGCGCTTTACCCTTTCGTAGGCCCCGAAGTAGAAGACCTTGTCTTTCTTGAGCGCGCCGCCGGCGCTGCCGTTGAAGGCGTTGACGTTCACCTCCGGAGTTGGGGAGGCGGCGCTGAGCAGCGCCGGCCGGGCGCTATAGGGCGTGCGCCGCCAGATAAAGGCGCCCTCGCCATGGAGGTCGTTCGTGCCGCTGCGGGTGATGGTGTTGAAGACGGTGCCGACGGTGTTGCCGAACTCGGGCGCAAAGCCGTTCGATACCTGCTGCACCTCCTGCACCCAGGTGTTCGACACCGGCATGAGGCGGATGCCCGCGCGGTCGCTCTGCACGTTGTTGGCGCCGTCGAGCTGGTAGTTGATCCGTCCGTTGAAGCCGTTGGCGTTGAGCTTGCGCGGTACGCCGAACTCGGTGTTGGCGCGGCCGGAGACGTTGGGCTGCTGCAGGATGAAGTTGAACGGGTTGCGCGAGACGAGCGGGAGGTTCGCGATGGCGTTGTAGCTTAGCGAGGAGCCTTGTTCGGTCCGGCTCGGATCGATGACCGAGTTCGAGGCGGTGATCACGACTTCGGTCGCCACGCCGCGCAGCTGGAGCGCGAAGTCGATGGTGGCGGTCGCTCCGGCGGTCAACACGACATTGGTCTGCCGCGCGGGGGAGAAGCCGGGCGCGTCGATGGCGACCTCATAAGTGCCGAGCGGCAGCACGTTGAAGCGATAGATGCCGCTTGCCGAACTCACCGCTGAGGCGGTGAAGCCGGTGGCCGGGTTAATGGCCTTGATCTTGGCGTTGGCTACGGCGGCGCCCGCCGGGTCCGTGATCACGCCGACAATCTGGCCATTGATCGCCGAGGCCTGACCGAAGGCGGAGGGCACGGCAAGAAGAGAGAGGAGAGCAGAAAGAGCACGGCGCATGGGGTACCCCTTCCTTATGATGGACCATGCGCCGCGCGGCTACCAGCCGGTGGGGTGGCCCTGGTTCTGTTCGTCGAGCCACTTTTTGAGCGGAGCGAAGTAGTCCACCACGGCGGTCGCGTCCATTTCGCGCTTGCCGCTGATGGCGGCGAGCGCTTCGGGCCACGGCCGGCTGGTGCCCATTTCGAGCATGGCGTTGAGCTTGGCGCCGGCCTCTTTCGAGTTGTAGATGGAGCAGCGATGGAGCGGTCCGCGGCAGCCGGCGGTTTGCGCCAGCGCGCGGTGAAACTGGAACTGCAGGATGTGGGCGAGGAAATAGCGCGTGTAGGGCACGTTGGCCGCGACGTGATACTTGCCGAAGGGGTCAAAGAACTCCTCGCCCCGCGGCCCGCCGTCGATGCCCTGATACTTGCGGCGCAGCTCCCACCACTTCTGGTTGTACTGGGCTGGGGTGATCTGGCCGGAGAAGACCTGCCAGCGCCACTGGTCGATCATGAGGCCAAAGGGGAGAAAGGCGATCTTGGCGAGCGCCTGCTTCATGAGCAGGCCGATGTCGCCCGACGGATCGGTAGCTTTGTCGAGCAGGCCGATCTGCGTCAGATACTCCGGGGTGATCGAGAGCGCGATGGTGTCGCCGACCGCCTCGTGAAAGCCGTCATTGGCTGAGTCGCGGAACAGGTACGGCTTGCTCTTATAGGCTCGCTGATAGTAGTTGTGCCCGAGTTCGTGATGGATGACTCCGAACTCTTCTTCCGAGATCTGGATGCACATCTTGATGCGCAGGTCTTCGTCGTTGTCGACGTCCCAGGCGCTGGCGTGGCAGACCACTTCGCGGTCGCCCGGTTTGACGAACAGGCTGCGCTGCCAGAAGGTCTTGGGCAGGGGGGCGAAGCCGAGCGAGCTGAAGAAGCGCTCGCCGTAGCGAACCATTTCAAGCTCGTCCACTTTGCGGTCCCTCAGGATCTTCGTCAGGTCGTAGGCCTTGGCGGCGCTGGCCGGGGCGAGGATGTCGTAGATGTTCTCCCAGCTCTGGCCCCACATGTTGCCGAGCAGATGAGCGGGAATGGGTCCCCGCGCCGGCACGACGTCCGCGCCGTACTTGTCGCGTAGCTTGCGGCGGACGTAGGCGTGGAGCGAGACGTAGAGCGGTTTGACCTGTTCCCATAGCCGGTCCACCTCTTTGGCGAAAGCATCGGGCGGCATGTCGTACTTCGACCGCCACATGGCTCCAGAGTCGGGAAAGCCGAGTTCGCGGGCGCCTTTGTTGGCGAGCTCGACGAAACGCGTGTAGTCTTGGCGCATGGGCGGCCCGACGCGGTGCCAGCCCTGCCAGACGTCGGCGAGTTCCTTCGGATCGCGGCTGGTGGCCATGAGGTTCGAGATCTGGACGAGGTCGAGGCACTTGCCCTTGTCGGCTGCGGCGTCGCGGCAGTACTTGCCGGAGCCGTAGGTGGATTCCATGCGGGCCACGAGCCGCGTCAGTTCGGTGCTCTCGGCGTCGTTGGACGGGGTGACCATGGTCAAGTTGAGCTTGAGGAGCTTCATCTTGCGGGCCGCTTCGGCAGGCAGCGCGAGGCGGTCGAAGCGGTTGGCTTCGCGGGAAAGGGCGATGACTTTCTTGATGTACTGCTCGTTGGCGAGGGCGGCCTGGGTCTCGGAGTCTTCGTTGATGTAGGTGGACTGCAGCCAGCCGGCGCGGTTGGCGTAGTTGGAAGCCGCCAGCAGTTCCTTTTCGGCCCGTTCAAGGAAGGCGAGCGCTTCGGGGAGGGATTGCGCCGCGAGGGGAAGGGCGGCGAGAAGAAGGAGGAAGGGCTTCATTGGCGTAGCTCCTGAGATCGTTTGGCCGCGGCGTCGGCTTTGGCTTTTTGGCCGGTGGCGGCGTAGGCGCGGCTGATTTGGAAATGGGTGGCGCCGTCGTCGTCGTAGGGCAACGCGGCTTCGAGATGGGGAATCGCCTCGGCGGCTTTTCCAGAGACGGCGAGGGCGCGGCCGAGGGCGGCGCGCACCGGGGGGAAGCGGGGATTCAGCGCCAAAGCGCGGCGGAGAGAGGGCGTGGCCGCTTCGGCGTCGCCTTTGGCGAGCAGGCAGTCGCCGAGCAGGAAGTGGAGCTCGGCGTTGCCGGGCTCGCCCTTGACGAGTTTCCGCAGGAGCGTCTCGGCCTCGTCGTACTGCTGGGCGGCGTAGAGCGAGGCGGCGAGCCCCTGTTCGAGGTCCGGCCGTCCGGCGGCCATCCTGACGGCGGCGCGCCACTCGGTGACGGCTTCGGCGTGCTTGCTCTGGTTGGTCAGGATGGAGGCGCGGGTTTGCCGCCATTCGACGGAGTCGCCGAGATCGCCAAGGCGGGCGAAGGCGGCGCGGGCTTTGGTGTCATAGTCGCGGATGGTGCAGTAGGGCGAGGGACAGGCGGGCGGCCGCGGTGAGAGCGCCCGGGCCTTGGCGTAGAGCAATGCGGCGGCGCTCTTCCGGCCCTGTTTCTCGCGCGTTTCGGCGAGCAGATAGAGCATGGCGGCGGATTCCGGGGCCGTGCGCCGCAGCTGTTCGAAGTTATCGCCGGCGAGCGTTTCGTACAGCCGTCCGAGGCCGAACCAGACGGCCGGATCTTTCGGCGACTGCGCGGCGAGCGCCTCCATGTGGGGGCGGGCCGTCGCGGAGCGGTTGAGCGTGACGAGGGCGTCGACGAGAATGCGCCGGGCTTCGATATCCTGCGGGGCCATCTGCACGGCCCGTTCGAGTGGGGCGACGGCTTTGGCCGGCTGGCCGAGCCGCATGAGCGAGGTGCCGAGGAGGATGAAGGCAGGGAAGGCCTGCGGCAGCTGTTTGGTGACCGGTTCGAGGACGGCGACGGCCTCCGGGTCGCGGCCGGCCATGTGCAGGGCGATGCCGAGGTTCAGTTGAAGGCCGGGGTTACCAGGCACCTGCCGGGTGAGGGTTTGATAGACGGGGACGGCTTCGGCGTACCGGCCTGCGGCCATCAGTTGCTTGCCCTGTTGGCTGAGGCGCAACTGTTCGGGCGTCTGCGCGCAGAGCGCGACGGTCAACAAGGCGAGAACGATTCGCATGAATCCTTTATTCTCCCAAAAGAAAACGGGCGCTGATCCGGAGATCAGCGCCCGCGTTTTGGTTTGAGTTAGGGGTTAGCGATTCGGTTAGAAGCCGAAGCGGAGGCCGAAACGGACCTGCCGTTCGCCGCTCGCCGAGGTGATCACGCCGAAGTTACCGCCGTTCACGTTGGCACCCGGTCCGCCGAAGCGGGGGGTGTTCGAGAAGTTATAAGCCTCCGCGCGGAAGGTCATATCCATCCGTTCGGTGAACTTAAACACGCGCATCAGCGTCAGGTCCGCGCCCGCGACTCCGGGGTTCCGGAAGCGGTTGCGGCCCGTGGTGCCGAAGCGAACGCCGACCGGAGCGGCGAAGGCAGCCGGGTCAAAGTACTGCTGGCCCGGGCCCTTCAGGCCGATGTACTTCATCGGACCGACCTGGTCGGCCGTCTGCGAGTTGCCCGGGGCGTTCAACGTGCCGCCATCGGCGCTGATCGTGAATGGGGTACCGGAGTAGGCGGAGTAAACTCCGTTCAAGCTCCAGCCGCCGAGGATCGCGGCACCGACGCCTTCCTGGACAAACTGACGACCCTTGCCGAACGGCAGGTCGTACACCCAGCCCATCTGGAAGACGCTCTTGCGGTCATAACCGGCCAGGGCGCGGTTGCGGTCGAACACGGAGAGGTGGTTCCAGCCAACACCCGCCCAGCCGTCGTCGTCGGTCATGTTGATGGCCTTCGAGTAGGTATAGGCGCCCTTGAGCAACAGGCCCTTCGAGAAGCTCCGGTTGATCGAGGTCTGCAGCGAGTGGTAGTTCGAGCTGAGGAATCCGTTCCAGTAGTTCAGCGCGATGCGGCGGTTGAACTGGGCGGCATACGGACGACCCGCGGCGCCGGCGCCGGGAGCGGCGGCGTTGATGTCGAGGTCGGCCAACTGGTTGGTGGTCTGCGTGCCGACGTAGCCGACATCGAGGATGATGTCACCCCACAGCTTGCGCTGCAGCATGGCGTTCCAGCTCTGGATGTAGCCGCGGTCGATCCGGTTGCCCGGGGTCCGCATGTCGACGGTGGGCGGCAGGCTGATGACGCCGCTGCTGGTGTCCGGAACGACGATGGGCGGGATGCCCTGCGCCAGGGTCCGGAACGGATCGAAGTTCGTCGCGCCGACGAAGTTACCCGTCACGGTCAGCGGGTAGAAGCCGCGGAGCGGGCGGGAGAAGGGCAGCGGGTCGATGGTCATGCCGTAGCCGACCCGGAAGACGGTGGAATCGTTGATCTTGTAGGCGATGCCGAGGCGGGGCGCCACGAAGAGCGGTTGCACGTCGATTCCGGGGTTGGTCGGGACATTGCCGAAGCCGCCGAGGCGGATCAGCATGGTGGACGGGTCAAGTTTCTCGAGGCCGGAGTTCGCTCGCGTCATCAGGGGGTACCGCTCCATGCGGACACCGATGTTGACGGTGAGCTTGCGGCTGACCTGCCAGCGGTCGCGGACGTAGAAGCCAAGCTGCGGCTCGCGTCCCGTCATCAGGAACGCCTGCACGCTCTTGCCCATCGAGGTCGGGGTACCGAGCAGGAAGTCGGCGAACGAGTTCAGGTTGTTGGCCGCCGCGCCACCGCGGAGGGCGGTAATGCTGCCGCTGAACGAGAAGGCGCCGCGCGGGTTGGCGACTTCGGGCTGCCAGTGGTTCAACTGGTGCTTGACGTAGTCGAAGCCGAAGCGGAACTCGTGCTTGCCCTTCAT
Organism: Acidobacteriota bacterium; assembly: GCA_026393985.1. Taxonomy (GTDB): domain Bacteria; phylum Acidobacteriota; class Terriglobia; order Bryobacterales; family Bryobacteraceae. The sequence continues at coordinate 124,070 of JAPKZB010000068.1, forward strand.
CCAGGTCAAGTTATTCGTCCAGGTGTAGCTGCGGTCGTTACGCCACATGGGCATCCAGGTGGAACCCATGCCATAAGCACTAAACGTGTTGAAGGAGAAAGACGGGAGGCCGCTGTAGCGGATGTCGGTGCCGTTGGTGCCGGGGATGCCGAACACTTCGCTGCCGTAGTTTTTGCCGTAGTCGAAGCCGATGACGCTCTGGTCCTGTTCGGTGATGCCCCAGTTGGCGTCAAAGAGCAAGGTGGGCGAAATGGTGTAGTTGGTGCCGACGGTGCCCAGGTACTGCTTGGTGTCACCGAGGCCGGGATCGCCGCCGACGCCGGAGCCGCCGAGATTGGGGCCGAAGGCGAAGACGCCGCCAACGTTGGCGCGGAGGAGCGAGAATTTGGCGAATATGCTGTGCTTCTCGTTGCGATTCCAGTTCATCTTGGCGTCATAGTTGCCGCGGTCGAACTTGCCGGTGGCGTTGACGAAGTGGTTGGCCGTCACGTTGGGCGTGGGGAAGTTCGGTTCGGGAATCGAGGGCAGAATGCGCGCGGTTTGCGGGCTGATGCGGTTGGCCGGAATCCGGTTACCGGGAAACGGGGTGCGGTTGAAGCCTTCGGCGCTGGCGGTGGCCGGGTCGAAGATCTGGGTCGGGAAGGCGCTGAAGTCGCCGGCCTTGATGGCGGCGTTGGGCAGCGAGAACTGGCTGGTGGCGCCGGTACCCTGGCGGGTGCCTTCGTAGTGGCCGAACCAGAACAGTTTGTTCTTCACGATCGCGCCGCCGGCTTTGGCGCCGAAGATGTTCAGCGTGTAGCGCGGCTTGACGAAGGTGGAGGAGCGGAAGTACGGCTGGCTGCGCAGGCGCTGGTTCTCGTGGTATTCCCAGAGAGCGCCATGCAGCTGGTTGGTGCCGCTCGAGGAGATGACGGTGATCGCCGCGCCGCCGGCCATGCCCTGCTCGGCGTCGAAGGAGCTGGTGGAGATGTTCACCTGTTCAACGGTTTCGCTGGGGGCAACGTAAGCGACGTGGTGGGGCAGCCAGATGTTGACGTTCACGGCGCCGTCGAGACGGGTGCCGTTGTTGTTGCGGGCGGTGCCGTTCACGTTGGTGGTGAGGGCGCGGCCCGGGGTGTCGGTCGAAGAGTTCTGGAAGCCGGCCGGCGTGGTACCCGGGACAAGGTTCAGCAGCTGCTGATAGTTCCGGTACTGGTTCAACGCCAGATTCTGCACGGCTTTCTGCGAGATTTCCGAGCTGGTGTCGGCCTTTTCGGTCTGCAGCGCGGCCGCGCTGGCTTCGACGGTGATGGCGTCGGAAACGGCGCCGACGTCGAGCTTGGCATCGGCCCGGGTGACTTCATTAACGGCCACCTGGACGTTCTGGATGGTGACCGTTTTGAAGCCGGTGGCGGTCACTTTGAGCGTGTAGACGCCGCCGGGAATGCTCACGACGGAGTAGCGGCCGGTGGCGTCGGCGGTCAATTCGCGCGTAAGGCCAGTCTGCGAGTTGGAGATGGTGATTTTCGCGTTGGGCACGGTGGCGCCGGACTGGTCCTCGACCGTGCCGGTTAACGTGCCATAAAGAACCTGAGCGGAGGCTGGAACAGCCGAAACCGCAGTCAGGAGAAGAGAAAACAGAGCGAGCCGTTGACTCCAAAGCTTAAAGCTTTTCAAAGTTACCTCCCTGAAGTGAAGGGGTGTAAAACCCCGTCTATCGTTATTACATCAACAGGAAGGGGATGTCAATTAAATGACGCGGAGTTCACTTTTGCGGAGGCTGCGCTGATTTGTAGGCTTCCGGGGGCAGTTTGCGCATCACCTTGATGCCCCAGGAGGCGAACATGGCCACCAGGAAGGCGAAGAAGACCACGAAATAGACGACGTAGCGGCCGGCGACGCGTTTGGGTTCTTCGGCGAGAATGGGTTCGGCCATAAGAGTGTAGATTCCTGATTAGTGGCGGAAGTGGCGAAATCCGCTGAAGACCATGGCGAGGCCGAGGCGATTGGCGGCGGCGATGACTTCGGCGTCTTTGACGGAGCCGCCGGGTTGGATGGCGGCGGTGATGCCGTGCTGGGCGGCGGCTTCGAGGCCATCGGGAAAGGGGAAGAAGGCGTCGGAGGCGACGATGGAGCCGTTGAGGGGCAGGACGGACTTTTTGGCGCCGATTTCGACGGAGAAGACGCGGCTCATTTGTCCGGCGCCGGCGCTGAGGAGTTGGCCGTCATTGGCGTAGACGATGGCGTTTGATTTGACGTGCTTGACGACCTTCCAGCCGAAAGCGAGGGCGGCCCATTGGGCTTCAGTGGGCTGGCGGTCGGTGACGACGCGGGCGGTGGCGCGGTCGAGTCCGGCGAGGTCCGGGGTTTGGACGAGAAAGCCGCCGTTGATGGATTTGACGACGTATTGGTCGGTGATGGGTTGGACTTTGACGAGGCGGAGGTTTTTCTTGGCGGTGAGGAGTTCGCGGGCTTCCGGGGTGAAGTCCGGGGCGGCGATGGCTTCGATGAAGGTTTTGCTGATTTCGGCGGCGGTTTCGGCGTCGACGGGGCGGTTGAAGGCGAGGACGCCGCCGAAGGCGCTGACGGGGTCGGCTTCAAAGGCGCGGCGGTAGCTTTCGGCGAGGGAGTCCTGTTCGGCGCAGCCGCAGGGGTTGGTGTGTTTGACGATGACGGAGGCGGGGCGCTGGAACTCGCTGGCGAGCTGCCAGGCGGCGTCGAGGTCGACGAGGTTGTTGTAGCTGAGTTCCTTGCCGTGGAGCTGTTCGCCGCCGGCGACGCCGGATTTGCCGGCGGCATAGAGTGCGGCGGCCTGATGGGGGTTTTCGCCGTAGCGCATGTCGAGGACTTTGGGCACGCGGAGGTCGAGGGTGGCCGGGAGCGGCGAAGGCGGGGCGCCGATGAGGGCGAGGCGGTTGGAGACGGCGCGGTCGTAGGCGGCGGTATGGTGGAAGGCTTTGACGGCGAGGCGCCAGTGGGTATCGGGGAGGATGTGGCCCTGGTTCGCGTTGAGTTCGGCGAGGATGGCGGGGTAGTCGTCGGGTTCGACGACGATGGCGACGTCCTGGTAGTTTTTGGCGGCGGCGCGGATCATGGTGGGGCCGCCGATGTCGATGTTTTCGATGAGCTCTTCGGTGGTGGCGTGGGGGTTGGCGGCGATCTTTTCGAAGGCGTAGAGGTTGACGCAGACGAGGTCGATGGTGGGGATGGCGTGTTGTTCGAGAGCTTCGAGGTGCTCGGGTTTGGAGCGCATGGCGAGGATGCCGCCGTGGATGGCCGGGTGGAGCGTTTTGACGCGGCCGTCGAGCATTTCCGGGAAGTGGGTGACGGCGGAGACGTCGAAGACGGGGATGCCGGCGTCCTGGAGGAGTTTAGCGGTGCCGCCGGTGGAGATGAGGTCGATGTCGAGGGCGCGGAGTCCGCGGGCGAACTCGACGGCACCGGATTTGTCGGTCAGGCTCAGCAGGGCCCGTTCAATCTTTGCCATGAAACCCTATTGTCCCATAAGGTGGTTCGGGTACACTGGGAGCAGCCCCGACGAGAAGGGGACTTATCGATCCTGAACGCAAGGTCGATTCTGACCGGCGCACCGAGGGGGTAGACTGATTACGGTCTCCCCCTCTTGCCTTTTATGACACGCCGCGAGTTTTTTGCTGCCCTGCCCCCGGCCTTTGCCAGCCTGGCGCCGCGGCGCCGGCCGAACCTGATTGTGTTTATGACCGACGACCACGCGCCTTGGGCGACGGGGACGTACGGGTGCAGTGAGTTGGTGACGCCCCACATTGATGGGCTGGCGAGGTCCGGGGTGAAGTTTACGCGGGCGTTTGCCTGTACGCCGGTGTGTTCGCCGAGCCGGATGACGTATATGACGGGGCGGATTCCGTCGACGCACGGGGTGCAGGACTGGCTGCGGCCGGAGGACGCGACGGGGGCGAAGGCGACGCGGTGGCTGGATGGGCACCTGACGTTCCCGGAGCTGCTGGCGCGGGCGGGCTACCGGTGCGGGATGACGGGGAAGTGGCACATGGGGGAAGACGAGAAGGGGCAGCGCGGCTTTACCTATTGGGCGACGGTGCCAGGCGGCGGGGGTCCTTTCCGGGACGCGGAGTTTGTACACAACGGGGAGCGGAAGCGGATGGCGGGGTTCAAGGAGGACGCGATCGGGGACTTCGCGCTGGAGTTTTTGAACCAGCAGCAGGAGGATACGCCGTTCTATCTGCACGTGCCGTTCTATGCGCCGCACACGCCGTATGACTATCAGCCGGAGCAGGACCGGGCGCCTTACGCGGGATCGAAGTTTTCGTGTTTTCCGGAGGAGCCGGAGCATCCGGCGCGGAACTACGGGACGCGCAACCTGCACCACAACGAGGCGGCCAAGCGGGGTTTTTCGGCGCTGGTGACGGGGCTGGACCGGAACATGGGGCGGGTACTCGGGTGGCTGGACCGGAAGGGGTGGCGGGAGAACACGGTGATTGTGTTTACCTCGGACCAGGGTTGGAACGCGGGGCACCACGGGGTGTGGGGCAAGGGCAACGGGACTTGGCCGTTCAATCTGTACGAGGAGTCGATCCGGGTGCCGCTGATCTGGTCGCATCCGGCGCGACTGCGGACGGGGCAGGTGCAGGCGGGGATGGTCTCGAGCTACGACTTCTTTCCGACGGTGCTGGAGTATCTGGGGGTGGGTGCGCCGGAGGACCGGAAGCGTCCGGGGCGGAGCTATGTGCCGCTGCTCGAGGGCAAGCGGGAGAAGTGGCGGGACCGGCTGTTCTTTGAGTACAGCTATGTCCGGGGGGTGCGGACGGAGCGGTACAAGCTGCTGGTGCGGACGAAGGAGTGGCCGAGCGAGCTGTATGACCTGGAGCGGGATCCGGGCGAGAAGGAGAACCGGATTGGGGACCCGGCGCTGGCGGCCGTGGAGCGGGAGCTGCGGGGGGAGATTGACCGGTTTTTCGTGGGGCAGGGGGCGCCGCCGATTGAGCAGTGGAGCACGACCACGAAGCAGCATCTGACGAAGTACAGCGCGACGGGGCCGGTAAAAGAGTAGGGGGCAGGGTAAACGTTTGGGCTGGTGTGAGCGTCTAGAGGATAAACTGGAGATCTGATGCACCGATTGCAAAAGCTGAGCGGCATGGCGTTATTGGTTATGGGATTGTGGGCGCAGGAGACGCCGAATCTGTTTCAGGCGGCGCCGCCGGAGGTGGAGGGGGCGCTGCGGAAGCGGGTGACCGAGTTCTACAAGCTGGTGGAGGAGGGGAGATTCCGGCAGACGGATGGGTATCTGGCGGAGGACGCCAAGGATATCTACTACGAGCAGGAGAAGAAGCGAATCCGCGGGCATGAGATTGTGCGGGTGAACTGGGCGGACGACTTCAAGAAGGCGGTGGTGGTGACGGTGATCCAGACGGAGGTGGTGATGCGGGGGGTGGTGACGCCGGTGGGCGCACCGGTGTCGTCGCGTTGGCGTCTCGAGGAGGGCAAGTGGGTACAGTACTTCGACACGCTGGCCGGGAAGCCGACGCCATTCGGGCCGATGAAGGCGGGTCCGAACCAGACCAAGGGGCTGAGTCCGGAGGAGATGCTGAAGAACCCGGAGGTGATCTTCAACCAGATCAAGGTGGAGAAGGATCAGGTTCTGTTGCAGTCTTTTGCCAAGTCGGAGGACTCGATTCGGGTTTTGAACGGGATGCCGGGGGGGGTTACGGTGCTGTACATTCCGGACCAGGTGATTTCCGGGTTTACCTACAAGGTGGAGAAGCCCGAGATTGGAGCCGGCGAGGAGACGAGGATCTTGTTCCGGTTTGACCCGGGCAGCGATAAGTCGCCGAAGCCGACCATTTCGGGCAAGATTCGGGTGGAGCCGTTTGGGAAGAGCTATCCGGTGGTAATCCAGTTTGACATTCCGGAGGAGACGAAGAAGCAGTTGCCGAAGAAGCCGTAGCGGATGGTTTGGCAGTTTGGTTGCAGGGTAGTTTGCCGAGGTGATTATGCAGATCCAAAGGCAGAGCATCCAGAGGCAAGGTGGAGATTTTGCGCCGCTAACGCGGCGGACGGACCGGACGACGACGGAGCGGAGCGGTGCGTTTGGCGCGATTTTGGCGCGAGAGGATTCGGCGCGGCGGCAGGATTTTGGCGGGGGAGTGGCGGAGCGGCAAAATCTTGGCGCGGCAGCGGCGGCGCCGCCGGTGGGCCGGGGCGACGCGGGGAGCACGGGGCGTTTGACGGCGTTGACGCCGGGGTTGTTGAGCCCGTTTCCGCCGCCGACGACGCCGCCGACCATGCCCCCGGCGAGTTTGACGCCGCCAGTTTCGACGGCAGCGCCGGCGCCGGCGCCGGCACCGGGGCCGGTTTCGATTCCGCGGTCGCTGCCGCCGGTGGCGGCGACGCGACCGCCGGCGGCGACTACAGCGGCGCAGCATCCGGCGATTGAGGCGCTGCGGGGCGCGCTGACAGCGATGCAGATGCCGTTTGCCGGGATAGACATGGAGTACAACGAGCAGGTGGTGGGTTTCCCGGGCGGCAGCTACGTGAACCGGTTGATTACGGTGCGGAACCCGCAGGGTACGACGGAGAACTTTGACGTCGACTTGACGATGAAGAACCCGCAGATTGCGGCGCTGGACATGGCGCGATTCCTGAATTGGAAGGTCTAGGGGCCGGATCTGTTCCGGAATGGGTTAGCAGGGATTCTTTGTATGGTCCTGGCGCTTGCCGGTGGCCGGTTGGGTTCGGTCGTCTGGCTGGTGCCGGTAACGGTTTGATTTTATGGGATTTGCGATTGCTCGCGGTTTGGATTCAGGCCGCGGCGGGTGGGGATTTTATACCGGATCGAGTTCTCCGTAGAGGCTTCCGGCGCCGGCGGCGAAGGTTTTGGGTTGGGCGGGCTCGTCGAGCGAGAGGCCGAAGGGCTTCGGGTAGGCTGGCAGCGCGGCGGCCGGTTGGCTTCGGTCGTTGGCGACTGGGGCTGTTTGTG
>JAPKZB010000095.1 GCA_026393985.1 Acidobacteriota bacterium
AAGCGAGGCCGTCGTGCGCGGTTCATCCCAAGCGCACAGGCCGAAGCGAGGCCGTCGTGCGCGGTTCATCCAAAGCGCACAGGCCGAAGCGAGGCCGTCGTGCGCGTGTTCATCCCAAGCGCACAGGCCGAAGCGAGGCCGTCGTGCGCGGTTCATCCAAAGCGCACAGGCCGAAGCGAGGCCGTCGTGCGCGTTTCGAAAAAAGCGCACAGGCCGAAGCGAGGCCGTCGTGCGCGGTTCCGAAGAAAACAACTACATCTGGCGGACAACGGAGGAGAATTTCCTCCCGCCGCCCGGACTCCACTACTTGCTCGCCCTCTTCCTCCTTTCGAGCTGGTTTCAGGAACCCGCCTCCCACCCCTCCCCCGCCGGCGCTCCCGCTCATGTTCTCCTGCGGGAAGAGTCGGTTCTGGTGGAGCCTGACGGACGCCAGACCATCACCACCCGCGGCGTTCTTCGCATTCTCACCCCCGATGGCGTCCGCTACGCCCGCGCCGCTGTCTCCCTCCGCCCCGGCCGCCAACTCATCGAGTTTCGCGCCTGGGTGCAACCGCCCGCCGCCGCACCGCGGGAGCTCGGCCCCAGCGCGTTCACCGACCAGCCCTCATCGTTCCCAGCCTCCCGCCTCCGCCAGGTCGCCGCCGCCGTCCCGCCGGGAGGCCTCTTCTTCTACCAATCCACCATCGTTGCCACCGGTGCCCTCCCCCAGCACGAATTCGAGTTCCAGGACAGCGAACTCCCGGTTCGCCTCAGCCGCTTCCGCATCAAGGCGCCCGCCTCCTGGGACCTCCGCCCGGTCCTGTTTGCCGCCCCAGCCGTCCGCACCGCCAACACCTGGGAGCTCCGCGAACTACCCGCCCATCCCCCGGCTCCCCCCCGACTCGCCCTCACCCTGCTCCCCAACCATTCCACTCTTCCCCGCTTCGCCACCTGGGCCGATGTCGCCGCCTGGCTCGCCGCCCGCGTCGATCCAGCCGCCCAAACCACGCCCCCGCTCGCCGCGCAGGCGCAACAACTCACCGCCCACCTCCCGCAGCCCCGCCAACGCATCGCCGCACTCGCCGCGTTTGTCCAACGGCTCCCCTCCCTCCCGAACCCCGATGACTTCGTCCCCGCCCCCGCTGCCCAAACCCTCGCCCGCGGCGCCGGCGACTCCCTCGACAAAGCCACCCTCCTCCGCGCCCTCCTCCGCGCCATCGGCATCCCCTCCTCAATCGTCGCCCTCAACGCCGCCGGCCGCGTCCGCCCCGAATGGCCCTCCCCTCGCGTCTTCAACTCCGCCGCCGTCGCCATCCCACTCGATTCCGGCCTCCTCTACTGCGATCCCTCCGCCCCCCACCGCTCCCTCGACGGCCTGCCCGCCCTCCTGCTGCGCGAAGGCGCCAATCTCGAAACGGTCCCGGGGAGCCCCGGTGAAATCGACCGTAAAATCATCCTCCGGCTCGAAGACAACGGCCGCACCACCGGACGGCTGCTCGAAACCGCCCGCGGCGCCGCCGCCAACGTTCGCCGTGCCCTGCTCGCCTCCGGAACGTATGACGCCACACTGGCGGAACAGCTGCAAGCCCGCATCGTTGAACTGAAAACGCAAGACGATCCCCTGCAAAACGTCGTACATGTGTATGTCGAGTATGGGCAGGACAACCGCCTCACCCCGGCCGGCCGGCTATGGAGCTGGAACCCTCTGGCGGCCTGGGAAGAGTTTGCCGGTTCGATCTCCGTTCACGAGAACGTTGAAATCGAACTCCCCGCCGGCTGGGCCGTCGAACAAATGCCGGAACCTGTCCAGTCGAACGGATTTGCCGCGGCCTGGTATCTGCAGGATCGTCAGTTGGTCATCGACCGCTATCGGCGTCCCTCCTCCGGAGGCGCCATCGCTGTCGAACGCCTGCCACTTTTCCTCAAAAAATTACCCTAAAGATGGGACTCGCCGCATGCGGGAACCAAGTTAGACTTGTAGCACTCCCAAACGACTAGAAGCAGTGCGGCCGGTTGTGGTCGCTGGCTGAATTCGCAACCAATATGAACACTCTTGTTCTTCGTCAGTTCATTCTTGCCGGTCTCCTGCTCCTCAACGGAGCCCTCCTCGCCGCCTTGGTTTACTGGTTGCGCTTTGAAATGATCGCAGCGGTACTGTTTCTGCTCGTTCTTGCCGCGGCCGTGACCTTCCTGCTCCTGTTCGGACTGCATGTCACCGCAGGTTCCAGAGACACCCGGCCCTACCGCGTCGTCATGGGCTACCTGCTCTGGGCTTCCTACCGCGGCCACCGCTTCTACGTCCAAAGCCTCTACCTCGCCCTCCTGCTGACTACGGTGTGGCTGACCGGACCCAATGCCATCTTCTATCTGCAGGCCAACTGCGAAAGCGCCGTCGCCACCGGCTTCCTCGGCCGCTCCACGGGCGCCCCTTGCCACGAACGTCGCGCCAGCGTCCAACTCTATCAACCCTTTCGCACCCTGGACTTCGCTAAAGATCGCGTCTCCTGTGTCGACCCCGCTGGCACCCTCTACCCCGCCGCCAGCGAAATCGGGCCCGCCGTCGTCTGCCGCAACTCTCCCGCCCGCGCCACCCTGCGCATCGACCGACTCGAACCGCCCGTCATCGAAACCAACCACATCCGCCGATACCGCCTGCATGGCGCTGGCCTCACCAAGGACCTCTCCATCACCCTCGACGCGCCCTCCTTCGTCGGCAGTTCGCTATCCCGCGACTCCGATCAGCACCCCGTCGAAGTCGACCCCAACGGCCAGTGGGCCGACGTCTACCTCAGCGTCATGTCCGCGGCCGGCCGGGACCAAGTGTCGTTCCAACTCGCCAACGAAAGCAACCAGACCGCCGCGTTTACCGCCCCGGTTCAGGTTACCGCTCTGCGATAGAATCAAGTCACCGAACTCGGTTAAGGAGTGCCTATGTTTCGCCTCGATGCGGATCTCCCTGTTGAATTCTGCGATGGAACCCGTCGCCGGGATTTCCTCCACGCCGGAGTATTGTCCACCCTCGGCCTCGGCCTCTCCCAGTTCGCCGGCCTCAAAGCCCACGGCGCCGTCGACCCCAAAAAGGACGTCAACTGCATCCTCCTGATGCTCGTCGGCGGCCCCTCCCAACTCGACACCTGGGACATGAAACCTAACGCCCCCATCGAGATCCGCGGCCCCTACAAGCCCATCAAGACCAACGTCCCCGGCATCGAGATCTCCGAAAACTTCCCCCGCATGGCCAAACATGCCGACAAGTTCTCCATCGTCCGGTCCATGTACCACACCGCCGCCGCCGTCCACGACACCGGCCACCAGATGATGCAGACCGGCCGCCTCTTCCAGGGCGGCGTCGAACACCCCCACTTCGGCTGCGTCGTCGGCAAACTCCGCGGCCCGAAAGGCGACGTCCCGCCCAATATCCTACTGCCCCGGCCCATCGGCGCCACCGGCGGCAACATGCCCCACGGCCACGCCGCCGGCTACCTCGGTAAAGCCTTCGACCCCTTCATCCTCAACGCCGACCCCTCCGACCCCAACTTCCGCGTCCCGGACATGCTCCCGCCCGACTACCTCTCGGCCAACCGCGTCGACCGGCGGAAGAACTGGCGCGAAGCCATCGACAAGTCCGTCAGCAAATTCGAAACCTCCCAGGACGCCCGCCTGCTCGATTCCAGCTTCCAGCAGGCCTATACCCTCATGTCCTCGGCCAAAGCCCGCGCCGCCTTCGAGCTCCATCGCGAACCGGAAGCCGTCCGCGAAAAATACGGCCTCAACCGCTTCGGCCAAAGCTGCCTCCTCGCCCGCCGCCTCGTTGAAGCCGGCGTCCGCTTCGTCACCATCAACATGTTCGAAACGGTCTTCGACGAAATCACCTGGGACATCCACGGCTCCAAGCCCTTCTCCCCCATCTCCTGTTACAAAGACCTCGTCGGCCCCATGTTCGACATGGCCTATAGCTCCCTGCTCGAAGACCTCTCCCAGCGCGGCCTCCTCGCGAACACCATGGTCATCGGCACCGGCGAATTCGGCCGCACCCCCAAAGTCAATCCCGCCGGCGGCCGCGACCATTGGCCCCAGTGCTGGTCCATCCTCGCCGGCGGCGGCCCGCTCAAGGGCGGCACCGTCATCGGCGCCTCGGACGAAATCGGCGCTATGCCCAAGGACCGGCCCACCACCCCGGCCGAAGTCGCCGCGACCATCTACAAAGGCCTCGGCATCGATCTTGAAACCGAGCTCCCCGGCGCGCAGGGACGCCCCATCCCCGTCGTCGACCGTGGCACCGAACCCATCAAAAAACTCTTCGCCTAAGCCATGCGCCTCATCCTTCTGCTCTGCTGCACCGCGGCCCTGCTGCCCGCCGCGCCGTCGCTCTCGATCCTGCCGAAGGAGGTGACCCTCGCCACCCCCGAATCCCGCCAGCAGCTGCTCGCCGAAGCCCTCCTCGACGGCGGCGTCCACTCCGACTGGACCCGCCACGCCGCCTGGTCGTCTTCCAACCCCGCCATCGCCGCCGTCTCCCTCTCCGGCCTCGTCACCCCCAAAGCCGACGGCGAAGCCACCATCACCGCCCGCCACAACAACCTCTCGGCCTCGGTCACCGTCCGCGTCCGCAACGCCGCCGCCCCCTTCACCTGGTCGTTCAAAAATCACGTCATGCCGGTCCTCACCAAAACCGGCTGCAACCAGGGCGCCTGCCACGGCGCGCTCGCCGGCAAAAACGGCTTCAAACTCACCCTCCGCGGCTACGACCCCGAACTCGACTACGACGCCCTCACCCGCCAGTCCGCCTCCCGCCGCGTTAACCTCGCCGAACCCGCCCGCTCCCTCCTCCTGCTGAAGCCTACCTTCGCCATCCCCCACATGGGCGGCCTCCGCTTCAAAACCGACACCCGCGAATACCGCGTCCTCGCCGAATGGATCGCCGCCGGCGCCCCGCCCCCCGCCGAAAAAGATCCCGAAGTCACCGGCCTCGAAGTCTATCCCCCGGCCTCCATCCTCGCCCCCAACGCGACGCAGCAGCTCATCGTCCGCGCCCGCTACTCCGACGGCCGCTCCGAAGACGTCACCAACTGGGTCAAGTTCTCCTCCGCCAACGAAGGCGTCGCCACCGTCGACGACTCCGGCCTCGTCAAACTCACCGGCCACGGCGAATCCGCCATCACTCTCTGGTACGCCTCCAAGGTCCTCTACGCCCGCGTCACCGTCCCCTTCATCAACCAAACCCCCGTCATCTCTGACTTCCGCCCCCGCAACTTCATCGACAACCTGGCATCGGCTAAGTGGCAGTCCCTTAACCTCACCCCCTCCAAAGTCGCCGACGATTCCACCTTCCTCCGCCGCGCCTACCTCGACGCCGCCGGCATCCTCCCCACCGCCGGCGAAGTCGAAGCCTTCCTTGCCGACCCCGCCCCCGACAAACGCGCCAAAGTCATCGACCAACTCCTCAACCGCGACGAATACGCCGACTACTGGGCCTACAAGTTCTCCGACCTCCTTCTCGTCAGCTCCCGCAAGCTCCGCACCCCGGCCATGTGGGCCTTCTATAACTGGATCCGCGACTCCGTCCAGGCCAACAAACCCTGGGACCAGTTCGCCCGCGATATCTTCACCGGCGCCGGCTCCACCCGCCAGAACGGCGCGCTCAACTACTTCGTCCTCCACAAAGACACCATCGAAATGGCCGAAAACGTGACGCAGGCCTTCCTCGGCCAACGCCTCACCTGCGCCCGCTGCCACAACCATCCCATGGAAAAGTGGACCCAGCGCCAGTACTATCAGTTCGCCAACCTCTTCGCCCGTGTCGGTATCAAAAACGGCAGCACCGCCGCCGACAACGTCGTCTTCGCCAAAAACTCCGGCGATATCAACCACCCCCGCCTCCTCCGCCCCCTCTCCCCCACCCCCCTCGACGGCCAGCCCATGCCGCTCGACTCCACCGCCGACCGCCGCGTCCACTTCGCCAACTGGCTCACCAAAGACAACGACTACTTCACCCGCAACATCGTCAACCGCGTCTGGGCCAACTTCCTCGGCCGCGGCATCGTCCACCCCTACGACGACGTCCGCGCCACCAACCCCGCTTCGAACGAAGAGCTCTTTGCCGCCGTCGCCGCCGACTTCGTCAAACACGGCTACGACCTCAAGCACCTCATGCGCACCATCATGAACAGCGCCACCTATCAGCTGTCTTCGGAATCGAACGCCACCAACCAGGCCGATAACGTCTTCTACTCGAAGTACATCATCAAGCGCCTGCCCGCCGAAGTCCTCCTCGACGCCATGTCCCAGGTCACCGGCGTACCCACCGCCTTCGGCGGCTACCCGGCCGGCACCCGCGCCCTGCAACTGCCCGACGTCCGCGTCCAGAGCCAGTTCCTCACCTCCTTCGGCCGCCCGGAACGCATCCTCTGCGACGCCGCCGAACGCAGCTCCGACCCGTCCATCTCCCAGGCCCTCCACGTCATCAACGGCGACACCCTCAACAAGAAACTCGCCGACCCCCAAGGCAACATCGCCCTCCTGCTCAAGCTCGGCCTCTCCGAGAAGAAGGTGCTCGAACACCTCTACCTCACCGCCTACTCCCGCCCGCCCCGGCCCGACGAAACGGCCCAACTCAACAAGCTCCTCGCCGATGCCAAAGAGTCCCGGCAGGAAGGCCTCGAAGACCTCGTCTGGAGCCTGCTCACCAGCAAAGAGTTCCTCTTCAACTACTGACATGCGCGCCGCCCTCCTACTGCTCGCCACCCTCTGCCGCGCCCAGGACTTCGAAGCGGACCTGCAGCCCGTCTTCCGCAAGTACTGCCTCGATTGCCACGCCCACGGCGTCAAGATGGGTTCGCTCGACCTCGAAACCATCGGCGGCATCCGCGCCGGCGGCAACCACGGCCAGATTGTCACCCCCGGCAAGGCCGACGAAAGCCGCTTGTATCTCATGGCCGCCGGCAAAAAAGAGCCCTTCATGCCCATGGACGGCCGCAGCCTCGCCGCCGCCGAACTCGACGTCATCAAAAACTGGATCAACGCCGGCGCCAAAGGCCCGGCCGTCGAAGCCGCCCCCCGCTCCGCCAACGCCATCCCCGACATCGCCCCCCGCCTCGCCCCCAAGCCCCAGATCTTCGCCGCCGCCCAATCGGCCGACGGCTCGCTCACCGCCTACGCCGGCCACAAAGTCGTCACCCTCAACGGCGCCCCACTCGCCGGCCATCAGTCCACCGTCCGCGCCGTGGCTTTTTCAAAGGACGGCGCCCTGCTCGCCGCCGCCGGCGGCCTGCCCGCCCAGAAAGGCGAAGTGAAAATCTGGGACCTCGCCGCCAAAACCCTCCGCCTCACCCTCACCGGCCACAAGGACTGCATCTACGCCGTCGCCTTCTCCCCCGACGGCAAAACCCTCGCCACCGCCTCTTACGACAAAATGATCTACCTCTGGGACACCGCCACCGGCCAACAGCTCCGGCCCCTCAAAGATCACGTCGACGCCGTCTACGCCCTTACCTTCTCCCCCGACGGCTCCCGCCTCCTCTCGGCCTCCGCCGACCGCTCCGTCAAGGTCTGGGACCCCGCCACCGGCGAACGCCTCTTCACCCTCTCCGAACCCACCGACGCCCTGCTTGCCGTCGCCATCTCCGCCGACGGCAAACTCGTCGCCGCCGGCGGCAACGACAAGTCCATCCGCCTCTGGGAGCTCTCCCCCAAAGCCGGCGCTCTCAAAAACTCGCTGATCGCCCACGAAGACGCCATCCTCCAAATCGCCTTCTCCCCCGACGGCAAAACCCTCGCCACCGGCGCCGCCGACCGCACCGTCAAGCTCTTCCGCACCGCCGATCTCACCGAACTCAAAACCTTCGCCGGTCAATCCGACTGGCCCACCGGTCTCCATTTCTCGCCCAACGGCAAAACGCTCCGCGTCGCCCGTCTCGATGGCACAACCCAAACCTATCCGATCCCCTAAAGAGCACCCATGCGCTACCTCGTCCCGCTCCTCGCCGTCACCCTCTACGCCCAGTCCCCCCGCACGACGCCCCCTACCGTGCAGTCCATCGTCCCCCGCGGCATCGCCCGCGGCATGACGGCCGAACTCGTCATCGAAGGCTTCAACCTCGCCAAGGCCTCCGCCATCTTCTTCTCCGATCCCCGCGTCACCGGCAAAATCCTCCGCGTCAAAGAGCTTCCCGACCTCCCCGACGTCCGCATCGGCGCCAACGGCACCCAATCCTCCATCGACGTCGGCCCGCTCCCGCCCCGCAACCAGGTCACCGTCGAAGTCGAAATCGCCCCGGAAGCTGAAATCGGCGACGTCTCCTTCCGCCTCCAGACCCCGCTCGGCACCTCGCCCGAAGGCACCTTCCTCATCGAACCCTACGTCGGCGAAGCCCCGGACCAGGAACCCAACGACACCCTCGCCGGCGCTTTTGAAACCCATCTCCCCGCCGTCCTCACCGGCGTCATCGCGAAAGCGGGCGACCTCGATCACTTCAAGTTCACCGCCCGCGCCGGACAAACCATCGTCATCGAAAACTCCTCCGCCAAGGTCGGCTCCACCCTCCAACCGGTCATCGCCATCCTCGATGCCAGCGGCGCTGTCCTCCGCACCTTCGGCGAAGACGGAATGTCATTAAGTTTTGTTCATAAATTCGCCGGCGCCGGCGTCCACTACCTCCGCATCGCCGACTACGAGCGCTCCGGCCGCGCCTCCCACCAGTACCGCATCAAGGTCGGCGAGTTTGGCTTCGTTTCGCAAATCTTCCCTCTCGGCCTCCGGCGCGACGCCGTAGCCCCCATCCAGCTCACCGGCCACAACGTCCCCGCCACCGTCCAGCTGAAGGGCACGCCGCTCCCGGAAGACCCCTTCTCCGCCCAGCTCCGCCCGGAAGGAGCCTACAACCGCGTCAAGCTCGCCCTCGGCACCGACCCCGAACTCACCGTCACGCAGCCTTCGCCCCTGCTCACCCTGCCCGTCACCCTCAACGGCCGTCTCGACAAAGCGAAGCCGGTTCACCGCTTCCCCTTCCAGGCCAAAAAGGGCCAGACCCTGGTCTTTGAAGTCATGGCCCGCCGCCTCGCCTCCGATCTCGACTCGACCCTCGAAATCCTCACCGCCGACGGCAAACCCATCGAAGTCGCCGCCGTCCGCCCCGTCGTTGAAACCTTCACCACCCTCCGCGACCACGACTCCGCCTCGCCCGGCATCCGCATCACCCACTGGAACAACATCAACGCCGGCGATTACATGCTGCTCGGCCGCGAAATCGTCCGCGTCGCCGAACTCCCGCGCGGCCCCGACGAAGATGTCCGCTACGAGCAGCTCAATGGCCAGCGCCTCACCTTCTTCAACACCGCTGCCGAAGCGCACGCCATCGACAAGGCGGTCTACAAGGTCCAGATCCATCCCCCCGGCGCCCAGTTCGCCGCCAACGGCCTGCCCGTCACCCGGCTCTACGCCCAGAACGACGACGGCGGCCCCGGCTTCGACAAAGACTCCTACCTCACCTTCACCGCCCCGGCCGACGGCGCCTACCAGCTCACCGTCCGCGACGTCACCGGCGCCGCCGGCCCCTACCGCCTCAATATCCGCGAGCCCCGTCCGGACTTCCGCCTCTCGGTTAACCCGCGGAACCCCAACGTGCCCCGCGGCGGCTCCATTCCGCTCACCGTCACCGCCACGCGCCTCGACGGCTACGCCGGGCCCATTGATCTCACCTTGCCCAACCTCCCGCCCGGTTTCACGGCCGCCCGCGGCCGCATCGAACCCAACCAGAACACCGGCGTCCTGCTGCTGTCCGCCGCCGCCGAGGCGCCGCCGACGGCCGCCTTCCCTTTCACCGTCACCGGCTCCGCCCTCGGTCTCACGCGGCAGGCCAACCCCGAAGACCGCCTCAAGCTCATCGCCATCGGCTCCCAGCCCGACGTCCTCATGACCAGCCCGACCCGCCGCGTTGAACTCGCCCCCGGCGAAACGGCCGCGATCCAGGTCAAAATCAGCCGCCAGAACGGCTTCGCGGGCCGCGTCCCGGTGGATGTCGTCAACCTCCCGCCCCGCGTCAAGCTGCCGGACTTTGGCCTGAACGGCGTCCTGCTCAACGAAGGCGAAACGGAGCGGACCTTCTACATCGAGGCGACCCCCGCGGCCGAACCCGGCGACTACACCATCGCCGTGGCCGGGCGTGTCGAAACCCGCAGCACGCAGCAGAATCTCTCCGCCGCGCCGGAGACGATCGCCGTTCGCATCAAGGCCAAATAGCCCGCGCTACATGACCCCGCGCTACATAACGTCGATGAAGCCCTTGCGCAGCTTCCGAAATACGGCGTAGCCCAGATAGAAAAAGAACAGCGACCACACCCAGATACGCACCACCTCCGGCCACGCCGGCGCCGTGTTTTCTAAGAACAGTTGCCGGTAGCCGGTCACCAGCTTCAGGATCGTGCTCCGCCGCAGCACCGGCCAGGCCCACTCCGGCAGCGAGGACTGCGGGTAGCAGATCGGCGTCAGGAAGAACAGCAGCGTCAGCAGAAATCCGTTCACCTGCATCAGATCCCGCACATAGACCCCCACCGCCGCGAACAGCCACGCCACGCCCATCGTCAGCAGCAGCTGCGGCGCCACATACACCGGCAGCCAGAGCGCCTCGGGCGGAATCCGCTCCCGCGTCGCCATCAACAGAAACAGATAAATAATCAGCGCCAGTCCACTCGTGCACAGCCCGGCCAACGCCAGGTTCACCGGCAGAATCTCCACCGGAAAAACCAGCTTCTTGACGAAGTTCCGGTGCTCCCAGATCACCCCCGGCGCCCGGCCCACCGCCTCGCTGAAGGCAAGCCACGGCAGCATGCCGCACAGGAAATACAGCGGAAACCCGGCCATGCCGTCCTTGCCTGGAAAGCGCGTCTGCAGCACGAGGCCGAAGACGAAGTAGTAAGTCACCATCAGCAGCAGCGGGTTCAGAATCGTCCACGCCATGTTGCCGAACGAGCCGCGGTACCGCCCGCGGATGTCCCGCTCCACCATCGACGCGATCAATCCACGATTGTTGTAGAGCACCTGCCAGGGCTCAATCAATAGCTGCCCCGCCTGCCGGGGCAGCGTCCGCCAGCGTAGCTGCCGCATGGTGGTCCGGCGCTGCCGTATCTCGGCCCGGCCATTGCGGATGGCCGCTTCGAGCAGCAGAAAGCTCTCGCCGCGGTCGTAGCCCCAACCGTGTTCGGTATCGATCGAGGAGACGAGCACCCGGTAGTCTCCATCGGCCTCGGGCAGCGTGACTTCGAGGCTCCCGCCCGGCCCCCACGGCCCCTCGGCCACGCAGAGGCCGCTGCCGGTCTCGAACACCTGCCAGCCGGCGTTACGCCCGGCGCCGGGCGTGAACTCAACCACCGTGGTCACTCGCCGCCCTCGTACAGCCACGCCGGGTAGCGCTTTAATAGTGGCCCGGTCTTGCGGCCCACGGCGTAGATGCCGTCGCCGCGCAGCTCCTTCGGCAGCAGGTAGCGGTCGAGCAGATGGTAGATCCACTGGTCTTCCGGCCGCGGAATGTCGCGGAACTCCCCCGTTTCGAGTAACTCCACCGAGAAGCCGCTATCGAGCAGTAAGTGGTAGATCTCCTTAGCCGTGTACTCGCGGGCGTGCCGCGCCTCGACTTCGGCGCCCGGCTGCGCCGGCTTGATGTAGGCGGGGAAGAAGCCGGGGTGGTAGCCGTCAAGAATCGCCCGCAGCGCGCGCAGGCTGGCGATGTTGGGCGTTGTCAGCACGAAGTGGCCGCCCGGCTTCAGAATCCGGTTCACCTCGGCCATCATGTGCATCGGGTCGGTGGGCAGGTGCTCGATCAGCTCGCAGCACAGGACGGTGGAGAAGTGCTCGTCGGGGTAGGGAAACGGGTCCTTTTCGGCGTCGAACAGGTCCACGTCGCAGGAGAAGACTTCGCCGGTGGAGGAGGTCACCGTCCGGTGGTCCACCTGCCCGGCCGGGCCGTAGTAGCAGCCGCGGACCTCGCCGTAGCCAAGCTGGCTGCGGAGCGCGGGGGTGATTTGCAGGTAAGCCCCCATTTCGAGGATACGGTCCTCCGCCGTGCCCGGCGGGGTGATGGCGAGCGTCTTCTGAAACCGCGACAGATGGATCTCGCCGTACTGCCGGGCCTCTTCGGTTTCCGCCATCCAGGATTGAATGTACTCCGGCGCGACGGTTACCGCCGCCGGCGGCGCGGGCGCGGGCGTCTCTTCCTTTGGTTCCGCGGCGGCGGGAGCGGCGGGCGGCGCCCACGGCCTTCCCTCCGCAACGGCCTCGAGAAACCCGGCGTACTGCCGCGCGCAAAGGTCCCAGTTGCACTCCGTCTCCACCCACGCCCTGGCCCGCGCCCCCATCTCCCGCGCCCAATCCGGCCGGTTCACCAGCAGGTTCAGATACTCGTAGATCGTATCCTCTTCGGTCGCATCGACCGGCACCTTCAGGCAGATCGAGTCCGGGAACTCGGCAAAGCTGCCGATGTTACTCACGACGACGGCCCGGCCCATGCCCAGGCTGCGCAGCAGCGTACCGGAGCTTTCGCCCACCGTGGGGAAGCGCAGGTTCAGAATCACGTCGCAGGCGGCGATGTAGCCGTTGAAGTCGGCAATCGGCGTATAGCCCAGCATCCGCACCTGCTCGTCGAGGCCCAGGCTCCGGATCAGCGCGGCCAGCGGAAACTCCGGATGCGGCTCGCCCACCAGCACAAGCCGGGCATCGGGCCGCACCCGCACCAGCCGCCGGAAGGCCCGCAGCGATTCGGCGATGCGCTTGTACGGCTTGAGAAAGCCGAAGATGCCGATCAGCGGCGTCGTCTCATGCAGCCCCAGTCGCGTCCGAAAGCCCATGCGGTCGCCCATCGCGGGCAGCCAGGCGCCGTGCGGAATCTTGGCGAGCGGCCCCGTGTAGCCCGCGGCGCGGACGTCGTTCGCCACGGCCTCGCTGTGCACAATCACGCCGCGGCTCGCGCCCAGAATGCGCTTGAGCATCGGGATGCCTTCGTAGTCCGGGCCCACTTCGAGGCGACGCACCCGCTCGGCGAAGGCCCGGGCCGCCGGGCCGCCGTCGAAGGCGCACTCGCGCACGTAGCCGTCCCAATCCTGCCGGCAGATCGTCAGATCCGTGATCAGATGATGCAGGTTCGACTCGTGCAGCACGACGACGCCGGGCCGCCGCAGAGCCTCTTCATAGACATAGGCGTGGAAGCCGTTGTTGCCGATCTGATACAGACCCAGGGCATCTGCCTCGCCGGGGGTCTCGCCCGGCTGGTCGAAAACCGTCAGGTCGACGTACCGGCCGAGCGCTTCAACAAGGGCCGCCGAATAGTCGGCGATCCCGCTCTTGGCCGGCGGCATTGGAGAGAAGAAGGAGACTTTCAACGAACCCATTCCAAAGCAAAGCTTCCCATGACAAAGGGTACCTTCACCAGCGCGAGGGTCCGCGCCGCATCGGTGGCGAAGTAGACATCAAACTCCCAGCGCGACCGCGGACCCACCACCGTCGCCCGGAAGTGTTCCGTGTCCGTCGGCACCTCGGCCACCGTCACCCGCTCGGCGCCCACGCGCAGGAGGCGGATGTCGTAGGCCGCGCCGAAGTAGATGCGCTCCGGCCCCGGCGCGCGACCGGCGGCGAGCTCGCGCCGGACATGGAACAGATAGGCCAGAGCATCGTGGGCGCAGGCCGGCACGGCGAACTCAGTCGCGCCCCCGCCGGTCCCGGTAATGCGCCGCGCCGTCGAGCCGGTGAATCTGGTCGTCTCCCGCCGCTGCCTGCTGCCGTGGACGGAGTCCTTGGCGAACTCAGCCGAACACAGCGCTTCGCTGGCGGTACTGCGGAAGGTATCCACCACCTGGAAGCCCGGAATGGCCGCTTCGAGCGTCAGCGCGAACCGCCACTGCCCGCTGTCGCTCTTCGCAGTCAACTGGCCCTCGCCCAGGCTCAGACCGCTTGGCCAACTGATCTGGTACCGCGTGGCCTCCTCGGCGCCCCAGGCGCTCGCCGCGGCGAGCAGCAGCAGGAAACTATACATGCAGGCCAACCGGCGCGCGACGCCTGGCCTGCTCCACCACGTCCTGGTAAAGAGCGAGCGTCTGCCTGGCCGTCTGGCGCCAGGAGTAGCGGGCGGCGTTCTCCTGTCCGCGACGTGCCCTCTCGGCCCGGTAGTCCGGGTCGAGTAACAGATCCCGCATGGCCATGACCATCTCGCGCGTCGAGTAGGGATTGAACTGATGCGCCGCCTCGCCGGCCACCTCCTGCATGGCCGAGCGGTTCGAACAGGCTACCGGCACGCCACAGGCCATGGCTTCCAGCAGAGGAATGCCGAAACCTTCATAGAAAGACGGAAACACGAACAGGTCGCTGGCGTTATAGAGCTGCAGCAGCTCTTCGTCGGTAACGTAGCCGGTAAAGTGAATCCGGTTGCCGAACGGCGACTCTTCGGCAATCTGGTGGACGCGCGGAGCAAACCACGTATCTTTGCCGACGAAGACCAGCTTGTGCGTTAGTTGCGGATAGTTGGCCACCAGCTCTTCGAAGGCCCGAATCAGGCCGAGCGGGTTTTTTCTGGGCTGCAGGTCGCCGACGCAAACGATGAAGGGTGCGCGGATGGAGAAGCGGCCATCGACAAACGCCTGGGCCTCTGCCCGGGGCTGGGGCCGGAAGATCTCCGAGCAAGCCGCCGGGACGACGGCAATCTTATCCGGATCCATTTCGTAAGCCCGGGCGATGCCGGCGCGCGAAAACTCGCTGAGCGTGACGACCCTGGCGGCCCGCCGCACGGTCCGTTCGACGGTCCAGCGCAGTTGGATGCGGCGCGCCCGCGGAAAAAACTCCGGATGTTCGAGATAACTCACGTCGTGGACGCTCACGACTACTGGCGCCGAGCAGAACAGCGGCGCGGTGTACTGCACGTGCAACAGGTCCGGTTGGTCTCGCCGGAGGCCGCTGGAAAGGTCGAAGCCTAACCTGCGGAAGGGGTTGTTGCTGACCCAGCGTTTCTCAAAACGCCGCGGAACTAACTCGTCGGCTCCGGGCATGGAGAGGTAGGCGAAAAACTGATTGTCGCGGTCGAGCCCGTCATATTGTTCGAGGAGATTGCGGACGTAAACCTCATTCCCCGTCAGGTGCCGTCCGATGGCGTGGGCATCAATGCCGAAGCGCATGCTGGTTATCTCAGTATAAGGTAAATCAACTTTTACCGCCGTTTGCCGCCGTCAAGCAAGCGAGCCTCGTCGAGTTGCCGCCAGGCCGCGGCGCGGTGGAACGTCTTCTCATAAAGCAGCCTTCCGGCCGTCCGCAGGCGGTGGGACAGTCCCTCGTCGCCCAGAACGCGGCGCACGGCGGCCAGTAGATCGCCCGGCGAATCGGCCAGCAGATAGTGTTCGCCATCCCGTCCGGGCAATCCTTCGGCGCCGATGCGCGTGGAGACCACCGGAGTCCCCGCCGCCCACGCCTCAAGGATCTTCACCCGCGTGCCGCTGCCGGCGAGCAAGGGGACGACGGCCACGGCGCCGCGGGCGATTTCGGCGAAGGCATCGTCGACGGCGCCGGTCAGCTCCACCCCTTCGAGTCCCGCCAGACGACCCCGCACGGCGTGCGGATTCATCCCGACAAGGCGCCAGCACAGGCCCGGTTCCGCCCCCTGCAGAGCTGGCCAGACGGACCGGGCAAACCAGGCGACGGCCTGTTGGTTCGGGTGGTACTCGAGGTTACCGGAGAAGACGACGGTGCGCTCCCGCGCCCCGGCCGGGAGCTCGCGCCACGGGATGGTGTTCGGGAACACCGTCAGCGGCAGGCCCGGCGCCAGACCGGCGACCCGCGCCGCATCCTGCTCCGAGGTGACCAGGGCGCCCGAGTAGCGGGGCAGGTAGCGGCGTTCGAGCTGTTCCGAGAGCCGGGCAAAACGCTGATGCACGAGGCGCGCCGGCCACGGCTCGGTCCGGCTCAGGCTCGCGAAAAACGCGCTTTCCACGTTGTGCAGGTCGCAGATCACCTGCCCGGCGTAGCCGCGGAGCAAGTCGATATAGGGGCCGAGCCAGAAGTGCTCGACGAAGATCACGTCGTAGCGCTCGCCGGCGAGGGCGGCGGCAATTTGCGATTCGAAGCCAGCCAACCGGTCGATGAGCGGCGGGACACCGCGCAGGAACCGGCCCGCGTTCCGCACCACCCTGGCCGCGAGTGACCGTCCGTTGGCCGGCAGCGCGATGTGCCAGCAGCGATCGACGGCGCCGGGCGGCGGGGTACAGGGGGCGAAGGTGAGCAGGTCGACGGCGGCCCCGCGCACGGCTGCATACTCCATGAGGGAAGCGATGCGCTGGGCGCCGCCGCCGAGGACGGGGAACGGCGATTCCGGGGTCAGAAAGAGGACGCGGCGGGACAATCTCCTAGCCTTCCCTTGTGTCGACGTGCCTTTCCTTGATCTGGGCGATATGCCGCCGCCCATGCGCGGCCAGAAACAGCAGCCACTGATAGCCGTCGAGCAGGCCGAGGAACGGGTGCGCGCAGCGGCCCTCGCGCAGCGGCAGCGGGGTCTCTTCGATCCAGGCGTAGAGAGCTTGCCGCTGCGCGGTGTCGGCGGCGCGGAAGTCGGCCTCGGCCGGCCAACGCCCGGCGGGCCGAAGCCGCTCCGGCGCCTCCACGGCCCGGCCGCGCCGGGCCACGCGCCGGAACAGTTCGTCATCGGTGAGGGCTACTGACGCCGGGTCGTCCAGGCGCAGCGCCGGGCTTTCGAGCAATTGCCTCACCATGGCGTCGGTCTTGTGCAGGTGCTCGGCGATGGCAGCCACGGACCATGCTCCCGGTGGCGCGGGTTGGTCCCATGCCCGGCAAGCTTCGCGCAGGGCGGCTTCCTGCTCGCGCAGTTCCCGCAGCAGCGTGTTCCGTTCCTGTTCGGTAAGCGCCATCTCTCCAGCCTACCCCCGCAGCACCGTTTTCTCATAGATGGCTTTCGGGGCAGTCTGCGCCCGGTGGCACCCGGCGGCGTCCGGGCCGCGCCTGTTCGGTGATCGCAGCCTTCCAGCTTACCCCCGGCCGCACCGGATCTTCATCGACGGCCTGGGTTTCCCACCCGGTCTACGCGCAGGGGCACCCGGCGGCGTCCGGGCCGTGTCTGTTCGGTGAGCGCATCCCTTTGCCCTACCCCCGCCCCGCCCCACCGCACCTTCATCGACGGCCCGGGCTTCCCGACCCGCCCACGCGCAGGGGCATACAGCCTACCCCCGCCGCACCGCTTCTTCATAGACGGCGTGCGTTTCCCGGGCCGTCCGTTCCCAACTAAACGTCTCGGCCCGCTTGAGGCCTGCCGCGCGGCAGGCGGCTAACCGCTCCGGCTGCGTGACGCACGCGGCCATCGCCTCCACCCAGGCCCTGCTGTCGTCCGCCTCTCCCTGCCACGCGGCGCCGCCGGCCACCTCCGTCACGGCGGGGTCGCGCGAGGTGAGCACTGGCACGCCGGACTGCATCGCTTCGAGCACTGGCAGGCCGAAACCTTCATAAAGACTGGGATAGACCACGGCGAGGGCGTTCGCGTACAGCGCCGGGAGATCGGCCTCGGCCACCGCGCCGCGCAGTTCGAGTCCCTCTTCGGCGGCGAACACCGGCCCGTCCTCGCGCCGGCGGCCGGCCAGCACCAGCGGCACGCGATGCCGACGCCAGAGCTCGCGCCACGCCTCGACCAGAAACGGCAGATTCTTTCGCGGCTCCAGGGTCCCGACGTAGAGAAAATATGGCGCTACGGCCGGGTCGCGCGGGCGGGGCGCAAACCCGGTGCCGGCCGCCAGCGGCACGGCCACCACGCGCTCGGGCCGCAGCGAGAACCGTTCGATGGCCTCCCGCCGCACCGCCTCGCTGAGGGTGAGCACCATCGACGCCCGGCCCAGCCGCAGCAGCCATGGCGTCCGGCGCCGGACCCGGTCCGCCCCGCAGTGCCAACCCGCCTCGCGCCACGGCGATAGATCGTGCAGCGAGAGCACGCTCGGGCAGGCGCGGAGATAGGGCACCGAGAAGTCCGTGCCGTGGAAGACGTCCAGGCGCTGGCGGCGCAGGGTGACCGGCAGCCCAAGCAGCCACCATTTCGACGCGAATCGGCCCGGCGGCGGGGTGGTCCACGGGGTGGGCCAGTCGGGCCGCCGGGGCACGGGCTGATCGCTCAGGAATTGATAGTAGTCCTCCGGGAACGCCGCTTCGAGCGCCCGCCGGAGTTCGACCAGATAGCGGGTGACGCCGCCGGTGGGGACGGTGAGCGGTGTTGCGTCGAGGCCCACCCGCATGGGTTAGGGCAGGTCCTCAAGCACGGTCTCGAGCAGCCGGGGCACGTACTCCCGGAGTTTTTGCGGGGCTCCCTGCTTTTGCCGGGGCAGGGCTTGGAGTTGGGCTTTGACGGGCGCGGCTTTGGCGTCGAGATGGTCGAGGGCGTTGAGCGCCTGCAGGGCGACGAAGACGCCGTGCTTTTCCATGTCGGCCAGATCGACCAGGACGGCGAGCGCAGCCCCGAGATCGGCGGGGGCGCCGTAGCGGCCCACGGTTTCGGCGGCGACGATGCGGACGGCCGGGGCGGGATCGTTGAGCAGCGGAAGCAGCGGCGCGGCGTTGGTGCGGATGAGGTGCCGCACGGCGGCCCAGTAGCGGACGGCGCTATCGGGGTCGGCGAGGCCGGCGGCGAGCTTGGCCGCGTCGGTTTCGGCCGCCATGGCGTGGATGCGGGGCAGACTGGTCAGCTGGCGGCCGGCGTCGTAGGGGGCGCCGGCGCCGGCGCGTTCGTGGATCTCGTTTTCGGGCAGGAAGCCGATGTCGCGGATGCGCCCGGCCAGGTTCTGCTGGGCGGCGCGCATTTTCCGCAGGATCGGGGCCATGCGGGGCTCGCCGGCGAGGTTGTTCACCTCGTCGCGGTCCGCCTGGAGGTCATAGAGCTCTTCGGCCGGTTTGGTTTTCCAGAACTGCTGCTGGGCGGCGTTGAGCTTGCCTTCGCGGAAGAGTTTCTGCCAGACCTGCGTGGTGGGCGTCTCAAACATGTAGGCGATGTGCTGGGCGTAAATGCGGTGGGGCATATACTGGCGCAGGTAGACGTAGCGGCCGTCGGTGACCGAGCGGACGAGGTCGTAGCGTTCATCCATGCGGCCGCGGAAGCCGTAAACGTAGGGCTGGCGCGGTTCGGCGGACTTGCCGAGGAAGGCGAAGCCCTGGTGGTAGGCGGGCTTGGGCAGGCCGGCGAGCGAGAGCACCGTGGGGGCGAGGTCGACGAAGCTGACCGGGCGGTCGGTCGCCGCGCCCGGCTTGTATTCGGCGGTGGCCAGCGCCCGCCACTTCTCCGGGAAATGGACGATGAGCGGGACGCGCAGACCGGAGTTGTAGGGCCAGCGCTTGCTGCGGGGCATGCCGCTGCCGTGGTCGGAGT
The DNA here is from genome assembly GCA_026393985.1 of Acidobacteriota bacterium. Taxonomy (GTDB): domain Bacteria; phylum Acidobacteriota; class Terriglobia; order Bryobacterales; family Bryobacteraceae. The sequence continues at coordinate 19,359 of JAPKZB010000095.1, forward strand.
AGAAGAAGACGATGGTGTCGCCGGCGAGCCCGTCGGCCTTCAGTTGGTCGAGGACCTTGCCGGCCTGGCCGTCCATGGTATGGACGTTGTCGTAGTGCTGGGCCCAGTCGTGGCGGACCTCCGGGGTGTCGGGGTGGTAGGCGGGGATGCGAACCTCGGCCGGGTCCTGGCGGAGTTGATGGGGGCGGGTGCGGATCTGGCTTTCGTGGGTGATGGTGAAATTGAAGACGGCGAAGAAGGGCTGTCCGGGTTGGCGTTTGCGCCAGTGGGCTTTGTTGCTCGATTCGTCCCAGACAACGCCGGCGTGGTCACCGGTGTGTTCAATGTTGTAGTCCTCTTTCGAGTTGTTGGAGGTGTAATAGCCGGCTTCGCGCAGCAGCTGCGGGAACATCTTCTGGCCGGCGCCCATGCGGGTCTGCGAGCGCATGTGTTCGGCGCCGAGCGAGGGCGGGTACATGCCGGCGATGATGGTGGTGCGGGCCGGGGCGCAGACGGGGGCGTTGGACCAGCAGCAGGTGTAGCGGAGGCTTTCGGCGGCGAGGGCGTCGAGCCGGGGGGTGTTGGCCACGCGGTCGCCGAAGCAGCCGAGCGAGGGGCTCATATCCTCGCAAGTGATCCAGAGGATGTTGGGGCGTTCGGCGGGCTGGGCGGTGGCCGTGGCGGCGGCCGCCACGGTGGAAAGGAATTGCCTTCGCTGCATTCTTCTCGGTTGTATCACAAGGAACCTTCCCGGACGGTGAAATGACAGCGGGTCTGGCTGCACTCCTGGATTATAATCATCGAGTAGTTCTGCGCCTTCGAGTCGTTCTGCGCCCAAGGAGTTTTTCGTGAGCCAAAACCCTACCCAGCGAGATGCCGTCCTCAACGAGCTCCGGCGCTTGGATGCGCAGGTGGGGTCGGCGCGTGTGCTGGACGAGCTGAAGCCGGTTTTTTACCGGCTGGAAGAGATCGGCCGGGCCTGGCCCGGTGATGGCGCCATACAGTCGGCCACTACGGAAGTCCGCAACAAGATCGTGGCATTCGGGCAACGCCTGGTGGAGATGCAGAGCACTGCGGAGCGCGAGGCCGCTGCGAAGATGCCCGGGGGCGGTATGCCGCCCGGGGCCCAACTGCCGACGCAGGTCTTTCCGAGCGGTTCGATGACGGCCCAGCCCCCGGCCTACGCCCCGGTTCCCGCGCCGGTCACGGCCCCGGCCAGTCCCTCCGCCCCGCCGCCGTTCAACTGGAAGCGGGCCGTGGCGGTTGGCGGGGTGGTCGGGCTGCTGATTGCGGCGGCCGGCATTTTTACGATTCGCAACGCCCAAAAGAGGGCGGCCGAGCAGAGCCAGGCGCCGGACGGCACGGCCAGCATCGCCATCAGAACATCGCCGGAGGGCGCTTCGATCCGAGTGAACGGCGAAGTGAAGTGCACCTCCAACTGCAGCATCGCCCTGCCTGCCGGCAGCTATGAGGTGCTGGCGGTTCTGCCGGGCTACGAATCGGCGGTAAGCCCGCTGAACGTGGTGAGCGGGACGCCGGCTGAAGTTTCGCTCGCCCTGAATCCCCTGCCGCTATCGGTGCGGCTGTTCACGGACCTGCAGGCGGGCAAGGTGACGCTGGACGGCAATCCGCTTGGGGATTTGCAGGATGGTCAACTGGTTTTGGAGCGCGTGGCGCCGGGGCGGCATTCGGTGAAGGTGGCCAACCAGGGTACGGAAGCGATGTTTGAGTTTGAAGCGCGGCTCGGGCAGGCGCCGGTGCTTGTCGGCCCCGTGGCCGCCAAGAACGTGTTGGCCATCGTGGTGGCCAACGCCGGCAAGGCGGCGCGGGTGCATGCTTCCACCAACGTAAAGGTGCAGGTGGACGGCACGGCGGCCGGCGAGTCGGGACCGAACGGACTTGCTCTGGAGTCGCTGGCGGCGGGTGACCGCGAACTGACGATCAGCGACGGGTCGGTGGAGCGGAAGCTGCTGGTTTCGGCCGGTCCGCAGCCGACGCTGACGGCATATTTGAAGTTGGACGTCAACCTGGGCAGCTTGTATGTGGCGGCGGGTGACCTGGATGATGTTACCGTGTTTCTGAACAACACCGAGCTCAAGCGCAAGACCAAGGGTGGGCAGTTGCGGCTGCTGGGTCTGCCGGTGCGGCAGTACCTCGTGCGGGTAGCCAAAGAGGGCTATACCGTTGAAGCGCCCAAGCCCGCGACGGTGGCCAAGGGGCAGGAGACGCGCGTTGAGTTTACGCTGAAGGCGATTCCGAAGCTGGCGAACCTGCGCATTAGCGGCGCGCCGCCGGGCGCCGCCGTGCTGCTCGATGGAAACGGGTTGGGCGTGATTAGCGCCGAGGGGACGTACTCGTCGGCGACGATTCAGCCCGGCGAGCATACGGTGGAGTTCCGTAAGGATTCGTTTGTGCCCAAGCGGAACCCGCGGCAGTTCCGTGCCGGGGAGACGGTAGAGTTGAGCGGGGCGGATGTGACGCTGGTGTCGGCCGCTGCCTCGGTGCGGGTGAATGTGAAGCCGACGAACGCGCAGGTGTTTTATCGCAAGAGTGACGAGACGCAACTGCGCCAGGCCACCGGCAATCCGATCAGCCTGGGCGCCGGAAGCTGGGTGGTAGTGGCCCGGGCGGCGAACTTTGTGGAGGGTGCGGCCACGGTGCAGCTGGCCGCCGGCGAGAACAAGACGGTGGAACTGGCGCTGAAAGAGGCGCCCAAGCCGGTCGCGGCCAAGAAGCTGGGCACGATGCTCGAATGGGAGCAGCCCGGGCAGTGGACCCCGCAGGACGGCTGGACGGCGCACAAAGGCGGCAACTTTGTCCTGTACGGCGTGACGCCGGTCAACGGCACGTTTACCTTCAACATTGCGCTGCTCAAGGGCCGGCGGCTGCAGTGGTTTGTCAACTACATCGACGCCAGGAACCACGTGTTGTTCCAGATGGACCGGAAGAACTTCTTCCGGCGGGACGTGGTGAACGGCAAGTCGAGCGAATTTAAGGTGGCGCATGAGCTCGAAAAGCAGGAGAGCTACACGATGCAGATCGAGTTAGCGCCCGGGGCCGTCAAACACGCTGTCCACAACGGAACCAAGTGGGTCGAGCTCGATAGCTTTCCCTCGCCCGGCCGTAGCCTGACCGAAGGGAAGTTCGGCCTGTACATCCCGGGCAATGACGTGTTTGGTTTGAGTAATTTCCGATTTAATCCGAGGTAATCATCATGCCGATCGGCGTAAACTCGTTTCTTTGGACGGCGAACTTTACCGCCTCCCATCTGCCGTTGATCGCCCGGGCCAAGGCGCTGGGCCTGGACGGAATTGAGATGGGCGTGTTTGATTTTGCCGGGTTCCCGGCCGAGGCGGTCCGGCAGGAGTTGGCGGCACAGGAGATGACCGGCCTGATCTGTACGGCGCTGACGGGCAATCAAAGTCTGGGGACGGAAGATCCGGCGATCCGCGCGGCGACGCTTGAATTCCTGTGCGGCGCCATTCGCGGGGCGGCGGAGGCGGGAATTTCCATGGTGGCGGGGCCGTTCTGCTCGGCGGTGGGTTTGTTGCCCGGACGGCGGCGGACCGCCGCGGAGTGGCAGCGGGCGGTAGAAGGGCTGCAGGAGTTGGCGCCGGTGTGCCGGGAGCATGGGGTGCGCCTGGCTGTCGAGCCGCTCAACCGGTTTGAAACCTATTTCCTGAATACAGCGGCCGATGCCAAGGCCTTGATTGATGCTGTGGGGCAGCCGGAGATCGGCGTGCTGTACGACACCTTCCACGCCAATATCGAGGAGAAGAACCAGGCCGAGGCGATTCGGCTACTGGGCTCGCGCATCTTCCACGTGCACACCTGCGAGAACGACCGGGGGACGCCGGGGACCGGACCGATTGACTGGATTGGCGTGGTGGGTGCTCTGCGGGAGCTCGACTATCGCGGCTGGTGCGTGATTGAAACGTTCGGGCCGGCGATTAAAGAGATTGCGGCGGCGGCGTGCATTTGGCGAGATCTGGCGGATCGGCCCGAGGATATTCCTGCCATGGGCGCACAGAACCTGCGTTCGTTAGGGCTTGTTTAGCCCTTGGCGAAGTATAGCGCGGTGGCGCGTTCGAGGTCCGGCTTGGTCATCCGCACCGCTCGATTCTCGTACTGCGAGATGGAGGTCAGGATTTTGCAGATATCCAGGGGGTAGCAGGCCCGGAGTTCCGTGCGGCCCTCCCGGAGACACAAGTGGCGCAGATAGTCGGCGCTGTCGGCTTCGCAAGGGATGCGGCGGGCGGCGACTACCCGGTTGAAGATCTGATCGAAGACCTGGTCCGTGACGCTTTCGATGTAAATCTTGTTGGGAATCCGCCGCAGAAAGGCTTCGTCGGCCAGGTCGCTGGGATCCAGATTGGTCGAAAAGACGACGAGGAGTTCAAACGGAATCTGGAACTTCACGCCGTGGCGGAGGGTGAGGTAGTCCACGCGCCGGTCGAGGGGGACAATCCAGCGGTTGAGCAGGTCGCGGGGCGACATGAGCTGGCGGCCGAAGTCGTCGACGATAAACAGGCCGTTGTTGGCCTTCATCTGCAGTGGGGCGTTGTAGATGCCGCTTGCTTCGTCCAGACGCAGTTCGAGCATCGAGGGAACCAGTTCGCCGCCGACGACAATGCAGGGGCGGCGGCAGGGAACCCAGCGCGGGTCCAGATCGTTGCCTTCAACAGGCAGCGCCTGGTGGACGACCTGATCGAAGACGCTGATGATCTGGCCGTCGACCTCAATGGCGTGGGGGATCATGACGGCGTCCTGGTAGACGCGGAGCATTCGCTCGGCGATGCTCGTTTTGCCATTGCCGGAAGGGCCATAGACGAAGATCGAGCTTTGCGCGATCAGGGCGGGGCCGAGTTGGTCGAGAAGGTGGTCGGGCACGACCAGATCGCCGAAAGCCTGGCGCAGCGTCGTGCGGTCCACCTGGACTTTGGCCGACTGGGCGCGGACGGCAGTGTGATAATCCCGCAACGAAACCGGGCAGGCCCCGGCGTATTGACTGGTTTGAAACCGTTCGGTCGCGGTCTGCCGGCCGAGGGCGGAGAGAACGAAGTTGTAATCGTTCCCGGTCATCCCTTTAACCTCGATCATCTGCTGCGACCGCATGTAGCGGAAGATGTGATCGACAATGGGGGCCGAAACGCGGAGTTTCTGGGCAGTGGTCCGCAGGTTGCTGGATCCTTCAAGCAGCAGCCGGCGGAGCACCAGATCGAGCAGCAGGTTCTCCCGCACCCCCAATCCGGCAATGTCCATCGGCGTAGGGGGGGCAAACCCTACAGAGAGTGCGGGAGGCGGGGAATTGGGAGGCCGTTGCATCGAACTTTGCGGTATATCGACATCCGGAGGCGAGAACTTTAATCCACGATCGGGAGGGTTTCCGCGTCTTCTTCTTCTGAGCGGTGTTGCGGATACTTTTTGTCTTCGTATTGGCGGTCGGGCTGGGTCTGGCCCAGGAATCGGCGCGTAGCCTTGGCCGCCGGGCGGCCAAGGCCGAGAAAGCCGGCCAGCTGGCGGATGCGATCCTGCTCTACAACCGGGCCGCCGCCCGCCATCCCGGCAACCGGAAATACGCCGCGAAGAGTCGGATTCTCACGGAAAAGGCACTGCGGCAGAGCGCTCTGCCGGCGGCCGCGACCCCGCCTCCGGCGCCCGGACTGGCCCCGCAGCCGGCCGGGTCGATCCCTGCGGCCGACCTGCGCGAGGCGCAACGTTTCCTGCCGCCACCGGAGTTGTCGTTGGGCCGCGGGCCATATGCGTTCTCCCTGCGCGGCACCCCGCGGGAGGTGATCGAACGAACCGGGCGGGAGCTGGGCGTCGAAATTGAGTTCGATGATGAGTTCCCGGCCGATGCTCCTCCGGTCCGCTTCGCTGTGAGCGAGGCTACCGGGACCGAGGTAGTCGAAGCGCTCGCCGCGGCAACGGGAACGTTCTTTGTCCCGTTACAGCCCAAACGGATGTTGGCGGCCAAGGATTCCGAGCGGAAGCGGCAGGATCTCGAGCCGATGGTGGCCGTTGTCCTTTCGCTGCCTGAGCCGGTGAGCGTGCAGGAGATTCAGGAGTTGGCGCGGGCCGTGCAGCAGACGATGGAGCTGCAGAAGTTTGCCGTCGACAACAGCCAGCGCCTCGTGCTGATGCGCGACCGGATCTCCAAGGTCCGTCCCGCCCAGCAGATTTTTGAGCAGATGATGGGGGCGCGGCCGGCCGTGGCGATCGAAGTGGAGATCCATGAGATACGACGTAACCGGTCGCTGAACGCGGGCACCCGGATGCCTTCTTCCACCGAGATTTTTGCGGTAGCGGAAAACCCGGCAAACGGCGTCGACAAGCGCCTGCCGGCGATTCCGCTCTCTTCGGCCCGGATGGTCGAACCGCGGCTGGCGATCACCCTGGGCGATGCCGCTCTGGTGGCGAATCTGCTCAAAACGGCCGGCAGCCAGGTGCAGAGGTCCGAGGTCCGGACCATGCACGGCATGCCGGCGCAGTTCGCCGTGGGTGAGCGCTATCCGATTCTTACGGCAGGCTTCTTCGGCGGGGAGGTGGATAACAATTCGTTCCGGCCGCCTCCGACGTTTCAGTTCGAAAATCTCGGGCTGACGCTGAAAGCCACCCCCTATACGCATGGTCTGGGGGAAACCACCGTCGAACTCGAGGCGGAGTTCAAACTGCTGGCGGGGGGGCAGATTAACGGCATCCCGATCCTGACCAACCGGAAGTTTGCCTCCACGGTACGGCTGGTGAACGGAGAGTGGGCGCTGATCTCCGGCGTCGGCAGTGCTTCGCGGACACTGACCGCGGCGGGGCCGGCCGGATTGTCGCGGATTCCGCTGATCGGCAAACTATTCCGCCGGAATACGGTGGAGCTGGATGAATCCGAGACCGTGGTTCTGCTCCGGCCCCGGTTGCTGGGCCTGCCGCCGAGCGAGACGTGGACCCGAGAGATCCGCCTCGGCAGCGAGACCTACCCCCGGATTCCGCTCTAGACCGCCGCGGCGCGCCCCCTGAGGGCCTCGACCACTCCGTCCCAGAGCGCCACGCGGGAGGCGAGCGCCCGGCACGCCGCCGCCTCAGCCTCCTGCCACCGTTTGGGGTCGTTGCCGCACAGTTCGCTCAGCAGCGCCCGCGCCATGGGCCCGTGGGAGCCGGAGTCGACCTCGATATGGCGGTCGAGGTAGTAGAAAAACTGCGGATAGTCCTGCCGGTGCAGGGCGCACTCTTCGGTCACGCGGACAAACATCTCGGGCACCAGATCCTCCCGCGTCAGCGTAAAGACGGCCGCCACTTCGTGAATCGCTCCGTGCAGCACGATGGAAAACGTCGTCTCGACGAACTGCACGACCGAGGGCGGCGCCCCGCAGGTGTGAAGGGCCGGCGTCACCGCCTCTCCTTTCCTGAGGCTGGAGATAAAGGCATCGATCCACTCGGTCGGCGCGCCAATTTCGGCCATCGCGCCGCGATAGAGTTCATAATGGCTGCCGAAGCCATCTGGCGTCTCGTCGGACTCTTCGCCGAGCACAATTTCGTTGATCAGCCGGGCTGCGGTCGGATAGGCCGAAGGCAGCCACGGTACCGTAACGCACGTCAAGTCCCGCTGCAGCCGTTTGAGCAGACTCATGAAGTCCCAGACGGCGAAGACGTGGTGGGAGGTGAACAGCGCGAGCGCGGCCGGCGAACGCACGGCGGCGTAAACACCGTGGGTGTCTATTTTTTGCCGGAGAGCAGCAAGGGCTGGCGAAAGTTCGGAGGGGAGAACTAATTTGGAAGACATGGATGGTGCCAGTGAGATAGAACCCCAGGATTGCATATACTGGCCCACATGAGCACCCGCCGCACCTTCGTTTGCACGCTCGGCGCCGCCGCCGCCTTTGCCCAACGCCGTCCGAACGGCCCGATGCGCTTCACCGCCGATTGGAATTCGCTGCGCCGACATCAGGTACCCGCCTGGTTCAACGAAGCCAAACTGGGCATTTTCGTCCATTGGGGGCTCTACTCCGTACCGGCCTGGGCGCCGCCCACCGGCGAACTCGGCAAGGTCGATTTCTCCACCTGGTTTGCCAACAACCCCTACGCCGAGTGGTACCTGAACTCGATCCGCCTCAAGAACTCGCAGACCTGGCGCCATCACGCCAAGACCTACGGCGAGGACTACGACTACTACCGTTTCGCCGAAACCTTTAACCGCGAAACCGCCAAGTGGCAGCCTGCCGCCTGGGCTAAACTGTTCGCCGCGGCCGGCGCCCGCTACGTTGTACTCACCACCAAACACCACGATGGCTTCACCCTCTGGCCCAGCCGCGTCGCCCATCCCGAGCGCCCGGGGTTGAACTCGCAGCGGGACCTCGTCGGCGACCTCGCCCAGGCCGTCCGCGCGGCCGGCCTGCGCATGGGTCTCTATTACTCGGGGGGCCTCGATTGGAGCATCAACCCGACCCCCGTCACCTCCATGGCGCAGGTGGCCGGCACCGTGATCCATACCGAACCGTACGCCCGCTACGCGGATGCCCACTGGCGCGAACTCATTGAACGCTACCAGCCGTCGGTGCTGTGGAACGACATCGGCTACCCCCGCCAGGGCCAGCTTCCCGAAATCTTTGCCGACTACTACAACAAGTTCCCGGAAGGCCTGATCAACAACCGCTTCACGCAAGACCATTTCGACTTCACGACGCCGGAGTACGCCGTCATGGACCGCATCCAGGGCAAGAAGTGGGAGGCCTGCCGTGGCCTCGGCTTCAGCTTCGGCTACAACCAGGTGGAGGGGCCGGAGCACGTCATGTCCGCCGCCAAGCTCATCGCTCTGCTGGTCGACATCGTCAGCAACAACGGCAATCTGCTGTTGAACGTCGGCCCCCGGCCGGACGGATCGATCAGCGACATCCAGCAGGATCGCCTCACCAAACTCGGCGAGTGGATGGCGCGCAACGGCGAAGGGATCTACGGCAGTACTCCCGCCGCCAACCCGGCCGGCAAGACCGCCGACGGCGGCAAGGTGAACTTCACTCGCCGCGGCGACACCCTCTATGCCTTCCTGCACGACCGCACGACCGGCCCGGTTACGATCGAAAACCTGTTCCTCGACTCGGCCGGCAAGGTGAGCGTGCTGGGCGGCGGCCCGGTGAAGACAACGCAAAAGGGGTCGGCCCTGCAGGTGGAGCTGCCCGCCGCGCCGGCGCCCTATACGCTCGCGCTGAAGATCGAAAACGGCTGGCAGTTGGCCCGCTAGCTCCCTTCACGCTTTTCTGTTGCGAAGTCAAATACGATACGCTATTCTCATCTTCTCAGATGAGAATGCGATCTCGTAATGAATAGCGACTTCCTCAGCCTCCTGCTCGCCTTCGCACTCCTCGCCGCTTTGCGCGACGCCTGCGTGCTGACCGGGATCGCGCATACGCGTCCGCGTCTGACGATTCTGGCCGGCTGGCCGGTGCTGGCGCTGCTGCTCGGTGGGGAAGCCGCCGACCGCCTGTCCCCTGCGCAGACGATGAGCCTGCTGCGGCCGCTGCCGATTTGGGCCGGATGTCTGGCTGTTCACGCTTTGCTGGCCGGCTGGCTGATGTGCCAGACGCCGGACCGGCCCCGCCCGCTGCTCAGCTTGTGGTCCGGCCCCGTGTTCATCGCCTTTGCCGTTGGCTTTCCCGCCGTTCTGCTCCAGCACGCTCCTCTTCCAAACGGCCTGTTGGCGGGCGTTGTCGCCGTGGTTGTCTACGGCCTGCTGGTTGGCGTCTTTGCGGTGCTGTTCCGGCTGCGCCGCCCTTCGGCTGGGCGGATGCAGGACCTGCTCGCCGGGTCTCATTTGTCCGCCCTGCTTCTGGTCCCCTTTGCCGGGACCACCGGTCTTACCATGAACTCCCTTCACGATCTTCTCTACGTTCTCTCGAATGCCTTTTTGCTGCCGACGCTCCTCGGCACCCTGGTTGCTTTCGCCTACGGCGTCTGGGTTGTTGGACGGTTTCTGGCCGAGCGGGCCGAGCATCGCCACAACGCCGCGGCGATCGCCCGCCTGATGCAGGGGGAACCGGAACAGACGCGTTTCCTCGAACTGCCGCTGCGCGGCGACTGGCGCCGGTTGCAACGGGCCGTAGGCCAGCATGCGGACTTTCCAGCGATGATCGACAAGACCGTGGCGGACCTCGAACACCTGATGCAGGGGCGCGTCGAGCGGTTGGGGATCATGGCCAAAGTGGGGCCGATGCTCGGCCTGGTCGGCACGTTGATCCCGCTGCAGCCGGCGCTGGCCGGACTGGCCAAGGGCGACATGCAGGCGATGGCGTCCAATCTGCAGATCGGCTTCACCACTACGGTGCTGGGTCTGCTGGTCGGCGGCGCCTGCTACGCCGTGAGTGTGGTGATGCGCGGTTGGTATCAACAGGACCTCGCTGACATGAGTTTTCTGTTGGCGTTGTGGCTGCCGGAGGAGAACGGCGCGCCCGGTATCCAGGACTCCGGGGAGTCGTCCCGGCTTACTCCAGTGAGGCTCGAATCGAAATGAAACAGAAACTGGCGATTGCCCTTGCCACCCTGGCCCTCTGCGCGGGCGGCTACTTTGCCTTCCGGGCGTTGACGCGTCCGAAGATTCTCTTCCTTGGCTTCGCCGATCAGCTCGTCATCCTGGCTGAAAAGGCAGCCGAAAAGAGCGGGATCAAAGTAGAGACCTGGTCCCGGGAGACGGTCGATGCCGCCACCAAACCCTTTGATCTGCTGCCCTTCAAGGTGGTTCTGGTCAGCGGCTTACGCGCCGAGCCGTACTCGAAAGAGGCCCAGCAGGCCTTTGCGAACGCTGTCAGCGCCGGGGTGAAGGTGATCGTCCTGCCGCCCCGGCAGGCCGAAATGATGCGTCTGGGCAATGCGGACTTTGCGGCTAAGGACAAGTTTGTCAGCGGCTACTTTTCAAACGGCGGCGTCGAGAACTGGGCGCGGCTCCTCCGCTTTCTGACGGCGACCTACGCCGGCGGCAACGCCCCGGTCGAACCGCCCGCCGCGCTCCCGGAAAGCGGCTTCTATCATCCTGGCGCCGCCGATGTCATGACGACCACGGCGGCCTACAAAGCCTGGTACGCCAAGACCGGTCGCGAGAAGCCCGGCCAACCCTGGGTCGCGCTCGACTTCTCGCAGGGCTGGAAAACCGGTATCACCCAGGGTACCGACGGCCTCATCAACGCCTTTGAAAAACGCAACTTCAACGTGGCGGCGCTCTTCGGCGCCACGCAGCTCGGTCAACTGCTCGAAGAGGTCAAGCCGGATCTGATCGTCAACCGGTCGCACGGGCGCTTCTTTCAGGGCGAGCGGGGAGTCGAACTGATGAATGCCCGCATCGACGCCCCCATTGTGCGCGGCCTTACGTTGATGTTTGAGCAGAAGACCATCGACGAATATCAAAAAGACAAGGGCGGCATCCGCGGCCCGGGGCTTTCGATTGGCACCGTGGTGAGTGAACTCGACGGGACCGTGGAGCCGGTGCTGATTGAAGGCATGGTGAAGGACACCGCCGGGCGCCGCGTGGAGGCGCCAATTGCCGAACGGGTCGAGCGCCTCGTGGACCGCGCCGAGCGGTGGGTGCGGCTGCGGCGCGTGGCGAACGCGGAAAAGAAGATCGCCGTCGTCTACTTCAACGGCATCGGCAAGGCGGACTTTACAGCGCAAGGGATGAATGTTCCGCGCAGCCTGGTGGGCTTTCTCAATCGGATGAAGGCGGCCTTTTACCGCGTCGAGAACAACCCGCAGGACGCCGAACAGTTGCTCCGCTTGATGCAAGCCCGCGGCCGGAACGTGAGCGAGACCGAAACGGGCGAGATGGAAAAGCTGGTGGCGGAACCGGGTGTCACCCTGCTGCCGGTAGAGGGTTACAACTCCTGGTTTGCCAAGCTCCCGGCGGCCATGCAGACGGCCGTCACCGAAGCCTACGGCCCCCCGCCCGGCGCCTTCATGACGGTGCGCCGCCAAGGAAAGAGCTTCTTCGTGCTGCCTACACTCTCTTTCGGCAACGTCGTTCTACTGCCCCAGCCGGCCCGCGGCGCGGTGATGGACTCCAAGCTGGCTCACTCCGATAAGGTCCCGCCGCCGCATCAATACCTCGCGCTCTACTGGTGGCTGCAGGAGGGCTTGCGGGCCGATGCGCTGGTGCACTACGGCACGCACGGCACCTATGAGTTCCTACCCGGCCGGCCGGTGGGCCAGATGGAGGACGACTGGTCGGACCGGGTCGTCGCCGCGCTGCCGAATGTCTACGTCTACACGATGGACAACGTGGGCGAGGCCCTGATCGCCAAGCGCCGCGGCTCGGCCGTGCTGGTCAGCCATCAGACGCCGCCCATCCAGGCCGCGCAGTTGTCTGTATCCGACCAGGAGATCGCCACCCTCTACCGCGAAACGCAGCGCTTCGTCGCGCAGGATCCGGGCCTGTTGAAGGAGCAGATGCGCGCACGCATTGCCGAAGTGGCCGTGCGCCGCAAGCTCGATCAGGACCTGCGCTACGACTGGCGCCGCGCCAAACCCACCGACGAGCAGGTAGCCGCCCTCGACGCCTACCTCGACGAACTCGAGGAGTCCCGCATCCCCGTTGGCATGCACACCCACGGTGTAGCGAACGACCCACGGGAGCTGCGCCAAACCATGGTGGAGATCCTCGGCCCCGAGTTCCTGGCCAAAGCCGGCGGCGATCGCCAGCGCGCGGCCGAACGGGTCGGCTCCCTGATGGCCGCCACCCCGGCGGTTCCCGTGCGGCTGGCCGGCTTTGAACGCCCGTTCGCTCCCACCCCCGGCACCGGCAAGCGCGAGTTCGCCCCCGAAACGCAGCCCGCCAAGCCGGCCCCGATCGCCAGCGGACACCCGGCGTGGATCCCCAAAATTGGTGCCCCGCCGCCCGACGTGCAGGCCCGCATGCAGCGCGCCAACAGCCCGGTGGCCATGGCCTTCGGCGATGGACCAGCGGCTCCGGCGTCCGGCCCCACCCCCACCCCCGCGCCCACGGACGACGCCTCCCGCGTCGCCATGCTTAAAGCCGCTTTCGCCGAATCCGCCAACGAGGTCAACCAGACCCTCCGGGCCCTCGACGGCCGCTACATCCGCCCTGGCGGCGGTGGCGACCCCGTCCGCACCCCCTCCGCGCTGCCCACCGGACGCAATCTGTACGGCGTGAACCCGGCCGAGATCCCCACGCGCGCCGCCTGGGACGTCGGCGTTGCGCTCGGCGGCCAGCTTCTCGACGCGGAACGCAAGCGCCTGGGGCGCTGGCCGAAGAAGGTGGGCTTCAACCTGTGGCCGACGGAGCTGGTGCGCCAATATGGATCGGACCTGGCGCAGGCGCTCTTCCTGCTCGGCGTCAAGCCGGTGTGGGATCAGCGCGGCATCGTCATCGATCTCGAAGTGATTCCCATGAGCGAACTCAAGCGGCCGCGCGTCGACGTCGTCCTGCAGGCCGCCGGGCAGTTTCGCGACTCCTTCCCCGATCGCATGGAGCTTCTTGATAAGGCTGTCCGTCTGGCCGTACTCGCCAAGGACGGCGACAACTACGTGGCGCAGGGTTCGGAGGCTTTGGAGCAGTCTCTCAAGCAGTCGGGCCTCTCCGCCAAAGAAGCCCGCCAGCTTTCCCACGCTCGCATCTTCTCGAACGGTCCCGGCGGCTACGGCACCGGCCTCACCGGCGGCATCTCCAACTCGGGCGCCTACACCGATACCAAAGAGCTGACGGCCGAGTATCTCGACCGGGCCGGCGCCGTCTACACGCAGGGCGCCGAGTGGGGCAGGAAGGTCCCGGAGCTCTATCAGTCCGCGCTCAAGGGCACCGATGCGGTCTCTATCTCGCACTCGTCAAACACCGTTTCGGCCCTCACGCTCGACCATTACTTTGAATACTCCGGCGGCATGGTGATGGCCATCCGCGACACCACCGGGCAGAACGCCGCCGCCTATTTGGCCGATACGCGCGACGCCAACAAGTCCCGCGTCAAAACCGTCGAAGACGCGCTGGCCGCCGATCTCCGCACGCTCTACTGGAACCGCAAATGGATCGACGGCATGAAGCAGAACGACTTCTCCGGCGCCTCGGAGATCGCCAAACTCGCCTCCAATCTCTACGGCTGGCAGGTCACCAAACCGGACGCCGTGAAGGGCTACATGTGGGACGAAATCCATCGCATCTATGTCGAGGACCGCGACAACCTCGGCCTCAAAGAGTGGTTTGACAAAAAGAACCCGTACGCCTTCCAAAACCTCTCGGCCACGCTGCTCGAAACCGCTCGCCAAGGCTACTGGAAGCCCGATGCGCAGGTGCTCGCCACGCTGGCGCAGGCCTATGCGCAGTCGGTGGCGGCGCACGGCACGGCGGGCGGCGAGCGCACCACCGGCAACAAGGCCCTCGCAACCTTTGTGCAGCAACAGTTGAACGCCCCGGGCAACGGCAACGGCCAGCAACTCTCCCGCCGCTACGCCGAGGCGCTCGACCGCGCCAACACCCGCAATCAGTCCAGCGCCATCGTGGCCGGCCAAAAGCTCGTCCGCGAAATGGCCGCACCGGCCGTGCCCACCACGGTGCGCAACTCTCTTCTCGGCGGCCTGGCGCTTGTCTCCCTGGCCGCTCTCTTCTACTTCGGAACTCGCAGGAAAAACTCATGAAGCTCCTTTTTGCTCTTCTCTGTCTCGCCTCCGCCGCTCTGGCGCAAGGGGTCAACGCCTATCTGTCGGGCACCATCCTTGACCCCTCCGAGAAACCCGTGTCGGATGCCACGATCCGCGTTACCGCGCTCGCGAGTAATCAGACGCTGCTTGGCCGTTCCACCGACGCCGGCCTGTTCCGCATCAACGGACTGGCTTCGGGCAGCTACTCACTGACGATCGAAAAGGAGGGCTTCAAACCCTACCGCCTCGCCTCGCTCGAGCTGGTTGTCGGCCAGGAGGTGAATCGGACGATTCGCCTCGAGATCGGCACCGTGCAGGAAGCCATGATTGTCTCCGATGCCATCGCCGAAATTGAACGCGTGGCCTCGAACGGGGTCCGCGGTTCGAACTATTCGCCGCGCGAGGTGACCAACATCCCGATGATCGCCGGCGGCCAGGGTCGCAACTACCGCGCGCTGGCTTACCAGACCCCCGGCGTCGGCTTCACCTCCGCCGCCCACGCGCCCTTCACCGTGAACGGCAACCGCCCCATCGGCGCCGTCAACACCATGGTCGATTCGGCCGAATATAACGACCCGGTCTCCGGTAATCTGCTCGGCCGCGGCCTCACCGAACAGCCCGTCTCCATGGAGACCGTTGAAGCGTTTGAGATGCAGACCTCCAACTTCAAAGCCGAGTTCGGCCGCGCCTCGGGCGCCGTCGTCAACCTGGTCACCAAGCAGGGCGGCAACGACTGGCACGGGTCCGCCTACTATCTGTTCCAGAACGAAGCACTCAACTCCCGCAACCCGCTGCTCACCGCGCGCAACCCGGTCCGCGTCAACATGCCCGGCATCACCCTTGGCGGGCCTCTTAAGAAAGACCGTCTCTTCTTCTTTGGCGGTTACGAAGTGAACGCCCGCAACGCCTACCGCTCCTCATCCACCATCACCACGCTCACCGCCGCCGAACGCGCTCGCGCCGTCCCGGCCGTCCAGCCCCTGCTGGCCTTCTATCCCGAACCCAACATCCCCGGCACCAATCTGCAGAGCGCCGCCGTCTCCAGCCCCACTACGACGCTCACCGGCATCGTCCGGCTCGACTACCAGATCAACGCGCAACACCGCCTGGCCGCCCGCCGCAACTGGGTCAACGCCATCGGCCCCACCCGCGACCGCGTCCAGGCCGGCAATGCCGACACCATCAATCACTCCCACTCCTCGGTCGTTAGCCTGGATTCCACCCTCTCGCCCCGCGCCTTCAACCAGTTTCGCGGCACCTATTCGAGCTTCTATTCGAAGGTCACGCCCAACTCGCCTGTGCTCGGCAATCCCGCCATCAACGGCACCATCGGTCTGCTGCTCGTCACCGGCCTGCCCCGCCTCGGCACTTTCATCCCCCCCACCGAGACCCGCACCCACAACTTCACCTTCGCCGACGATCTCAGCTACAGCGTCGGCAAGCACATCTTCAAGGCCGGGGTGATCGGACGCGTGATTCAATACAACTCCACCAGCGACCGTAACTTCAATGGCACCCTGATCTTCCCCTCGGTCCCGGCGTTTCTGGCCGGCATGCCGCTCACTTACTCCCGGGCTGTCGGCATCAGCCGCATCGACCAGCGCAACCGCGAACTCGGCTGGTACCTGCAGGACGACTGGCGCCTCACCCGCACCTTCACCCTGAACCTCGGTGTCCGCCATGAATACTACGGCGTACCCACGGAACAGGCCGGCCGTCTGACGCAGTCCTACGCGGCCGACCGGAACAACTTCGCCCCGCGCCTTGGCTTCGCCTGGGATCTGCAGGGCAAATCCACCACCATCCTCCGCGGCGGCTACGGCCTGTTCTATTCGCCGCTCCAGATGGACTTCATCGCCCAGTCGCGCTTCACCCCGCCGCAGGTCACCACCTTCTCCCGTTTCCAGCCCCGCTTCCCCGACCTGCTCGCCGGCGCCGTCATCGGCTCGGACAGCTACCTGGTCGACCGCAGCCTGGTCAATCCCTACGTCCAGAACTGGAACCTCACCGTCGAACGGCAGCTGTTCACGCGCGGCAGCGTGCTGAGCCTGGCCTATGCGGGCAACCGTGGCCTGAAACTGCCCCGCACCGTACTGCCCAACGGCGGCGCGAACCTCTTGCCGGCTCTACGCCCGAATCCCGCTCAAGGCGTGGTCACCTATCTCACCTCCGGCGTCAGTTCGAACTACCACGCCTTCCAGACGGCACTCAATTTCAAGGTCGGGCGCCGGTTGACCCTCCGTTCCAGCTACTCCTTCTCAAGGGCCATCGACAACGCCTCCGATACCACCCTGCTGCCCATCGATGACCGCAACCTCCGCCTCGACCGCGCCGTCTCCGACTTCCACCAACCGCATCTGCTCAATTTTTACTCCGTCTACGATCTGCCGTTCTTCGCGCGCCACCGCTGGCTCGGCGGCTGGCAGGTGACCGGCCTTCTGTTCGCTCGCAGCGGCACCCCGTTCTCCCTGCTGGCCAACGCCAACAACCCCTTCGGCACCCTCAACAACCGCATCAATAACATCCCCGGCACGATCGACCGCACCCCCAACGGCAGCCAGTGGTTCCGTCTCGCCCCCGGCGTCACCCCCGCGCAGATCGTCCCGGCCGCCAACCAAACCGGCACGCTCGGCCGCAATACGGAACGCGCTCCCAGCTTTGCCGACGTGAACCTCTCGCTCCAGAAGAGCATTCAACTCACCGAGCGCTTCAACGCCCAGTTCCGCGCCGAAGCCTTCAACTCCCTGAACCGGGCCAACTACGACGCGCCCATCAACAACCTCGGCAACGTACTGTTCGGCCGCATCCTCACCGCCGGGGAAGCGCGGCAGTTCCAGCTCATGCTCAAGGTGGTCTTTTAACGTGCCCGTCCGCCGCGTCCTGCCGCGCGGAGCGGCCGCCGGTTGGCGGACCCGCTCCCGCCAGTTTCTCCGCGCCGGCGGTGAGGACAACGACCCGCTGCTCGGCCTCATCAACCTCTTCGACGCCAGCATGGTGCTGGTCGTCGCCATGCTCCTGTCTCTCATCGCCAAAGGCAACCTCGCCGATATGGCCGCCCGGCTCTCGCAGCAGGACGTGACCATCGTCACCAACCCCGGCAAGCCCGACATGGAGATGGTGATTAAGCGCGGCAACAAAATCGAGAAACTCAAAGCCACCGGTGAAAAAGGCGCCGGAGCCGGCAAACGGCTGGGATCGGCGTTTCGCCTCGAAAACGGCGAAGTCGTCTATGTTCCCGAAGGAAATCAACCATAATGCGAACCATACTCTTCCTGACCACTCTGTTTTTGTTGGCCCCGGCTCCCGGGCGGGCGCACTGGCCCTGGCTCGAGCCGGGCTCGGCCTCCGATCCCGCCCGCGCCTACTTCGGCGTCTACCCCGCCGATCGCATGGGCGGCGCCCAGATCAACGCCATGGCGAAGGCCAGTTTCTGGGCCGTCGATGCCAAGGGCGCCTTTGAACAACTGACCCCGCAGGCCGAAACCAACGCCCTCTCGTTGGGCGCGCACGACGGCGTCGTGATGAGCTATCCCTTCGGCGTCTACGCCGGCCATGGCCCGGCCTCGCTGATTCTCTTCTCCGCCAAGGCCTTCCGCGGCAAACTGGCCACCCGCAGTCCCGAGGTGTTACCGCTCGATATCGTTCCGGTTGCCCACGCCGTAGTCGAGCGCGGTAAGCCGGCGTCCTTCCGGCTGCTGCGCAACGGCAAGCCGCTCGCCGGCGCCACGGTGGCCGCCTACACCGCCGCCCAGGGCGAAGCCCACGCCGCGGCCCGCAAGGCTGCTAAAGCAGCCGGCCATGATCATGGCCACGAAGCCAAAGCCCACGGCGCCAAGAAGGAGGGCAGCGGCGAACTACCCCCCGATGCTCTGCAGACCACCACCAACGCCGCCGGCCAGTTCACCTTCACCGTACCCTCCGCCGGAGCCTATCAACTGCACGTCAGCCTGCGGGAAGCCACGCCCGGGACGCACAACGGCAAGGCCTACGAAACGGTCACCCTGGTCTCTACCCTGCGCTTCGACGTCCGGTAGCGGCCGATGCGGGATGGGCCGGCGTTACCGGCCCATCCCGCATTCGGCGTGAATCGCCTTCACCGCTTTCTCAATGCCGGA
The DNA here is from genome assembly GCA_026393985.1 of Acidobacteriota bacterium. Taxonomy (GTDB): domain Bacteria; phylum Acidobacteriota; class Terriglobia; order Bryobacterales; family Bryobacteraceae. Next base: position 38,072 of record JAPKZB010000095.1, read on the forward strand.
ACGGGGCACGACCAGGTTGATGGTCAACTCGCTCGAACCCTGCGCAATCGCGATGATGTTTACCTGTTCGCGGCTCACGGCCGTGAACACGCGCCCGGCCAGACCGGCCTGCCCGCGCATCCCTTCGCCCACCACCGCGATCAGCCCGACGTTGTCATCCACCTCCACGGGGCGCACGTAGCCGTGCTCCAGTTCGAGCGCCAGCGTCTCGCGCAGCGCCTGCAGCACCACTTGCAGCTCGTCCTTGCGGATCAGAAAACAGAAGCTCTGTCGGTAGCTCGAACTCGAGAAGGTCAGCACCTCGGCGCCCACCAGCGCCAGCGCATCGAGCGCCCGGGCCATGATGCGGGTGCCCGGAATCTCGGCGCTGGCCGGTTCGACCGAAACCATCGCCACGTTGGCCATTGAGGTCACCGCGCGCGCGCCCTGCCCGGGCGTCGAGAGCGCCGGGGCGATGTGGGTTCCTTTCGCGGCCACGTTGAAGGAGTTCTTGCTCCAGACCGGGATCTTCTTTTCGACGAGTGGCGCGAGCGTCCGCGGATGCAGCACCTTGGCGCCGTTGTAGGCCAGTTCGGCGGCCTCGGCGTAGGTGACCTCATCGAGCACCTTGGCGTCCGGCACCAGGCGGGGGTCGGCCGACATGATGCCGTCGACGTCGGTCCAGATCCATAGTTCGGCGGCGTCGAGGGCGTAGGCGAAAATGGAGGCCGAAAAGTCGCTGCCGCCGCGGCCGAGCGTGGTCGGCTTGCCGTCGGCGGTGGCGCCGTTGAAGCCCGTCAGTACCGGCACGGTGCCGGCCGCGAGCAGCGGCGCCAGATGTTCGGCGGCCTTGGCGCGGGTCAGGTCGAGCAGCGGGGTGGCGTTGCCGTGCACGGCGTCGGTGATCACCACGCGGGCGGAGTTGATCGCCGCGGCGGGGGTGCCCTGGCCGTTGAGATAAGCGGCGATGAGAATCGCCGACAGGCGTTCGCCCACGGCGATCGCCTCGTCCACCGACCGTGGTGGCCGGTCGCCGAGCAGCTGCATGCCTTTGGCGATGCGCTCGAACTCGCCGAGGATGCTGTCGATTTCGGCCAGCGCGGCGGGGAGCGCGGCGGGGTCGAGCAGTTCGCGGGCCGTATCGTGATGGCGCGCGCGGAGCGTGGCCACATTCTGCGCAATTGCGTCAGCGTCGTTGTTTTCGGCGTGGCGGAGCGTGTCGAGCAGCAGGTCGGTCACCTTGCTCATCGCCGAGACGACGATGGCCGTGGGACGAAGACGTTGCTGAGCCGCGGTGAGGTCGGCCGCAACCCGGATGCGGGCGGCCGAGCCCATGCTGGTGCCGCCGAATTTCATGATCAGGAGGTTGTTCAACTGGTAACTGCCTTTCCGTTGGAGGTGCGCGCCCGGATGAGCCGCAGAATCTCTTCGACGACTGCGTCGGGCGCCAGATGGGAGGTATCGAGATAGGTCGCATCGGGTGCCTGCAGCAGCGGCGCTTCGGCGCGGGTGCGGTCGCGCTGGTCGCGGTCGGCGATGTCGCGGGCGACGCGGACCGGGTCGCCGCCGGCCTCGGCCACCCGGCGATGGGCGCGAACTTCGGCCGAGGCGTCCAGAAAGATCTTCACCTGCGCGTCGGGGAAGACGTTGGTGGCGATGTCCCGGCCCTCCATCACCACGCTCTGGCGGGCGCCGAAGGCGCGTTGCTTTTCGACGAGCGCCCGGCGGACGCCGGGGACGGCGGCTACCTGCGAGGCGGCGGCGGCGATCTCAGGGGTGCGGATAGCGCGGGAGACGTCTTCGCCATTGAGGAACACGCCCTCGGTTCGCAGATCGATGTCGGCCGCGATGGCGAGTTGCGTCAGATTGAGCTGGTCGTCATAGGCGGTTCCCTGCCGGCTGGCCCATAGGGCAACGGCCCGGTACATGGCGCCCGTGTCGATGTAAAGGAACCCCATCCGATCGGCCACCTGGCGGGCGACGGTGCTTTTGCCGGCCCCGGCCGGGCCATCGATGGCCACGACGATTCGTTTTTCCATTCCTGAACTTCTATTTTGACAGAGTGCCGGGCGCTATGGCCGGGGGAGCGTGGCGGCAAAGTAGTCGACGAGCGCCTGCACCTCGTCGTCTTTGACCGGCGCGCCCCGCGCGATCATGTTCTGCACCAGCTCCTTCCATTCGGCGGCGGAATGGCGCTGCGTGGTGACAACTTCAATGGCGTGGCAGCCCTGCCCGCACGAGCGGTTCGCGAGGGCGCGCGCGGCGGTAGCCGGCAGGGTGACCGGCGTGAAGGCGCCGACTTTGGGTTCGTTTCGCAATTTGGCTGCCGCGGCGGCTACCGCCTTTGAAACCGAGACCGGCAGCGGCTTGCGCTTCACGTCCGGCAGGGCAAAGGCCACCAGCGTATTGCTCGACCCGCCGCCGAGAAAGCCGCCGCCGCCGGCGGCCATCACGGTGACATATTGCCGGCCGTCGCGGCCGAGATAGGTGACGGGCGAGGTGTGGGCGCTGGCTTCCACCTTCACTTCCCAGGCGAGCTTGCCCGTGCGGCTGTCGTAGGCCCGGAAGCGCGAGTCGTTGGCCGCCCCGATAAAGACCAGATTGCCGGCCGTGGCGATGCTGCCGCCGATGTTGATGGTGCCCGTATCGTGGACGCCAATCCGGTCGAGCTCGTCGATGCGGCCAAGGGGCGAGCGCCACTTGACGTCTCCGGAGGCCAGATCAATGGCCAGCATCTCGCCGAACGGCGGCTGGTTGCAGGGGATGCGCGTATCGCGGTTCCAGAAACGGGCGTAGGTACCGTAGGCCGAGGTGCGGAAGTACTCGTTGCCGCGCTTCTCCATGTGGCCCCACTGGCCGATGTGCATCACGTTCACATAGAGCAGGTTCTGCGTGGGGTCGATCGAGACGCCGCCCCAGTTGCCGCCGCCGAGCGTGGACGGGAAGAAGAGATCGTTGCCTTCAAGGCCCAGCGGCACGTAGGGCCCGGCGCCGATCTTCATTCGGTTGGCCGTGAAGAGCTCGCGGCAGAATTTGGCATGGTCGGGCGAGCGGTCGTAGATGTCCTTCTCGGTGAAGTCGAGGCGGGAGAGCGGCGGGGGCTTGACGGGGAAGGGCTGCGTTTTTGCGGACACTTCGCCGGGGATCACCGAACGGGGAATCGGCCGCTCCTCCATGCCGTAGACCGGTTCGCCGGTGACGCGGTTGAAAATGAAAAGCAGGCCCATTTTGGTGATCTGCGCGACGGCCGGGATGGATTGGCCGTTGCGGCGGATGTCGAACAGGGCGGGTGGCGCGGCGAGGTCGTAGTCCCAGATGTCGTGGTGGACGAGCTGCTGGTGCCAGAGCTTTTTGCCGGTGCGGACGTCGAGGGCCACGAGCGAGTTGCCGTAGAGGTTGTCGCCGGCGCGGTCGGCGCCGTAGAAGTCGTTGGTGGGGGAGCCGAGGGGGGCGTAGAGGATGCCGCGGGCGGCGTCGAGGGTGAAGAAGCCCCAGGCGTTGGTGCCGGAGCGGTTTTTGTAGGCGCCGGCCGGCCAGGTGTCGCCGCCGGGTTCGCCGGGGCGGGCGACGGTGTGGAAGGTCCAGAGCAGCTTGCCGGTAATGGCGTCCCAGGCGCGGATATCGCCGTAGGCGCCGATGGTGGGCGCACCTTCGCCGTTGCTCGATCCGGTAATGACGATGTCTTCAAACACCGCCGGCGGCGATTGCAGTTGGAAGCGGCCGTCGGGCAGACCGTCGAGGACCCCGGCTTTAAGGTCCACGCGGCCTTCGTTGCCGAAGCCGGGGGCGGGTTTGCCGTTGATGGTGTCGATGGCCAGCAGGTGGTGGCCGTTGCCGGTGAACAGGCGGGGGTGGAGCGATTTGGCGCCGGGCCAGTAGGCGAGGCCGCGGATGGCTACCGGCGCGGCGGCGTGCTTCCAGAGCAGTTCGCCCGTCTCCGGCACGAGAGCGTAGACGCCATCCGGGGCGTTGACGTAGAGTACTCCCTGAATGACAAGCGGAACCGCCTCCGAACCCGGTTTACCGAGGCGGAAGGTCCAGGCCGGTTGCAGCTTGGCGACGTTGGCCGCGTTGATCTGGCGCAGCGAAGACCAGCGCATGGCGCCGGGGTCGTTGCCGAAGTAGGGCCATTCGGATTGAGCGGTGAGCAGGACGGGCAGGAGAAGAAACAGACAACGCACTTCAACACGATATCGCGCGGGGAAGGGGATTGGGGCTCCCCCGCGCGGTTCTTGTTGGCGGGGACTAGTAGAAGAGGTACTTGCGCCAGCGGGAGTCGGCGTTGCCGAGCATCCGCATCAGGTGCCGGCTGGTATGGAGGCTGAAGGGCCGAGGCTGTTTGCTCAGCCGCATGCCGGCCTCGTCCGGGGTGCGGTTGCCCTTGCGGTTGTTGCAGGGGTGGCAACTGGCCACCAGATTCTCCCACGACGAACCGCCGCCGCGGGAGCGGGGCACGACGTGATCGAGCGTCAACTCGCCGGAGGGCAGCACGCGATGGCAGTACTGGCACGCGTAGCGGTCGCGCATCAGGATGTTCTTGCGCGACAGGGCGCGGGTTTGCTGCGGAATCCGGCGGTATTCGAGCAGCCGGATGACGCTCGGCAGGGGGACGGCGCGGCTGAACGAGTGGATGTGGCCGGACACATGCTCTTCAGCCGAGGCGAGACCCTTGAGGATGAGTACAACGGCGCGCCGGGCAGCGCAGACGTTGATCGGCTCATAACTGGCATTCAGCACCAGTACGGGCTGATGCAGGCGGTCGATAGCTGGCATTCTGACGAAGCTCCTACGGGACTTTGGTCTTGGCGGTCAGGGGCTGGGTGACAGTTTTTTCGCGGACCGCCCGGGCGAGGCCGGCCCACGAAGGACGGCGGTCCACACGGGCAAGCGTGAGAACCGCAACATGGCTGGCGCCGGCTCGCCGCAGCACGGAGGCGGCCGCACCAACTGTAGCGCCGGTGGTGAGAACATCGTCCACCAGCAGAATCCGTTTGCCGCGCACGTCGGCGCCGCGGCGCAAGGCAAAAGCGCCGGCCACGTTGGTCCGGCGCTCGGAAGGGCTCAAGCTGGCCTGCGTCTCGGTGCGACGGCGCCGTTCGAGCGCCTTGCCCACGGTCACGCCGAGCCGCCGGGCCAGGGGCCGCGCCAATAACTCGGCCTGATTGAAGCCGCGCCACAAGCGCCGCCGCCAGTGCAGCGGTACGGGCACGACGAGGTCGAAGCGCTGGTCGAGAGGAAGAGCCTGCCGCAGGTAGGCGCCGAGCGGTTCGCCCAGCGTTTCCACCCGGGCGTATTTGAACAGATGAATCAGGTCCTTGAGCTCGCCGTCGTAGTAGCCGTAGGAGTAGGCGGCGTCGTAACCGGTGAGCCCGGAGCGGCAGCGGCCGCACACGCCATGATCATCAAGCGGTGCTTCGTTCAGGAACGGCGTCCGGCACTGGGTGCAGAAGTAATCGGCCGTGAGCGGCGCGGGCGCGGCCAAGCAGGCCTCGCAAACGGGAATCCGCCGAGCGTGGCGCACTGGTTCAGAACAGACCTTGCAATCCTGGGGGAAAACAAGATTGAACAGGGGCGCGAGGGTGCGCTGGATTACGGCAGGAAGGAGCGGAGTGTGCGCATCGGATACCGGCCCTTTCGGGAAGATCCACCTCCTAAAACTGCAGTGTACAACATCGACGAACGGATTTGTTATGATCCGGGAGCTAATGTTGAATCGCCGCCGTTTTCTCGCCGCCGCCTCAGCCGCCGCCACCGCCGCGCCCGTCCGCCCCGTCAACGTAATTCTGATCTATTGCGATGACCTTGGCTGGGGCGATCTTTCCTGCTACGGCTCGCCCATCGCCACCCCGAACATCGATCGCCTGGCGCGGGAAGGCGTGCGGTTCACGCACTGCCTGTCGGCCAACCCGGTTTGCAGCCCGTCGCGGGCGGCGCTGTTGACGGGGCGCTACCCGACGCGCATCGGGGTGCCGCGGGTGCTGTTCCCGGCGGATAAAACCGGCCTGGCCGAAGGCGAGCAGACCATCGCCCAACTGCTCAAAGCCAAGGGCTACCAGACCATGTGCGTCGGCAAATGGCACCTCGGCCATCTGCCGCCGCACCTGCCCACCTACAAGGGCTTCGACCACTACTACGGCATTCCTTACTCAAACGACATGAGCCCGCGCTGGCTGATGGCCGACGAAAAGGTGCTCGAAGAGCAGACCGACCTCGACACCCTGCAGGAGAAGTACACCAAGCGGGCCGTCGAGTTCATGGCCGGGGCCAAGGACAAGCCGTTCTTCCTCTATATGCCCCACACCTACCCGCACATCCCGTTCGGAGTGGGCCAGGCGTTTCGGGGCAAATCGATGCAGGGCATCTACGGCGACGTGCTGAGCGAGCTCGACTGGTCGGTGGGCCAGATTCTGGCGGCGCTGCGGCAGCATAAGCTCGAAGACAACACGCTGGTGCTGTTCTCCTCCGACAACGGCCCGTGGTACCAGGGCAGCCCCGGGATGCTGCGGGGGCGCAAAGGGATGACCTGGGAGGGCGGCGTCCGCGTGCCGCTGCTGGCCCGGCTTCCCGGCGCCGCGAAGCCGGGTCTCGTATGCGACGGGCTGGTTTCCACCATGGACCTGCTGCCGACCATCTGCGCCCTGACTGGCGCGGCGCTGCCGGCGCGGCCCCTTGACGGACGCGATATCCGGCCGCTGCTGGCGGGCCGGCAGCGGGAGCTTGAGCGCGAGCCCTTGCTCTACTTCGATGGCTGGTATCTGCAGTGCGCCCGCTGGGGCAAATGGAAGCTGCACCTGGCGCGCTATAACAATGTCACCTACAGCCCGGCGCCGGCCGGCGGCCGGAAGAACATCCGGCTGGCGCAGCCCGAGCTGTACGACGTGGTCACGGACCGCGACGAGAGCTTCGATGTGGCCGCCGGGAACCCGCAGGTGGTCGCCACCATCCTCACCGCCGTCGAGAAACTGCTGACCGGGTTCCCCCCGGAGGTGCAAAAGGCCTATGCTGAGGGGAAAGACCGTCCGGCTTCGACGCGACCCGCGGGAGCCGTGACCCAATAAAGGAGTGGTAACGATGCGTTATTTGATGTTGGCGTGCCTGGCGGCTTCCGCCTGGGCGGCCGAGCCCGGGTTTGTTTCGTTGTTCGACGGCAAGACGTTAGACGGCTGGCAACTGGTCAATGGCCGGGGGCCGGGCTATGTGGTGGAGAGTGGGACGATTGTGTGCCCGAAAGAGGGCGGCGGGAACCTGTACACCGGTAAGCAGTACAGCAATTTTGTCTTCCGCTTCGAATTCAAGATGGAGCCGGGCGGGAACAATGGTGTCGGCATCCGGGCACCGCTCACGGGCGATGCGGCCTATGCCGGCATGGAGATTCAGATTCTCGATCACGACCATGCCAACTACAAGGGCAAGATCAAACCCACGCAGCGCCACGGCAGCGTTTATGACGTTTTCCCCGCAACGGGCGAGGCGCTGAAGCCGGCCGGCGAGTGGAACTCCGAGGAGATTCGCGTGGACGGCTCAAAAGTCACCGTGACGCTCAACGGCAAGGTGATTTCGGAGGCCGATCTATCCACCGTCACCGACCCCGCAGTTCTCAAGAAGCATCCTGGACTGCTGCGCAAGACGGGCTATGTGGGCTTTCTGGGCCACGGGACCCGGGTCGAATTCCGTAATCTTCGGATTAAGGAACTATAATCGACGGAATCTTGTCCTCTTTCGCTGGCCTATTTCGCTTCTCCTTTTAGGCGCTGCTGCCGTCTTGGTCAGTGCAGAGTATGGCTAAAGTACCTGCCGACGTCGATGGCGCCGCAGCTAGAGAAGCGAAACGGCTAGCGATAAAAAAGTGTAACGGGGAGTGGTCCGGTGGCACATCCCCCGTTTAGGGGACAAGTTAATAAATCCGATCATGTTGCCAGAGCAATGGGATAGTTTGACCGGGGAGATCTACGAAGCCGCCCGGGACGCGAATCTGTGGCCGCGCATCTTGGGCCGGTTGTGTGAAATGTTAGGCGCCTCGCACGGAGATATGTGGGTTCGGAGCCCGCGGACTGGCGAAGTAAGATTGAGTTGCTGCCACGGGCTGCCGGAAGAAGATCGCCAGGAGTATGTGAAGCGATGGATGGCGCAGGATCCTTGGCTGCAGCGGCTTCATCTCGCGCCTGGCGACTTAGGATATTTCTGGCCCCTTGGCGCAGTGATCAGCGACGGGGAGTTGGAAGCCAAGGCGGCGTATCAATCTTATTTCCGGCACCGGGACCTCCACTACGGGGCGGGAGCGTGGATTTGGCGCGGGGCCGACGGGGAGTCGCTCGTGACCGTGTTCCGTGCCAAGCAGGCGGGCCCTTTCGGCGACCACGAACTCGCGCTCGGGACGCGGTTGGCGGGCCACGTCAGGCGGAGCGCCCAACTGCTCGAAGACCGGCATTCCCTGGCCATGCGCGCGGCGGGAATGCGGATCTGTTTTGAAGAGTTACCGTTTGCCGTCGCGATTCTGAGCCAGGAAGGTTCTGTGGTGCACAGCAACGGACGGTTCCAGCGGCTGACCGGAAAAGCGGACGGGTTGTCGCTGCGGGACGGCAGGATTGTGACGTCCAACGGCTTAGCCGTCATGCCGGAGAAGCGGTCGCGGTCGTTTCCCGTCCGGCGGCGCCGCGGTACGCCCTACTGGGCTTCGATCCGGCCGATGCCGGCCGAATCGGTGCATCCGTTTGGGTGGGCGATTCCGGTGGCCATTTTCGAGGTTCGGGATCCGGACCGGGCAACGGGCGCCGACAGCCAGAAACTCGAGGCGCTTTATGGCCTGACACAGGCCGAGGCCCGGTTTGCCGCGCTGCTGGCTTCCGGTCTTTCGGTGAAGCAGGCGGCCGAAGAGGCGGGAATCGCCGAACAGACCGGGCGAACCCACCTGAAGCGGGCGATGGCGAAGACCGGGACGCGGCGTCAGGCGGAGCTGATCAGCCGGATCATTGCACTGGATTGAATTCGATCGTGGATTCGGCGCCGAAGCGGCGATAGCGGGAGTAGGTCTGTTCGGTTTCGAAGACGACGCGACGGCCGTCGCGGCCGGCGGGGGTGAGCAGGCGCAGGCGGATGAGGCCGGTGAGCGGGAGACCGTCGTGGAAGAGCGCCTCGCGAGCCACGAGCGAGCCTTCGGCGTGGTTGGCCCAGAAGCGGCGGAGCCGGGCTTCCACCTTGAGGATCCAAAAGGTCTCCTGGTCGATCCAGAGGGTGGCGTCGGAGGCGGTCATGCCGCGGGAGCGGTCGACGATGTCGGGGGCGGCGGGATCGAGGGTTGCTTCGAGGACCCAACAGCGGCGACCCAGCACCGTAGCATCGGTTTCGAGGCGCAGCGAGTGGTTGAGCCGCAGATCGGCGACGGGAAACGACAGTCGGCCGCGCTCGCCCCGGCGCGGCGCCGGAGCTGCCTTCACCGGTTTCCCGTTGCGGGCGACCAGGCGGTACGACGGGCCGCGGGCACCCTCAAACACATCATAAGTCTCCCAACCCGTCTGCTTGCGGCGGCCAGAGGGCATGATCTGGTAATAGCGGATATCTTCCTGGCCCAGATACGGCTGCAGGCGGGGACGCAGGCTCTGCTCGGCCTGCAAGGCGGCATCGAAAATCGCGGCTGGCTCCAAGCCCCAGAGGGCCCCGGCGATGAGAAGGAGGATGGAGGTGCGGGTCGGAATCGAACCGACGAATGAGAGTTTTGCAGACTCTGGCCTTACCACTTGGCTACCGCACCGGAGGGATGAAATCGCCTACACTCGACCATAGCAATCTGATGACGCCTAGTCAACCGAATGGCGAGGAAGAGGCCGTCTTCGAATGGCCGATAACGGACGTTCTCGACCTGCACGCGGTGCCGCCGCGGGAGGTGACCGCGGTGGTGGAGGCGTGGCTCGACGCGGTTTGGGAGGCGGGATTTACGGCCCTGCGCATCGTTCATGGAAAGGGGATCGGGGTGCAGCGGGAGGCGGTGCGGAAGGTGCTGGACCGGACGCCGTTTGTGGTTGCCTTTGGGGATGCGCCGCTTGAAGCCGGCGGCTGGGGGGCGACGGTGGTTACGCTGGCGAGTCGGCCTCCAGATAGTCCGGATCCTGCCAGGCGATGAAGGCGTGGGGCAGGGTGACCGCCAGCAGCACGTAGCCGAGCATCAGGCCGGTGGAGAGGCCGTCACCGGGTTGCGGGACCCAGAGTGTCCAGCCTCTTTGGGCGGCCACCCCCGGCGCCTCTTTGAGGTAGAAGAGAATGACCACCGACAGGGAGGCCAGGAACTGGTAGGCGCGGAAAAACGCCTGGTTGCGGACCTGCGTCTGGCGCTCATCGATCGTGGCGGTAGCGTAGGGAACGGCTACCTGGTTCAGCACCCACCAGCCGCCCACCAGAAGCAGGGTGCCAGGGAGAATGGCGAAGGCCCAGGCGGCGGAGCCGAGTTCGTAGGCAAGAGAGAGGGCGGCGAGGGCCAGAGCGTAGCCGAGGTAGGCGGCCACGCAGGCCAGGCGGCGGTTGGCGCGGCGGCGAAAGTCGATGCCGGCGATGAGCAAATCTTTTCTCATAAGCGTTATCCTGCAGAGGGTTTGTTGCTGCCGTAGAGCTGTTCGCTCAACGGGCGAAACGGGTGCCGGGAGAAGATGGCTTCAATGGGCAGGCCGAAGAACTCGCTGGCCCGGAAGGCGAGTTCAAGGCTCGGGTTGTAGTCGCCCCGCTCCATGTAGCCGATGGTCTGGTAGTTGACGCCGAGGGCATCGGCGAGTTCCTGGCGGCTCAGATTGCGCTCCGCTCGCAGGACGCCGATGCGATTGTAGAGAGAAGTTGTCGAATTGACCTTGGAAGTTGTCATCGAACAAGACTAATTGTATAATCAATTATATATTTCGTCGAGATGATTTCGCGCCGCCAGAAGTATCGCACGCAGAACGGCATGGGCTGGGTCGCCGCCGTGCCCGGGCAGGTGAGCGAGCAGTTCATCGCCTTTGCCGGCGGCTGCTGCCGGCCAGTGGTGGATATCGGGTGCGCCTACGGGGTGGTGGCCCTTCCCGCCGGGGCGATTGCGGTGGACCTCGAGATTGGGCATCTGCGGGCGATCCCGCTGGAGGTGCCCCGGTTGGTGGGGCGGTTTCCGGATCTGGCGTTCCGGCCGGGGAGCCTTGATGCTGTGCATGCCTCGAACGTCCTGCATTTTTTGACTGGCGAGGAACTCGTCGAGGGCGTTCGGCGAATGGCGGAGTGGCTCGCGCCCGGCGGGAAGGTTTTCGTGCAGGCGAGCACGCCCTTCCAGCGGCCGTTTGCGGGGTTTTTGCCGGAGTTTGCGCGGCGGGTGGCTGCCGGGGAGGAGTGGCCGGGATGGGTAGCCGAAACGCGAAGGATCACGAACTATGGCCGGTTGCATCAGTACCCGGCGTCGATTCATTTGCTCGACGAGAGGGTTCTACAGCGGCTGTTTTCGGATTGGGAAATTGAGTACTGTGGCTACTACCGGCGGCACGGGCTGCCGGCGAGTCTTTACGGGGATGGCCGGGAGTCGGTGGGATTGATTGCGCGGCGAGGTTGATACCAACGCCGGAGAATCTCCATGGCGGGTTTGCCCCAGGGCGTCATCGTATTGTCCCGCGGGCCGCCGAAGCCATTGGTGCCGAGCTTCCACCAGAAGACGCCGGCGAACCAGGACTGCGGGACGAAGGTTTTGAGCAGGGATTCGTAGGCGGCAGCCTGCGCCTGAAGGTGCACCGGGCGCTCGGAGCGATCCTGCCACGGGGTGCGGTGCGAGGCCGGGGCGGCGGCGTAGCCGGCTTCGGTAAACAGCAGCGGCTTGCCGTAGCGGCGATGGACGGTTTCGAGCTTCCGGGCCAGGGGGCGGGCGTCGAGGTTGTCGGGCAGGGGGTAGTAGTTATCGAGTCCGATGTAGTCGAGTTCGCCCCAGAACCGGATGCGTTCGAACTCCTCACCGTGGTTGGCGGCGTAGGTGATTGGCCCTCGGAAGTGGGCGCGTGCGGCGGCGATGAGGGTGCGAAACTCAGTTTCGTGCGCGGTGGCATAGGGTAGTTCGGTGCCGATGCAGAGCAGCGTAGCGTGGATGGCGGCGGCGAGTTGGCTGTAGTGCACGACCAGGGCGTGGTAGTTGGCAAACCAGGCGCGACGGCGGGCGGGGTCGGAGAGGTCGACGGGCTGATTCGGCCAGAGTTGGGGCTTGAGCAGCACCTTCATGCCGCGCTGCCGGGCGGCGGCGGCCAGGCGGCGGACGCCGTCGTCCGACTCCCAGGAGCGCGCGCCGCCGAAGACGATGCGGGTCTCCCCGCGCGGGGAGAAGGCGAACGGGATGAGCGCCACGCTGTCGACGTGATAGGCGCGCAGGCGGTCGAGCATGGCGACGGCTTCCGGCGAGTCGTAGCGCACGCCGCGTTCGGCCGTGAAGGAGACGCCGCGGAAGAACAGCGGTTGGGCGGCGAGGGCGGCCGGGCACAGGAGCAGAGGCAGAAGCCGCATCGGGATATCGTCCTCGATTAGGATACGCTGGAAACACTGTGAAATTGACGGTATTGTTGTGCGGATTGGCCGCGGCGGTCGCGGGGCAGGATCGGCCTGTGGTGGCCATGGTGGGCGAGACGGCCAAAATGGCGCCCCTGCGGGGGCAACTCGAAAAGCGCTACACCGTGGTGGAGGTGCCAGTGCGCGGCACACCCGTTTTTCCGCCCACCGCCGCGGCTTACAAAGAGAATGGCGAGGCGCACCGGGTCTGGCGGGCGATTCATCTGGCTGCGCCGGACGCCGTGGTGATGCTCGACGAGTACCCGGGCCTCGTGGAGGGGTTGCGCGGGAAGACGGCGGTGATGCGGGGGGCGCCGCTCGACCGGCCCCGGAAGTCGCTGCTGCGCTTAACGATGGAGGAGCAGATGCGGCGAACGCCGCGACAGGTGCTGGAGCAGCTGGCCGAGGTCTACGGGCGGGAGTTGAAGAGCGTCGTTTATATTCCGGCATTTGCCGTGATGGGGCAGTTGGCGCTGGGCCGCCGCGAACTGGTGGACAACCTGGTAGCGCCGTTTCTCGATGGCCGGCAGGATTCGCTGGCCCAGGTCACCGGTAGCCACGGCAGCGGGCACTTGCTGTTTGCCGCGCTCGGCAAGACCGACCGCGTCAAGGCCGCCGCGGCCCTCATCGCCCCGCTGCACAACGAGATGAGCGATTCGGTATTCATGGCCTGTCCGATTCTGGGCGCGGCCGGCGAGCACGAAAAAGCGATCGCCCATCTGCGGTTTATGGAGAAGCTGTGCCTGCGCGGGAACGGTATCTATCGTCATTCGCCGCTTGACGAGGCGGCCTGGGGGCGGGGCAATGCGTTTGCGCTGCTGGGCCAAGCGCTGCTGCTCGAGACGATGGCGCAGCCGGACGAACGCGTGTTGCGGAGCTTCCGGGCCCTGGCGGCGGCGTTGCTGACGCGGCAGGACGAGGAGGGGATGTGGCATCAGGTGATCGACGATCCGGCCTCCTACGCCGAGTTCTCGGCCACCGCCATGATTGCCGCGTCTTTTAAAAAGGCGATCCGCGCCGGGTGGCTCCCGGCGGCCTCCTACCAGCCGGCCATCGACAAGGCGTGGCGGGCGGTGCTGCGGCGGACCGGCGCGGACGGCGTGGTGATGGATGTCTGCGAATCGACCGGCAAGCAGACCTCGCGACAGGCCTACCTGGACCGCGCGGCCATTTGGGGCAAGGACCCCCGGGGCGGGGCGATGGCGATGCTGTTTGCCGGCGAGATGATGAAGCCGTGAAGGATTTCCGGCTGAGGGGCGGTTACGGGGCCGGCAGAAAGGTATACTGACAGAAGGAACCAACATGTTTTCCGGTCCCCCAAAATTCTTTTTCCAGGGAGTCGATCTTTGAAACGCACCACGAATGATGATTCCCTCCGTTGTTCGTTCTGTCACAAAAGCCAGGACGTGGTTGGTAAGCTGATCTCCTCGCCGAGCGACTATCCGCGAGCCTATATTTGCGACGAGTGCATCGCCGTATGCAACTCGATTCTCGAGGACGACCGCAACGAGCAGACCCAAGCCACCCCGCATAAACTGCCCAAACCCCTGGAGCTGAAAGAGTATTTGGACCAGTATGTGATTGGCCAGGATGCCACGAAAAAGAAGCTGGCCGTGGCGGTCTACAACCACTACAAGCGCATCCAGATGAACCGGCAGCGGGGCGCGGATGTGGAGGTGGCCAAGTCGAATATCCTCTTGATTGGCCCCACCGGTACGGGTAAGACCCTCCTGGCGCAGACCCTGGCGCGTATTCTGGACGTCCCCTTTGCGATCGTCGATGCGACGACGCTCACCGAAGCCGGCTACGTCGGCGAGGACGTCGAAAATATTATTTTGCGGCTGTTACAAAACTCCGACTGGGATGTGCAGCGCTGTCAGACCGGCATTATCTACATCGACGAAATCGACAAGATCTGCCGGAAGGACGAAAATCCGTCGATCACCCGCGACGTCTCCGGGGAGGGCGTGCAGCAGGCGCTGCTGAAGATCCTTGAAGGAACCATCGCTAACGTGCCGCCGCAGGGCGGCCGCAAGCATCCGCATCAGGAGTTCACCCCGGTGGACACCTCGAACATTCTGTTTATCTGCGGCGGCGCCTTTATTGGTCTCGACAAGATCGTGTCGCGCCGGATTGGCAAGCGGCAGATGGGATTTGTCGATGAGCAGGCGCTGGTGGCGACAGTGGACGGCAAGCCGGGCAAGGCCACGCCCATCCGCCGGGACGACGAGCTCCTAGTGCACGAGGTGCAGCCGATGGATCTGGTGCGGTATGGGTTCATTCCGGAATTCATCGGCCGTCTGCCCGTGGTCGGCGTGTTGAACGACCTCGACAAAGAGACGCTCGTACAGATTCTGTCCAAGCCGAAAAACGCGATCATCAAGCAGTACCAAAGGCTGTTTGAGTTTGAAAACGTCCGGCTTCGCTTCTCCGACGACGCGCTCGAGGCGATCGCCATGCTGGCGCTCGAGCGGAAGGTCGGCGCCCGCGGGTTACGGATGATCCTGGAAGACCTCATGCTGGATCTGATGTACTTCCTGCCGTCGTACAAGAAAGTGCGGGAGTTTCACGTCACCAAAGAGATGGTGCTTTCACAGAAGATTAACCTCGCGCTACTCGAAAAAGCCGGCTAAACGTCACGACAGCCAGCCGGAACGCACCGGTTCCGCCTCTCCGGGCAGGAACCCTGAACCCTTTTTGCTTTGGCGCGAATCAGGAATAGTGAACAATGACTACCAGAGAGAAATCCGAAACGAAGCGGCTCCCAATGATGCCGATCCGTGACGTCGTTATCTTCCCTCACATGATGACGCCGTTCGTTGTGGGCCGGGAGAGCAGCGTCCGGGCGCTTGAAGAGGCGCTGGCGGGCGAAAAGAAGATCTTTCTGGCCACGCAGCATGATGCCAGCGTTGATGAACCCCGCCCGGACGAAATCTACAGTGTCGGCACGATCGCTAACATTGTGCAGAGCCTGAAGCTCTCTGACGGCAACATCAAAGTGTTGGTGGAAGGCTCCGAGCGGGCCAAGGTGGTCTCGGTCAGCACCGAAGACGGCTATTTTCGCGCGACCGTCAAGACGTATGCCGGTAAGCTCGACGCCGGCGTGTCGCTCGAGTCGCTTACCAACCGCGTGACGACGCTGTTTGAGCAGTACGTTAAGCTCAGCCAGAACCTCAACTACGAAACCATGATCGCCACGATCAAGGTGGATGACCCGGGCAAGCTGGCCGATACCGTCGGCGCCAATCTCCAGTTGACGATTGAAGAAAAGCAGGAGCTGCTGGAAATTTTCGATCCGATTGACCGGTTGACGCGCGTCGCCGAGATGCTCGATATCGAAATCGAGAAGCTCTCGGTCGATCGCACGATCCAGGGCCGCGTGAAGCGGCAGATGGAGCGCGCCCAGAAAGAGTACTACCTCAACGAGAAGATCAAGGCCATCCAGAAGGAGCTCGGCCGGGGCGAGAAGAGCGAGTACGACGATCTCAAGAAAAAGATCGAAACGGCGGGCATGACCGCCGATGCGCTCGAAAAGGCCATGACCGAACTGAAGCGCCTCGAACAGATGCCGCCGATGTCGGCCGAGTCCACCGTTTCGCGGAACTACCTCGATTGGCTGCTCGCCGTGCCGTGGAAGCAGAAGACGCACGAGATTCGCGATCTCAAGTTCGCCCGCGAGGTTCTTGAAAGCGATCACTACGGCCTTGAAAAAATCAAGGAGCGCATCCTTGAGTTCCTCGCCGTGCGGCGACTCGTCAAGAATCCGAAGGGATCGATTCTCTGCTTTGTCGGACCTCCCGGCGTGGGCAAAACCTCGCTCGGCATGTCGATTGCGAAGGCCACGGGTCGCAAGTTCGTCCGCCTTTCGCTTGGCGGCGTGCGGGATGAGGCCGAGATCCGCGGTCACCGCCGCACCTACATCGGCGCCCTGCCCGGTCAGGTGATTCAGATGATGAAAAAGGCGGGTACCAAAAACCCCGTCTTCATGCTCGACGAGATCGACAAGATGTCCACCGACTTCCGCGGTGATCCCTCGGCGGCGCTGCTCGAAGTGCTCGACCCGGCGCAGAACGACAAGTTCATGGATCATTACCTCGATGTTGACTACGACCTGAGCGAGGTTCTCTTCGTGGCCACGGCTAACGTGATGCACACAATCCCTGCCCCGCTGCAGGACCGCATGGAAGTGATCCGGCTGAGCGGCTACACGGAGCTTGAAAAGGCCGAAATCGCCCGGCGGTTCCTGATCAGCAAGCAGAAGACGGCCACGGGCCTGTCCGAGATCCAGGTCGATTTTACGCCCGAAGGCGTGTCGACCCTGATTCAGGGCTACACCCGCGAGTCCGGGGTGCGGAACCTCGAGCGCGAGATCGGCAACATCTGCCGGAAGGTGGCGCGGAAGGTGGTGGAAGCCTCGGTGGATGACGAACCGGATGTGATCGCCAAGGGCGGGGAACTGGTGGCCGAAGCGGCGGCCAAGCCGGCCAAGAAAGGGAAGAAGGCCAAGGCGGCTGCCGAAGCGGCTGAGGTAACGCTGGTTGAAAGCAAGCTGCCGCCGGTGGCGGTGACGCCGCAGTCGCTCCTCGAGATGCTCGGGCCGCCCCGGTTCCGGGATACCCAGGCCAGCAAGAAGAACGATATTGGCGCCACGGTCGGCCTGGCGTGGACCGAAGTGGGCGGGTCGATTCTGACCACCGAAGTCACCGTCATGGAGGGCCGTGGGAAGCTGACCCTCACCGGCAAACTCGGTGACGTGATGCAGGAATCGGCGCAGGCGGCCATGAGCTACGTGCGCAGCCGGGCCAACTCATTGGGCCTCGCGCGGGACTTCTACCGCAATCTCGATATCCATCTCCACGTGCCCGAGGGTGCGATTCCCAAAGACGGTCCGTCGGCGGGTATCACCATCGCCACCAGCATGTGCAGCGCCCTGACCAACATTCCCGTGCGCGGAGACATCGCCATGACCGGCGAGATTACGGTGCGCGGCAAGGTGCTGCCCATCGGCGGGTTGAAGGAGAAGATGTTGGCGGCCCACCGCCAAGGCATCTTTGAACTCGTGCTGCCCAAAGACAACGAGAAGGATCTGCACGACATTCCGGAAATGATCCGCAAAGAGATGAAGCTCCACTTCGTTGAAAGCATGGATGAGGTGCTGCAGATCGCGCTCGAGCGGGCGGTCACCCCACTGCCGATTGTCCCGCCGGCCACCGCGCAAACCGACGCTCCGGTGAGTCCGGAAGACATCACCCATTAGTCCCCTCCCGGACCGGGGCGGTGTTCGTCCGCCCCGGTTCCCCCACCCGCCTTGCCTCCCTCCACCAAACCCACCGCAGAGTTTATACTAAGTACAACCATCCCGGAGCAATATCCCAAGGGTCACACCCCGGAGGTTGCCTTCCTGGGCCGCAGTAATGTGGGAAAGTCCAGTCTGCTCAACTGTCTGGCGGGCAGTAAAAAACTCGCCTTCACCAGTTCGCAGCCGGGCCGAACACAGTCCATCAACTTCTTCCGCATTGGTGGAGAGATCCTCTTCGCTGATCTTCCTGGCTACGGCTTCGCCAAAGTTCCCTTAGAAATCAAACACGCATGGCAGGCAATGGTGGAAACCTATCTGCTGCGTCGCGATACTTTAGGCCTTTGCATTCTGCTGCTCGACAGCAGGCGGGGCTGGATGGAGCACGACCGCAAACTGCGGGAGTGGTTGGAACATTACCAGAAACGCTACCTCGTGGTAGCCACCAAGACAGACAAACTCAATCAATCCGAACTGCATCACGGCCTGGCGGCCATCCGGAAAGAGATTTCCGGCGGGCAACTGGTGCCGTTCTCGGCCGTAACCGGTCAGGGAGCGAGGGAAATTTGGCAAGCGATCAAGAATTCAACCAACCGGTGACGCCGGACGAGACCGGGGCCAGCGCGGCTCCGGCGGAAAACAAGCCTAAAGCCGTCAAGGCAGAAAAGGCGGCGGCCAGCCCCGCGGGCGGCGAGGCGGCCGAACCGAGCCGGCGGGACCCGAACACCCTCGATCTTGTCGAACTCAAGGAGATGAGCATTCAGAAGCTGAATGTCATCGCCAAGGACTTCGGCATCGCCGGTGCCGCCGGGCTGCGCAAACAGGAGCTGATCTTCAAGATCCTGCAGGCGCAGGCCGAAAAGAGCGGCCTGATCTTCTCCGAAGGCGTGCTTGAATGCCTCCCGGACGGCTTCGGATTCCTCCGCGCCCCCGAGTACAACTATCTTCCCGGACCCGACGACGTCTACGTCTCGCCTTCGCAAATTCGCCGCTTCGACCTGCGCACCGGCGATACCATCAGCGGCCAGATTCGTCCCCCCAAGGAGGGCGAACGCTACTTCGCCCTCATTAAAGTGGATGCCATCAACTTCGAGCCTCCCGAAGAGGCCCGGAATAAGATGTTCTTTGATAATCTCACCCCGCTCTATCCGCAGGAGCGGATCAAGCTCGAGACGGTCCGAGACAACTTCTCCGGCCGGGTGATGGATCTCATGGTGCCCATCGGCAAGGGGCAGCGCGGTCTGATCGTCGCGCCGCCGCGCACCGGCAAGACCATGCTCCTGCAGGCTATCGCCAACTCGGTGACCACCAACCATCCGGACGTCACCATGATTGTCCTGCTGATTGACGAACGGCCCGAAGAGGTGACCGACATGCAGCGCAGCGTCAAGGGCGAAGTGATCAGCTCGACGTTTGACGAACCGGCCGCCCGCCACGTCCAGGTCGCCGAAATGGTGATTGAAAAGGCCAAGCGCCTCGTGGAACACAAGCGCGACGTCGTCATTCTCCTCGACTCGATCACCCGTCTGGCGCGCGCCTACAACACCGTCGTGCCGCCCTCGGGCAAGGTGCTGTCGGGCGGTGTCGATTCGAACGCCCTCCAGCGTCCCAAGCGGTTTTTCGGCGCGGCGCGGAACATCGAAGAGGGCGGCTCGCTCACCATCATCGCCACGGCGCTGATCGACACCGGCTCCCGCATGGATGACGTGATCTTTGAGGAGTTCAAGGGCACGGGCAACATGGAGGTGCACCTCGATCGCAAACTGGTCGACAAGCGCGTGTTCCCGGCCATCGACATCAATAAGAGCGGCACTCGGAAAGAAGAGCTGCTCATACCGAAAGAGGAGTTGAACCGCGTCTGGATTCTTCGTAAAGTATTGAATCCCCTTTCACCGGTCGAGTCCATGGAGCTGTTGCAGGATAAACTGGGCAAGGCGAGAAGTAACGCCGAGTTCCTGGCCTCAATGAGCGGTTAAAAAATGAGCGGTTGAGAAAAACGACCGCTTGAGAAAACATGACCGGCTCAGCCAACAGGAGTCGCTGAGGAATTTCGTTTTCGCGAAGGCCGTCTGCATAACCTTTCGCAAACTGTTTTCGTCACTACCGTTGGAAAGGTCCTTAAAGGATATTCACGCTTATGTCGTCGCAGCCGATGGATCCCTGCCCGCTGTATATGTCGAATGCCGCTCTGCCGGAGATGCCCTCCTCTCCGTCGGCCGTACCCCGCTCGCCGGGGCCGCAGCCGGTTGTCCCGGTGTCGCCGCCCGGCGGCAGCCGGAAGTGGGTTTGGTTGGCCTTTGTGGCCGTGGGCGCGGGCGGGGCCTACTGGTACTGGCAGGGGCAGCAGCGGGAGACGCCATCCGCTAAGGCCATCACGATCCGGACGGCTGTTGTCAAAAGCGGGAAAGTGGAAAAGACCCTGCGGTTGACGGGTGTTACGGCGGCCCTCAACTACTCGTCGCTGATCGCTCCCTCGCTACGCGGCGGCCGGAGTTCGAGCGGTGGTGGGAACTTGGTGAGCTCCGGCGGCGGAATGTCGATGATGAGCGGCGGCCGCGGGGGCGGCGGCGGTTCGACCGGTGGCTCCGGCGGCGGAGGGAACGGTTCCTCTGGCGCGAGCACGGGCAGCGGCATGGCGGCCGCCGGCGGGATGGCCTCTGGCGGTCAGTCGACGGACACCCTGGCTTCAACTTCAAGCGGCAGCGCCCGCGCGGCGGCGCCCACTACCCTGCGTTCTGCCCGCTCGGCCTCCGGCCGCGCGGCGGCGCCAGTGGTTTCCCCCCGCGCCTCGACCTCTTCGCGCGGGTCCTCTTCGAGTAGTGGCCTCGGTTCGACCGCCTCCATGCTGGTTGGCAGCGGTGGCGGGCCGGGCGGTTCAAGTGGCGGCCGCGGCGGTAGCGAGTTCATGCTCCAACTGCAAGAACTGGCCAAGAGTGGCGCGATGGTGACGAAGGACGAGGTGGTCGCCGAGTTCGATCGCCAGTACATGCTGCAGCGCCTCGATGACTTCCAGTCCACCGTCACCCAATCCGAGGCCGATTACCGGAAGCAACTCGCCGAACTGGATATTACCCGCAAGACCTACGAACAGCAGGTGCTGACGGCGAAAAACGCCGTTGACAAGGCCGAATTGGACGTACGGACCATCCCGGTCCGGAGTGCCATTGAAAGTGAACGCCTGCGCCTCGCCCTCGAAGAGGCAAAGGCGAATCTGAAACAGATGCAGGAGGCCCGCAAATTCCTCGACATCGGCGAAAAAGCGCAGGTTCGCTCGGCCGATCTTGAACTGCAGGCCACCAAGCTCGAATTCCGCCGCTCGCAGGCCAATGCCGACCGGATGGTGGTCAAGGCCCCGCGCGACGGACTGGTCGTGATGCAGAGCACTTGGCGGGGCGGCGACTTCAGCCCCATTCAGCAGGGCGATCAGATCTATCCCGGCAGTCTGTTCATGCAGATCGTCGATCCTTCGTCGATGGTCGTCAATGCGACCGTCAACCAGTCCGATGTGCAATCGCTCCGCATCGGCCAGCGCGCTCGCATTCGCTTTGATGCCTTCCCTGGCCTCGAACTGCCCGGTCGGCTCTACCTGATCGGCGCTATCACCAAGGCTGGAGGCATGCGCGCTCAATTTAAGAAAGATGTGGTCGTCCGCTTCCAACTCGAACGGATGGATCCGCGCGTCATCCCCGACCTCAGCGCCAGCGCCGACGTGATCCTCGAAGAAGACGACCAGGCTGCGGTCGTCGCTCCGCTCGAAGCCGTCCAGAGCTACGAAGGCGATGGCAAGGCCTTCGTGCTCGTGCGCGGGGTACAGGGCCAGTGGGAGCGCCGCCAGATTGAACTCGGCTTGGCGAGCTTCACCCATGTGGCCGTCAGGGCCGGCCTGAAACCGGGTGACGTCGTCGCCGTGGACAAACCGCCGAGTCCGGATCAGGAAGGCCGATCCAGTTGACGATCCGCTGCTGACGGGCCCCGAATCACCGCCCAGCTAATGACGGAGTAGAGAGCACAGAGGAAACTATGTCGTCCAAAGATATCAAGCCAAAAGTGCGCCTCGGGCAGTCCCCCGAGTCGCTGCGCCGCCGCAAGATCCTCACTGCCGTGGTGGTTCTGGCCGCAGCCGGCGGAGGCTACTACTACTACCAGCAGAGCAACCCCACCAAGGTCGAAGTGCCGGTGGCCAAAGTACGGAAGGGCGAGTTCGTCATCGCCGTCAAAGCCCGTGGCGACGTGCGCTCGACCCGTTCGGTCACCATCAGCGTCCCCCAGATTCCCGACCCCCGGATCGTGCGCCTGGCCGAAAATGGCAAAGCAATCCGCAAAGGCGATGTCATTGTCGAGTTCGACGCCGCCCAACAGGAACAGTTCTACCTCGACCGCGCCACCAGCGTCCGAACTGTCGACAAAGAGATCGTGCAGTTGAAGGCCTCCCACCGCATCACCAACGAAATGGACGGCATGAATCTCATGACGGCCGGCTACAACGTCGAGCGCGCCAAGCTCGAAGCGTCAAAGGCCGAAATTCTCTCCGAGATCGAAGGCAAGAAAAATCGCATCGACGTCACCACCGCCGAGGGCGACCTCGATCAGGTACAGACCACCCTGCGAGCCCGCAAGACCACGCAGGAAGCGGACATGGAACGCCTTTCGCAGAAGAAAGATAAAACGGTTCGGGATGCCAGCCGCGCCCAGAGCTATCTTTCTAAAATGTCGCTTACTGCCCCCAACGACGGCATTGTCAACGTCCTGCCCAACTACCGCACCCAGGGTTCGTTCGGCTCCTCTCCCCCACCCTTTAAAGAGGGGGACCGCGCCTGGACCGGGGCCGCCATTGCGGAAATCCCCGACCTGTCCTCGATGCGCGTCGAACTAAAGCTTGACGAGGTCGATCGCGGCAAGTTGCAGCTCGGCCAGAAGCTCAGGGTTCGCGTGGACGCCATCCCGGAGGTGGAATTTGACGCCGAACTCGATTGGATCAGCCCCATTGCCGCCATCCTCTGGAAAGGCATGGGCCTTACCGAAAAAACCTTCCCGGCGCGCGCCACCCTCTCAAAGGTCGATCCCCGCCTCCGCCCCGGAATGAGCAGCACCGCCGAAATCATTATTGAAAGTGAAAAGGAATCCGTGCTGATTCCCGCCCGTGCCAGCTTCCTGCACAAAGGCAAGCCGGCCGTCTGGATTCAACGCGGGGAACGCTTCGAGATCCGGCAGATTGAGGTCGGTAAACGCAATGACAGCGATCTGGTGGTTCTGAGCGGACTGCAGCCCGGCGACACCATTGCCATGGAAGATCCGAACGAGGCCGCCAAGCGCGCCAAAAAACTGTAAGCGAGTTGCCATGAAAAAGGTTCTGATTCGATTCGTCATTCTGGCGGTGCTCGTGGGTGCCGCCTGGGCAAGCTATCGGTTTGTCCAGCAACTGCCGCAGCGGCAGTCTCAGGTAGCCACCACAAAGGTCCGCCAAGGCGATATCATCGTCAAAACCTTTGCCCGCGGCGAACTGCGCGCCGTCCGCTCGGCCACACTGACTGCCCCGAACCTGTTCGGTACCGTCCAGGTCACCAAACTGGCCGAAATCGGCTCCTTTGCGCGTGAAAAAGACCTCGTCCTCGAGTTTGACGACGCCGAACTCCTGAGCCGTCTCGAGGAAAAGCAGCTCGAAATCGACCAGATCGACGAACAGTTCAAGAAGTCCCAGGCCGATCTGGCCATCCGCAACAACTCCGATCAGGTCGAACTGCTCCGCGCCCGCTATGCCGTCCGGCGCTCCGAACTGGAGGTCAAGCGCAACGAGCTCCTCTCCCCGATTGACGCCAAGCGCAATGAGTTGAACCTTGAAGAGGCCAAGCGCCGGCTGAAGCAACTCGAAAGCGACATCAAATCACGCCAGGAACAAGCCGAAGCCGAACTGGCCGTGCTCCAGGAGCGTCGCCGCAAGTCGGTGCTCGAACTGGCTCGCGAAAAGAGTCGATTGACGCAGGTCAAAGTGCTTGCGCCGATGAGCGGCCTTGTCGCGATCCGCCAGAACCAGTCGAGCCGCATGGGCTTTGGCTTTGACGTGCCCGACATCCGCGAAGGCGATCAGGTGCAGCCCGGTATGCCGATCGCCGATGTGCTCGACCTCTCTGAACTCGAAGTCCTCGGCCGCGTCGGTGAACTCGACCGCGCCAATCTCTCCGAGGGACAGGACGTTCTCCTGGCTCTCGACGCCGTCTCCGGCAAGCAGTTTCACGGCAAAATCAAGTCGATGTCGTCTACCGCCAGTGCCAACGTCTCCTCAAGCGACCCGGCCAAGAAATTTGATGTGGTCTTCTCGATCGACATGAAGGAGCTGCTCACCTCCCTCGGCGCCAAACCCGAGCAGGTAGCGAAGATTCTGGCCACGGCCGAAGCCAACCGCAACCGTCCTCCCGCACCGACCTTTGGTGGCATGGCTTCGATGATGATGGGCCAAGGTGGCGGTATGCCCGGCGGCATGGCTGCTGGAATGGCGGGCGGGATGGGGGCCGGAATGGCCGGCGGAATGGGAGCAAGCATGGGCGCCGGCATGCCCGGCGGCACGGGTACCTCCGGCGGCGGGCGGCCCTCCTTCGGTCCGGGTGGCCCCTGGACCGGGGCTGGCGGAGCCGGTGGCGCCGGCGCGGCGAGCGCCCTCTCCCAGCAGGACCGGCAAAAGATGCGCGAAGCCATCCAAAAAGCGCTCAACGGCCGCTCCATGCAGGACCTGTCCGCCGAAGAACGAACCAAACTCATGGCCGACGTCGCCAAGCAGACCGGCATCACCCGCCCGGCCGCCGGTGGCCAAGCCGGGGCAGCTACCGGAGCCGCTGCGGGCGGAGAAGGCCGCCGCCGCCGCAACGGCGGCGACGGAGCCGACGCCGGCATGGCCGCCGCCATGGGCGGTGCCCGTCCGGGACGCTTCAGCGATGCTGACATCAAGAACGCCAAACTGCCGCCTCCGCCCGACCAGGACTCGCAGCTCGATGTTCTCCTCCGTCCGGGTCTGTTAGCCGACGTCGAGATCATCGTCGAAAAGATCCCCAACGCGGTGAATATTCCTGCTCAGGCAGTCTTCGAGGACGACGGCAAACTTGTTGTCTATGTCAAACAGGGCGAGCGCTTCGAACCTCGTGTAATCAAACCGCTCAAACGCAGCGACTCGACGCTCCTCATCGCTGAGGGCCTCAAGAAGGACGAGGTCATCGCGCTAACCAATCCCACCGCTAAACCCGGCAGCGCCAAGAAGGAAAAGGGTGGATCCGCCGGCCCGATGAATGCCCTGCCGGGCGGTAAGTCGTAGTCGAAAACGGAGCCAAGGAGCGGGAATCATGTCAATGATCGCGGATATTCTCCCTGAAATTAAAATGGGACTGGCCAGCCTGCTGGTCCACAAGCTACGCAGCGGCCTCACCATGCTCGGCATGATCTTCGGCGTCGGCGCCGTCGTGGCGATGCTCTCCATTACCGCCGGCGCGCAAAAAGAGATGATGAGCTACATCGACCTGCTCGGCGTCAACAACATCATCATCGAAGCCAAAGAGGCCGTTGACCGCAACGAACTCCAGGCTCGTCGGGTCATCTCACCCGGCATGACCTTCCGCGACTTCCGGTCCATCAAGGAGAACGTCCAGGGCCTCGAAGCCATGACCCCCCGCAAGCGGTTCAAACCGCAAAAGGTCCTCCCCAAGACCTCTGCCGAACCACCCATCCTGATCGGCGTACTGCCCAACTACATGCAGATCAACAGCCTGCGTCTGGTCGAAGGCCGCTTCTTCAACGATGACGACGACGCCCGCTCGGCCCCCGTCTGCGTTCTCGGCGAATCGGCCAAAGTCAACCTGCTCGGTTACGACGGCGCCGTCGGCAAGTTTGTTAAAATCAACGACACTTGGCTCCAGGTCATCGGCGTCCTCGCCCAACAGGCTACCGCTGACTCCGGCGTTGAAGGTCTCGAAGTCGCCAGCGGTAACAACCTCGTCATCGCTCCTCTGAACACCGTCATGCGCCGCTTCGAGGACAACAACTCCTATCTCAAAGACGAAATCGACGGTATGTACATCAAAGTCGCCAACGGCACCGACTCGATTGAAACCGCCAACATCGTCAACGCCATCCTCACCGCCACCCATAAAGACGCGGGCGACTTCGCCATCACCGTCCCGGCCGGCCTCCTTGAACAGCGCCGCCGCACCAGCTTCATCTTCAGCATCGTCATGATCTGTATCGCCGGCATCTCCCTGCTCGTCGGCGGCATCGGCATCATGAACATTATGCTCGCCACCGTACTCGAACGCACCCGCGAGATCGGCATCCGTCGCGCCATCGGCGCGAAACAAAAAGACATCGTCCGGCAGTTCCTCACCGAAGCGGTCCTCATCTCTACCCTCGGAGGACTCATCGGCGTCGCCTTCGGCTTCACTTTGTCCCAAGTCATCGCCTCCGCCGCCGGATGGTCCACGGTCGTTACGACCTCCTCCATCGTGGTTGCCCTCGGCGTCTCCTGCGGCATCGGCCTGCTGTTCGGTATCTATCCCGCCGTCCAGGCGGCCCGGCTCGATCCGATCGAAGCCATCCGTTACGAATAAGAAAATTCCGGAGTTTTCCTTTTTCGCCCCTACTTGGTTTCGCATGAACTGGAAATATCGACTGCTCTCCTTCGCCACGGCCACCGTGGTCACGACCAGCTCCTTCGCGCAGCAGGCTCCCCAGCCCCTCGGTTCTACCGCTGCCCCGGACCCGGTCTTCAGCTACGCCAAAAAAGACAAGGATCTGCTCGACGCGCCCCTGTTTGGCCAGAAGGCCTACTTCAAGCGCCACTTCGCCACCGAGAGCCCGAAGTTCGAACTCCGCCCGGCGGTCAAGTTTGAAGACTTCGCCATCGAGAACAAGCTCGAACTCTCCCTCCGCAGCTACCTGCAACTCGTCCTGGCCAACAACGTCGACATCGACATCCAGCGCCTCGGCGTCGAAATCCAGCGCAACGCCATCACCCGCGCCTACGCCCCCTTCGACCCCGTCCTCATCGGCAGCTTCAACAGCCAGCGCACCATCACCCCCACTACCAACCAGCTCGAAGGCGCGGCCACCCTCAACCAGCTCTCCCAGCCCACCACCGTCACCTACCAGCAAACGCTCGCGAACGGCATCAACTTCAACTCCGGCTTCACCGCCAGTAAACTCTCCACCAACAACTCCTTCGCCTTTTTCAACCCCGCTCTCAACGCCCAGCTTGTCAGCGGCGTCTCCATCCCCCTGCTCCGCAACCGCGGCGCCGCCATCAACAAGCTGCCCATCACCATCGCCCGCAGCCGCCTCCGCATCGGCCAGGAGAACTTCCTTTCGAGCCTTCTCCAGTTGATAACCAACGCCGAACAGGCGTACTGGGATGTCATTGGCGCCCGCGAAAGCCTCCGCGTCCAGGAAAAAGCGCTCGAACTGTCGAGCGAAGCCCTCAAACGCTCCCGCCGGGAACTCGAACTCGGCGCCATTAGCCCCCTCGATATCTATCAGCCCGAGGCCAACTACGCCTCGGCCGAAATCCAGGTCCTCCAATCCCGCTACCGCCTCCAGCAAGCCGAAGATGTCCTCCGCCGTCAAATGGGCGCCGACCTCGACTCCCGCTTCAAGTTGATGCCCATCAACCTCACCGAAGCCGTCACCCCGCCTACCGCCGACGCCGAATTCGACCGCGAAAAGATCGTCGAACGCGCTGTCCGCCTGCGTCCGGAAATCCGCGCCGTCGACGAGTCCATCGTCAATGACGACCTCGTCCTCAAACAGCAGACCAACCTCCTCCGCCCCGACTTCTCCCTCCGTGGCAGCTACATCTCCACCGGCCGCGGCGGCCGCCAGTTCCTCGGCAACGGCGCCAACCGCGTCATCGTCCCCGGCGGCTTCGGCGACGCCCTCGACCAGGTCTTCGGCTTCGGCTTCCCCATCTACTCCTTCGGCCTTCAGATGCGTCTTCCCATTCGCGACCGCGCCGCCACCGCCAACTACGCCGACGCCGTCCTCACCAAGCGCCGCGACCTGCTCACCCGCCGCTCCACCGAACAGAACGTTCGCCAGCAGGTGCTCAACGCCATCAGCCAGGTCGAGTCCTCCAAAGCCAGCGTCAAGCTCGCCGCTGTCGCCCGTGACTTCGCCCAAAAGCAGCTCGACGCCGAACAGAAAAAGTACGACCTCGGCACCTCGGTTATCTTCTTCGTGCTCGACGCCCAAACCCGCCTCGTCAACGCCGAAGCCGCCCTCGTCAACCAGACCGTCCAGTACCGCCGCAACCAGCTGAACCTCCTCCGCGTCACCGGCGAACTCCTCGACGAACGCGGAATCAAAGTACAATAAAGGCCCATGGGCCGGATTCGCGTTCTTCCGGACGCCGTTGCCAACCAGATCGCGGCCGGTGAGGTCGTCGAACGACCCGCCTCCGTCGTCAAGGAGATGCTCGAAAACTCCCTCGACGCCGGAGCCACCTCCATCCGCGTCGAAGCCGAAAGCGGTGGCCGCCGTCTCATCCGCATCACCGACGATGGCCACGGCATGCTCCAGGACGACGCCATGCTCGCCTTCGAGCGCCACGCCACCTCGAAGCTCTCCTCTCTCAAAGACCTCCAGTCCATTGCCACCCTCGGCTTCCGTGGCGAAGCCCTGCCCTCCATCGCCAGCGTCTCCCGCCTCACGCTCGAAACCCGCGCCCCCGAACAAACCACCGGCACCCGCGTCGAAATCCACGGCGGCAAAATGCTGAAGTGCGAGGAAGCCGCCCTCGCCGCCGGCACCATCATCACCGTCCGCGATCTCTTTTTCAACGTCCCGCCCCGCAAAAAATTCCTCCGCTCCGACCAAACCGAACTCGCCCACATCGCCTCCCTCGTCACCCACTACTCCCTCGCCCATCCCGACAAATCCTTCGCCCTCTACCACGACTACCGCGAACTCCTCCAGGTCACCCCTGTCCCCACCCTCCGCGACCGCGTCTTCCAGGTCTTCGGCGCCCAGGTCCTCGACGACGTCATCGACCTCGGCGACCGCGAAGTCGAACTCAAACTCCCCGCCCCCCACCCCCAGGCCGAACCCGCCGCCCCCGAAGACCTCGTCCGCCCCTTCCTCCTCCGCGGCTTCGTCTCCCGCCCCCAGGTCCAGAAGTACAACCGCAGCTCCATCTACCTGTTCGTCAACGGCCGCCTCATCAAAGACCGCCTCCTCCTCCACGCCATATCCGCCGCCTACCACAACCTCATGCCCCCCGGCGCCTTCCCCTTCGCGCTGCTCTTTCTCGATTGCGACGCCGAAGAGGTCGACGTCAACGTCCACCCCTCAAAAACCGAGGTCCGCTTCCGCCACAGCTCCTTCGTCCACGACTTCGTCCGCGACGCCATTCGCGGCGCCCTCATGGAAAGCCGCCCCGCCTCCCCCCCCCCCCCCCCCCCACCCCCCCCCCCCCCACCCCCCCCCCCCCCACCCCCCGAAAACGCCCGCCTCCAACTCCCCGAATGGCGCAGCGTCCTCCCCCCGCCCCCCGCCGGCCCTCTCGGCGTCTCCGAGGCCGACCTCCCCGTCTTCGCCGCAGGCCGCCTCGAATACCCCTCCACCGCCCCCCCGCCGTCTCCCGCCCCTCCGCCGCCTCCCATCGACGCCGCCCCCTCCCGCCTCAAAGTCCCCAATCACCACGGTGGCGCCCCGGCCGGGGTCCAACTCGAGGGCATGCCCAGCCTCGATGTCCTCAAAGATCTCCGTCCCATCGGCCAACTCCACGAAAGTTTCATCATCGCCGCCGGCCGCGACGGCCTCTGGATCATCGATCAGCACGTCGCCCACGAACGCATTCTCTTTGAACAGGTACTCCGCCAGCGCGCCGCCGGACGGCTCGAAAAGCAGCAGTTGCTCATCCCCATGGTCGTCGAACTTACCGCCGGCCAGCAGATCGAATACGCCCGCATCGCCGATGAACTCGGCGCCAACGGCTTTGAGAGCGAGCCCTTCGGCCATCGCACCATCGCCATCAAAACCGCCCCCGTCGACGTCAAACCCGCTCAGATCGAGTCCATTCTGTTTGAGATCCTGGAAGTCGCCGAAAGCGAACTCCGCGGCGCCTCGCTCGACGAACTCCACCGCAACATCGCGGCCTCCATCGCCTGCCAGGCGGCCATCAAAATCAACATGCGGCTCGATCACACCCGCATGGAGTGGCTCCTCGCCCGCCTCGCCGAATGCGAGTACCCCACCAACTGCCCCCACGGCCGCCCCATCGCCCTGCGCTACTCAACGCGCGAGATCCTCAAAGGGTTCCACCGCATCTAACGCAGCGCCGCCTCAATCGCCGCCACGTTCTTGCGCGCGTAGCTGCTCTCGGTCAAGTCCGGGTTCAAATCGAGCATCCGCCGGAAATGCTTCAATGCGGCGGCGTATAACTCCACGCTCTGCTTGCTGTGCGCGCTCCGCGCATAGCTCAGGCCGAGCACATAATGCGAGTAAGGGTCCTGCGGATCGTACCGCAGCGCCCGCTGGCAGTATCCAATCGCCGCCTCGAAGTTCTCCCGCTTCCGCTCGCAGTCGCATAGCCCGAAATAGGCCATATTCCGCAAATCCGCCCACACGTCCCGCTGCGCCGCCCGCTTCTTTTTTCCAATCCCCGCCAGATAACCCAACACATAGTAATTCAACTTCCCGGCCAACTTGGCGTCGAAATCGCTCAGCGCCAGATACCGCTGATACGCCTCCACCGCCGCCCCATACTGCCCGCTCATCCGCTGGCTCTCCGCCAACCAGAAATAGGCATCCCCGTTCTGGGGCGCCAGTCGGATGGCCTCCCGCGCCGAATCCATCGACTCGGCGTACATCTCCTTGATCCGCTGCGCCTGCGCCAGCAGATACCACGCCGTCGCCTGCCTCTTGTCCCGCCGCACCACCTGATTCAACTGCCGGATCGCCTCATCGTAGCTGCCGTTGTCCAGCAGCATCCCCCCGAACGTCGCCCGGGCCTCCAGATAGTCCGGGTCAATCGCCAGCGCCCGGCGAAACGACCGTTCAGCCTCCTCGACTGCAAACAGATCCCGCTGCACCCGTCCCAGATACAACCACGCCTGCGAAAACTCGGGGTCGGCCGCCACGGCCGCCTGTAACTCCACTGCCGATCTCTTGTAACTCTCCGCCGTTCCCTTGTTATACAACTCCAGGCCTTTCTCCAAGGAATCCAAAGCCGCCTGCGGCCGCCGCCGCGGAATACTGATCTTAATGAGGACCGGCGACTCCTGCCCCGGATAAACCATCTCCTCCCGCGGCCCGTCCGGCTCATAGCCCCGCCGCACCCCCTTCACCGCATGGGCCCCCGGCGGTAACCCCGGAATCCGCAGCGGCTTACCCTTGCTCACCGTCCCCACAGGCTTCCCGTCCAGAAAAACCTCCACCTCGTCCATGTTCGCTTCAATCACCCAGGAGCCGAACTTCGGCGCGGGCGCCTCCCCCGGCGAAGTCCCCGTTGGATTGAATGCCAGCAGCATTTGCGCGTCAAAGTTGCCTTTGTCCGACGTCGGATTCTGCTGCCCCCGCGTCGCCTCCCGCACGTTAGTCCGGACATACTCGGCCAACTCATCGGCCGTCACAATGCCGTCCTTTGACGCATCGGCATAGCCCTCCATACCGCGCACGACATAGTAGGTGAAAATGCCATGCCCCCCGCCCCAGTCCTTCGACTCAA
Source organism: Acidobacteriota bacterium (assembly GCA_026393985.1). GTDB lineage: Bacteria > Acidobacteriota > Terriglobia > Bryobacterales > Bryobacteraceae. The sequence goes on from JAPKZB010000095.1 coordinate 69,574, forward strand.
ACGAACGCTCCCGCGCCCGGCTCGCCGTCAGCGAAAACATCGACCGGTTCAGATCAAGCAGCGACCGGTTCACCACCTCGCCCTGCTCGGGCGAAATCGCCCCGCTGTGGCAGGAATCCGTCAGCAGCACCTTCCACTTGGCCTGCACCCGGCTCCCGATCACCTTCCCCAACTGCGCCATCCCGTACCCCGTTCCGGCGATGTTCTTCGGGTCCAGATCGTACGGCGCCAGATAGGCCTGCCCTGACTGCGGATCCACAAACCCGTGCCCGGCAAAGTAGACGAGCACCCGGTCCTCCGGCCGGGCCACCCCCGGCAGCCAGCCGTCAATCTCTTTCTGCAGATTAGCCAGCGTCGCCCGCGCCCCGGTCAGCTTCCTCACGTTCTCGGCCCGAAAGTTGCCGCCCTCGGGGCTGATCAACACCGCGTACATCGCCTCGGCATCGCGCTCGGCATACTCCAGCCTCGCGCTCGCCGGCAGATTGGCGTAATCGCCAACCCCCACCACCAGCGCATAGCTGCGCGGAACGGTCACCCCGGCCGTGGCGGGCGTAATCGGCGCGGCAGCCTTCTCAAACTTCAAATCCCGCGCCTTGTCCGGCGCGGGCGCCTGCGCCATTATCCCCGCAGCAATCGGCAGAACAAGTAAATAGCGTCTCATCAAGACCTCCTGTCCCCGCACCCCGGTCAGCGATGCGCCAAACGGAACCGGTACGTCATCGGGCCCGCCGGATTCGGCCCCGCCGCCGCCACCACAGAACTCTGCTCCTTCCGCAGAAAAAGCAACTCCCGCGACCGCAGCCCCGGCGCCTCATTCGGCTTCAATCCCGCGCTCGTATCGACGCATTCACCCCGGGCCTTCCAGATAGCATCGTCACAGCGCGGCCGCAGATTGTCCGGCCCGCTGCCGGCGGCCGGCGGCGGTGGTAGCGGCTTGTACCGCGGCGTCTCCCCGTGCAGCCGCACCGGCGAAACAATCCAGTACACCGTATCGAACCCCGCCGGACCCGTCAGCCGGAACGCCCCCTGGTTGTCTGGAATGAGGTACTCCCGCCCCGCCTCAATCCGGTTGTCCGTCCCGGCCTCTGCGGAAGGAAACAGCGTCGTCGTCGTCCCCGACGTCCCCTCATTAATCACGTACAGGTACCCCGCCGTATCCGACCGGAGCCGGAACCGTACCTGATCCCCCTGCGCAAACACATGGCCGGGATCCGTACTCTTCCACGCCCCCGCCTCCCGGCGTTCGAGCGTAATCTCCACCCGCTCCGGCGCCGCTGCCAGCAGAAGGCTCGCGAGCGCCGTCGCCGCCCCTGCCCCCCGCCTCACTATTCCTGTCCCGATCGCCATGACGCCCTCCCTACCGGTGCTGCAGCTTCAAATCGACCACCAGCTTCGCGTCCGGCGCCGGATTCTTGTTGATCACATACGCCGCCGTCTCTCGCCGCTCCGGCGTCAATGGCTTCGTTTCGTCAACCTTCTCAAACACCAGATCCCGGGCCACCAGCGAACTCCGCACCCGGCCCACCAGCTGGTCATCGATCGGCCGGATCAACTGCGCCAGCTGCATCTCCTTGGCCGGCGGCTTCGTGCCCGGCGGCACGGCCTCCGCCGGCGTATTGATCTTGTAGATGATATCTTCGAGGTTCGCCTCCGGCCGGCGCGCCAGCACCAGAAACAGCTTCTCCTCGCCCGCCTGATCGTCGAAGTAAAAACGGCCCGTGGCCGGCACCAGATACGGCCGAAACGGCGCCACCAGGTTGCTGCCGTTCTCCACCTCGGAGGTGGGAAACAGCACGCTCCAGTTGCCGCTCGACCCGCGGGCCACCACATATAGGTAAGCCCCGGCGTTGGCCTCCACTTGTATCTTCAACCGGTCCCCGGAACGAAACACACTCTCGGTATCCACCTCCCGATAGTCTCTATTCTCCCGGCTCAGTAGTATGCTATACCGAAGACCGAGAGCAGCAGGCGCGCTTGCCGAAGCCAGCACCACGGCGGCTCCGCCCGCGCGTTCCGGAGCCGGCTGAGCAGCGTCACTCTTGGCTCGATTGACCGGGGTAGTACCCACGTTCGGCTTCACCCCAATTTGTGTGACTGGTTTGGTCTCCGCTTTCCGCGTAACCTTGACAGGCGATCCCGGAGCGGAAAAAAATAACTCTCTCGGAGTCAGCTCCTGGGCTCCAGCCGGCTCCAGCCGGCTAATCAGCAGCAGAGAAAAAAACAGTAGGAAACGCATGGATTGTCAACCTGATCGCAAAACCAGCACCGCCCGGCCAAGCCGTCAAGCTCTCGCTTGCGCGCTGCTGCTTTCTATATTCGCGCAATCGAGTGCCATTGCCCATCAGCCAGCCGGCCAGCTCAACATCGTGATCGTCGAAGGTGACGGCGCCGTCAATAATGCCCGCCAGCGCGTCGCCCGCGATCCCATTGTGCAGGTCGAAGATGAGAACCGCAAGCCCGTCGCCGGCGCCGCCGTCGTCTTTCTGCTGCCCAACCAAGGCGCCGGCGCCGCCTTCCCGAACGGCGCCCGCTCCCTCACCGTCCTGACCGACTCCAAAGGCCAGGCCGCCGCCCGCGGTCTTCAGGCCAACCGCCTCGCCGGCCAGTACCAGCTGCGCGTCACCGCCTCCGCCAGCGGCCAAACGGCCAGCGCCTCCATCGGCATGAGTAACGTCGCCGCCGCCGCCGCCGGGGCCGGCGCCGCCACCGGCCTCGGCGCCATGAAATGGTTGTTGATCGTCACTGCCGTAGGCGGAGCCGCCGCCGCCACCGGCGTCGCTGTCAGTACCGGAGGCGCCAACCCGCCCCCGGTTGGTACCCGCCCCACCGTAGTTACCCCCGGCACCCCCACCGTAGGAGCGCCGTAGTGCAACGACGTCTCTTCCTCCACGCCCTGCTCGGCGCCTCGCTCCCGGCGCAGGACCTCAGCCTCACCGGCCCAGTCCTCGGCTACCTCCTCACCGGCGGACGCCACCTCCACCCCCTCATCGGACCGGCCGGCAGCGCCTATCTCGCGCCCTCTCTCAAAGACTCCTCCGCCCTCCGCCAATGGGCCGGCAGCTATGGCCTCGACGCCGATGGCCAACTGCTCTTCGGCCGCGGCACCCAACCCCTGCGCCCCGTTGTCAGCGAAGGCGGCTGGGAACAGCTCCTCGGCTCCCCCAGCCCCGATGTCGCCCTCGTCCGCCGCGGCAGCCGCGTCGCCATCGCCCGCGACGGACTCGCCGCCGCCCCTGTCGACCTCGGCCTCCCCGCCGGCCAGTGGGCCGTCAGCGCCCAAGCCGATGCCATCGCCGCCGCCGACCCCGAACGGATCGCCCTCTGGCGCCCCGATGGCGCCCTCCTCTTCCAGACCCCCGCCCAAGACGTCCGCGCCCTCGCTCTCCTGCCCGGCGCCGCCATTGCCGCCGCCCTCCCCGACGGCCTCCTGCTCGCCGACGCCGCCGGCCGCCGGGAACTCCTCCCCACCGGCCCCGCCACCGCTCTCGCCCTCACCGGCGACGCCTCCACCCTCGCGCTCCTCGATCCCGCCGGCCCCAAACTCATCCTCATCTCCCTCGCCCGCCGAGAGTGGCGCGAAGAGAAAACACCCCTCGCCCCCAGCCACCTCAGCCCCCTCCGCGACGGCCGTTCCGTTCTGTTGACCGGCAACCCCGCCGAACCTGCCTGGACGCTCACCGTCGACGGTGCCGAACTCACCTGGTCCCAAATCCCCCTCCCGCAGGAAAGCCAAAACTAATGCCGACTCTCCGCCTGCTCTGCTCCCTCGCTCTCGGCGCGGCCGCCGCCCTCGCACTGCCGACTTTTGACGGCCGCTGCCTCATCACCACCTCCCACAACCTCCCCGCCGGCGTCCTCCACGCCCCCTTCTCCCAATCCATCGCCACCACCGACTGCGCCGCCCCCCTCCGCTTCGAACTCGCCAGCGGCGCCCTGCCCCCCGGCCTCTCCCTCCAAACCGAATCCGGCGCCATCGCCGGTCAACCCTCCGCCGCCGGCCGCTACGCCTTCACTCTCCGCGTCGTCGACCGCGGCTCCCAGGCCCCCTCCAAAACATTCTTCCTGCAAATCAACAGCGCCCTCCAACTTGATCGCCGCCTCCTCGCCTCCGCCGGCGCCGCCGGCAGCTCTTACTCCGACCAACTCAGTCTCAGCGGCGGCGTCGCCCCCTATTCCTTCTCGCTCACCGGCGCCCTCCCCCCCGGCCTCACCCTGAACCCCACCACCGGCACCATCTCCGGCGTCATCGCCTCCGGTTTCACCAGCCCCGCCTCCTTCACCGTCCAGATCACCGACTCCCACTCCCCCGCCAACACCCTCACCTCCGCCTTCCTGATCTCTCCCAACCCCGAGCGCAGCCTCGCCACCACCTCCCTCCCCGGCGGAACCCAGGGGTCTCCCTACTCCACCACCATCTCCCTCGCCACCGGCTCCGGCGGATCCTTCCTTCTTGCCGATGGCGCCCTGCCCACCGGCTTAACCTTGAACAGCACCAGCGGTGTCCTCGGCGGCACCCCCACCGCCAGTGGCTCCTTCTGGTTCACCATCCAGTCCCGCTCCCTCAGCGGCAGCTCGGTCTCTTCCGCCTGGCGCACCTACAACCTCCTCATCACCAACCTCTCCGGCCTCCAGTTCACCACCGGCCCCACCCCGCCCGAGGCCGAACCCAGCACCGCCTACCGCGCCCTCCTCAGCCCCACCGGCGGCGTCGCCCCGTTCACCTACTCCCTCCTCACCGGCTCTCTCCCTCCCGGCGTCACGCTCGATACCGCCAGCGGCCTGCTCCACGGCGACGTCACCAGCACCCGAATCACCTCCTTCAGCGCTACCCTCCAAGTCGCCGATGCCCGCGGCGCCACCGCCAGCCAGGCCTTCACCTTCCCGGTCGTCTCTTCCCTGAATCTGTCCGAGTTCGGACTTCCCGCCGGCACCACAGGCGTCGCTTACACCAGTTCCGCCCTGCCCACCACCGGCGGCGCCGCCCCTGTCACCTTCGCCTTGGACCCACTCTACGGCGAACCGCCCCCCGGCCTCTCCTTCAACCTCGCCAACGGCGTCTTCACCGGCATCCCCACCGCCCAGGGCGTCTACCCCCTCCGCCTCGCGGTCCGTGACAGCCTCGGCGCCTATCTCTTCTCGAACTTCTCCCTCACCATCGCCCGGCCCCTGGCCTTCTCCACCACCAGCCCCCTGCCCGACCACTCCTCCAGCGGCGGCTCCTACTCCGTTTCCCTCGCCGCCGCCGGCGGCCTCCCACCCTACACCTACGCCCGCCTGTCCGGCGCCTTCCCCGCCGGTATCTCGCTCAATCCCACCTCCGGCCTTCTGTCCGGCTCGGCCAACACCGCCGGCGCCTATGACTTCACAATCGAAGTGACCGACAGCAATGGGCGCAAAGCCATCCGCACCTTCTCGATGAATGTCATCTCCACCATCGCCATCGCCAACGTCTCCCTTGGCAGCGGTACCGTCGACCAGCCCTACTCGGTGAATATCCTGACCCAGGGCATTAGTAGGTCGGGTCCTAGCTATTCGGTGGCCAGCGGCTCTCTTCCGCCCGGACTGACCCTCAATTCCGCCACTGGCCTCCTCTCGGGGGCCCCCACCGTCGCCGGAACCTTCACCCCCACCATCGCCATCACAGATTCATCCGGCGCCCCGGTCACCCTGAATACCCGAGCCTTCTCCCTCACCATCTCGAACCCGCTTAACCTCACCACCTCCTCCCCGCTGCCCGCCGCCGGCGCCGGACACCCCTATGCGACGACCTTCCAGGCCTCCGGCGGCCGCATGCCTTATAAATTCAGCGCCGTGGAGCTGCCCCTCCCCGCCGGCCTCTCCGTCAACACCGATACCGGCATCCTTTCCGGCACCCCGCACACCGCAACCAATGCGACAGTCTATATCCTCGTCGAAGATGCCGACGGACGGTCCGCTATTTCCGGCTACAGCCTGACCATCGGCCCCGGCGTCCGCTTCACCACCCTTTGGCTCCCCAACGGCACCCGCACCACCGCCTACAGCCAAACCGTCGCCGCCACCGGCGGCACGGGCGCGCTTACCTACAGCCTCGCCAGCGGCTCCCTGCCCAACGGCCTCACCCTCAGCGTCTCGAGCGGCCTCCTCTCCGGCACCCCCACCCTGGCCGGCACCTACAACTTCTCCCTGCGCGCCACCGACTCCGCCGGTATCTTCGCCACCCAGCCCTTCTCCCTCGCGATTGCGGAACCGCTCGCCTTCACCACCACTTCCCCCCTCCCCAACGCTCCGCTCAACGCCTCTTACTCCACCCCGTTCTCGGTGACCGGAGGCCGCGCCCCCATTGCCTACTCCGTCATCGCCAACGCCCCCCCGGCCATTCTCGCCATGACCCCCGCCACCGGCAGTTACGGCGGCTTCCCCATCGTCCCCGGGACTTACTCCACCACCATCCAGGCCCGCGACGCCGATGGCCGCACCGTCCAGAACCTCTTCCAGCACACCGTCAACGGGCCCCCGCTGCTTACCGGAACCATCCCCGCCGGTACCGTTGGCCAGCCCTACTCCCAGACCGTTCCCTTCGCGGGCGGCCTCGCTCCCTACACCATCAACCTCTCCTCCGGCGCCCTCCCGGCAGGCTTGAGCCTGAACGCCACCACCGGCCTGCTCTCCGGCACCCCGACCGCCGCGGGGACCGGGGAAGCTGCCATCCTCCTCGCCGACGCCACGGGCCTGTCGAGCACGCGTTCTTACACCCTGACCATTTACAGCCCCCTCAACCTCACCCCCGCCACCCTCCCCAACGGCGCCCTCGCCG
>JAPKZB010000006.1:0-17866 GCA_026393985.1 Acidobacteriota bacterium
ACCACCTCGGGGAGGGTGCGAAAGTGGTCAAATTGTCCCGACGACTCGTTCAAATCGTTCCCGAGGAAGTTTGGCCGCAATCCATTGATTCCGCTATATTTACGGCCCGCTCGAGAAATGTTTACCGGACACTAGTGATAACCGTCCATATTCAGGCCGCCATCAAGCGTGTAGGCGCTCGAGTTCGGGCGCGCGCCGTTGACGCTAAAGACAATGTTGGTGTTCAGCGCGATGCCGCTGGCCGCCGACCCCGTGCCCATCTGGATGGAGCCGGGCAGCAGGGCCTGGAGTTGCAGCGCGTTCCGGCCGTTCAAGGGGAGTTCGACGACGCGTCCGCTGTCGACCACCTCTTTGACTGTGCCGCTGAACGTATCTACCGTTGTAGCCGTGGCGGAGACGTCAAGAACCTGTTGCACTTCGCCAACCTGCATCGAGAAATCCTGCCGGGCGCGCTGGTTGATTTCAACGAGCAGCGCCTTTACCTGCGCTTTGCGAAAGCCGGAGGCTTCGACATCAATCGAGTAGGTGCCGGGGCGCAGAGTGGGGAAGATATAGTCGCCGCGTTCGTTGCTGAGCGCCGTGTCGCGCGCGCCGGTACCTTCGAGGGTGACCGTAACTTTCGCGCCGACCATGGCTGCGCCGGAGCCATCGGCAACGGTGCCGAAAATAGTTCCGGTGGCCGATTGACCAAACAAGCTGACTGTGCTAAGCAAAAGACCCAATAGTAAATGTTTCCCTGGAATCATGTGACCAACGGTATCATCGGTGGCGCACCACGGCAAGGGGGTAGACTTAGCAGCAGCTTAGTGCGGGAAGCGTGAGGGTGATGAGAAATCGCGAGCAGAAAAGAAAGATCGCGGATTCCCGTTGGAGGAATCCGCGATTTAGGGCAAGCAGGCGAATTGTTAAAACACGAAGCGCAGTCCGAACTGAATGTTGCGCGGATTACCGCCTTGTACAATCTGCCCGAACAGCGGGTTGGCCACGTCCATCGTACCGCCGCGGGCGTCGAGGGCGGGGGTATTGGAGATGTTGTAGAACTCGCCACGGAACTGGAGATTGTAGCGTTCGCCGAACCGGGTGTTCTTGAGGAAAGAGACGTCGAAGTTCACGCGGCCGGGGCCGCGCAGACGCGGTTGGCTAACCGAATCAGTCGGCAGCGTGAAGGGAGCGGCCCGTTCAAAAGCCGTCGTGTCGAACCAGCGGGTCAGGGACTGCTGGTCGCTCGGCAGCACCGGATCCTTTAGCCGGTTGGCGCGGCCGTTGGTGGAGCTGAAGTTGAACAGGCTGGTCGTGTCGGGCGCCGTGATCATCACCGGGCGGCCCTTCTGCAGCACGGTGATGCTCGAAACCTGCCACCCGCCGGCGATCTTCTGGACGACGGAGTTGGCGTCGTTGAGGAACTTACGGCCTTTGCCGAACGGCAGGTCGTAAAGGTAGCTCAGGACGAGCCGCTGCGGGATGTCGTTGGCCTCAATGCCGCGGTTATAACGGGCGTTATAGAGGCTGTTGGAGGGGCCGACGACCCAGGTGTTGGACTGCATCGTGTTGGCGATGGTCTTCGAGCCCGTGAAGGAGGCCGACAGCGTCATGCCGCTTGAGTACTGCTTTTCGAGGCGCATGTACCAGCTCTGGTAGCTCAGGTCCCCGTACGGGTCGCGGAAGATGAGCAGGTCCAGAAACTGCGGATAGGGCCGGAGCGCTTGGCGCGCGGAGATGGTGGGGCCGGAGAGCGCACCAGCCCGGATCTTGCCGAAGAACGGGTTCGGCACCGGCTGCAGGAGCTGGCTGCCCAGGCGCATCAGAGCCGGGTCGTTCTGGTTGCGCTGGCGATTCCAGTAGAGGTGGCTGGTCTTCGACCCGACGTAGGCGACCTCAAACATGGTGTTTGAGCTGAGCATGCGCTGGATGGAGAAAGACCAGTTACCCATAGAGGCATTGGGACGGTAGCGGACATCGGCGCGGACGTTCTGGCCGGCGAAGTTGGTGTTGCGGTCGGGCACGATGATGCCGCCGGCGAAGGGGTTCGACCAGGAGGCGCCGACGGGCGGGGTGGAAGGCAGGGTATTGGGTTGGCCCAGGAAGAGGGCATTCGAAAGGAAGCTGCCGTTGCCGAAGTCGGTGGCGGCGGCGTTCACGCCCAGGTAAGAGGCGTAGAAGATCGCCGCACCCGTGCGGATGACCGTCTTCGAGTTCAACTGGTAGGCGATGCCGAGCCGCGGCGAAAAGTTCTTCCGGTTCGGATCAGACTGGTAGCCGCCGGGCTCGATCAGCTTGAAGGTGCCTTTCGTGCCGGCCACCGGGTCGATCGCGTCGAAGTCGATGTACCCGATCTGGCCGAACTTCTCGGCGTACGGCGTCGTGTACTCATAGCGGAAGCCGAGGTTGAGCGTGAGCTTGTCGGTAACGCGCCAATCGTCCTGGATGTAGGCGCCCCAGTAGCGCTGGTAGAGGAACAGCGGACGCGTAATCGTAATGGCGCCGTCCTGGGGAACGCCGAGCAGGAAACTGGCGAAGCCATGGCCGGAGTTGAGCGCTGTGACGGTGGGGTCGGGGCCCTGCGAATAGACGCGGTCGAAGATGTACTGCCCGGCGGACTGCTGGGAGTTGAAGGCGTTGAGCTTGATCAACTGATGGTCGGCCCCCGCCTTGATCTTGTGGCGCGTCTTGATAATGGTGGCGTGGTACTGCGCGTGCCAGGTGTCCTGCGGGTTCAGGTTCCGGCCCACGCCGCCAAGCTGGTCGAACTCATTCGGCGCGGCGCCAGTGACCGCAAGGCCGGCGCCCTGCGCGTAGCTCTGGATGGAAACCTGCGGGAACTGCTGGAAGAGGATGTTGCGGGTAACGGCGCTCGAGAAGCCAAGGGAGCCGACGTCGAAGCCCTCGCTCAGCGGTCGGGAGTCGAACTGGAGCCGGGTATAGGAGATCCGCCCTTCGCCGATCATCGTGGGGCTGAAGGTGGAGGTCAGCGAGATCAAAGCGCTGTTGGCCGGGTTCGAACTCAGCGAGCGCGGGGGGAATGCCGGGTTGAGGGCGACCTGCGTGGACGACTTCAACTCACGGCCTCCATAGCGGCCGTAGAGCCGGTGGCGGTCGCTGATGATGTGGTCGATGCGCCCGAACCAGGAATCGGAGTTGGTGATCGCCTTGCCGACGCGGAAGTAGTTGTTGACGAGCGAGGCACCCTCACCAGGACGGTTCGATTCACCCCAGAACGGGACGACACGGGCCGAAATCGGGTGAATGCGGTTGGCGGGAATCCGATTGCCGGGGAAGGGATCGCGGATGAAGCCGCCGGTGGGGTTGGCTCGCGTGGTCGTGTAGTCGTAGATGGCGTTGAGGCGCCCGGTGCGGTCGAACGTCTGCGAGAAGTCGCCCTGCCGCTGGAGCGCCGTGGGGACGGTCAGGAGGGCCTGGTCGGGGCTGCCCTGGCGGGTGCCTTCGTAGATGGCGAACCAGAACGTGCGGTCTTTGAGGATCTTGCCGCCCGCGCCCGCGCCGAACTCGTTGCGCTGAAACAAGCCTTTCGGCACGCGGTTGCGGTTGTTCTGCCACGAGTTTGCGTTGAGATGGTCGTTGCGGAGGAACTCGTAGGTGACCCCGTGGAGCTGGTTGGTGCCGGACTTGGTGGCGATGTTGACGATGCCGCCCGCGGCGCGGCCGAACTCGGCGGAGTAGGTGGAGGTTTCGACTTTGAACTCGCCAACGGCTTCAAGGGGAACCGTGTAGGCGTTACCGGACTCGGTGGTGCCGCGCGATTCGCCGCCGTCAATCAATACGCCGTTCTGCTGGGCGAGGCCGCCGTTGATCTGGGATGTGGTCGAGACGCCGACGATGTCCTGGCCGGTGCCGCGCTGGCCGGAGGTGGGCAGCACGCCCGGGGCGGTGGCGGCGAGGGCGAGTGGGTTCCGGCCGAGCAGGGGAAGTTCGACGACGCGGCGCTGTTCGACGACCTTACCGAGGCCGGAGGTCTGGGCTTCGAGTTGGACCGCGGTGGCGGTCACCTCCACGGCTTCGGTGACGGTGCCGATATCGAGCGTGACGGGGACGGTGGCCGTGAGGCCGACGGTGAGGCGGAGTGCAGAGACGCGGGCGGGGCGGAAACCCTGCTTGGTGATGCTGATCTCATACTCGCCCGGCTGGAGATTAGTGAGGTAGTAGAGGCCGGCGTTATTGGTGGTGGACCGGGTGGTGACGTTGGTGGCGGTGTTGCGGATGGCAACGGCGGCATCCGGGATGGTGGCGCCGGATGAGTCGGTAATCGTGCCGGTTACAGTGGCGCGTTCGCCCTGGGCAAACAAGCTCAGTGTCAGAAGTGTCGCGAGAATCGTTCGTACGGTAAATGAGATGAGGTTGCTCATACGGCTCTGGGAAGTATTGGGGGTTACGCGGGTTAATGCAGCGTTGGGAGTGATTCCGTAACGATGGGTTAACGCGCGTTGGACTTCTACTATATCCCGAGAGGCTGTAAGAAGTTCACATGCAACTTGAGTTGATCCTCCGCAGTTCGCCGTTCCGCCAAAGTGGCCGCTGCCGTGGTTCATGCCGGTATTTCGTCGAGCGGGCGGCGGCGAGCCACGTGCGAAAACGGCTGGCCGAGTACTGCAAAGCGCACGAGCCGCTGACGCGACGAATCAAGCTCCCGGTGGGCAGCTATCTGCCACAGTTTGTTGCCGTGTCTGCCCTGGAGCCGCCTGGGGGGCTGGTTACGATGACCTTCACGCGAGTGGCTGGGCGGGCCAAGGCGCCTACCCGGCCGGGCTGGGCCTTGTCGGAGGCGGCAGCGCCCGGGACCGTGGACCATTCTCGCGGTGGCCAATACGAACGCCGCACGAGTTCGGATAATCCGGGGAAGTTGCCGGTGTCTCAAAAATGGATTGCCGGTTTACCGCGGATGTCGCTGGCGGATCCTACGTCGGCAAGAGGGGTGGGTCAGTTGAGGTGCGTGCGGCGCGCTTCACCGAGGTTTTGCATGGCCTGGCACGCGGTGCGGGAAGTATGTCTCTGTGGCCACAGTGCCGCTCAAAGCCGCGCAGGGCACGTCAGCAGCAGCCCGGCCGATGGTCGAATTTCCGCCGCGGGGGAGGGTACACAGCAAAGGGTAATAGTTGCGCTACACGCCGAAACGAGATAACTTTGCATCCATGCTTCGAGGTATGCTTTCGCGTGTCGCCCATTTGGGCCTTCTTACTGCTGCAGTCGCCGCCCTGAGTTTCGCCCAAAGTGAGCGTGGCCTGATTGGAGGTACGGTCACGGATCAGTCCGGCGCCGCGGTTCCCTCCGCCGAGGTGGTTGTCGTCAACCGGGACACCAATGCCACATTCAAAGTGCTCGCTTCGGCCACCGGAGAGTTTTCGGCCCCGAACCTGATTCCCGGTTCGTACCGCGTGACGGTTTCGGCCGCCGGCTTTAAGCGCTATGTGCAGCAGAATGTTGTAGTCGCGGCCTCTTCGTCTGTCCGGCTCGAACTGCAGTTGCAACTCGGTCAGGTCTCCGAACAGATTGAGGTGGTCGGCAATGCCGCGGCCGTCCAGACCGACACGGCCAAAGTCAGCACCCAGGTGCAGAACAAACTCGTCGATGAACTGCCGCTCGTTGTCGCCGGCGCCATGCGCAGCCCCTTTAATCTGGTCGCCGTGGCGGCCGAAGCGCGCGGCGACGGCCAGCGCCTCTCGCTCGGCGGCGGCCAGGCGGCGGCATGGGACGCGACCCTCGACGGCCACTCCGTCGGCACCAACCGCTCCGGCGACACCGCCGAAGCCGCCCTCAATACCCCCTCCGTCGAAGGTCTCACCGAGTTTTCCGTCGATACCAATGGCTTCAAAGCCGAATATGGCCAGGCGGGCGGCGGCGTCATGACCTTCGCCTCCAAGTCCGGCACCAACGACATCCACGGCACCGTTTACAACTTCCTCCGCAACGATGCCATGGACGCTCGCGGTTTCTTCGCCGCCCGCCGCTCCGTCTACCGCCAGAACGACTTCGGCGGGACGTTCTCCGGCCCGGTCCGCATTCCTAAACTCTATGACGGCCGCAACAAGACCTTCTTCTTTGTCGCCTACGAAGGATTCCGCAATCGTGTTGGCGCCAACGATGTCATCCTGTCCGTGCCTACCCCGGAGATGTACCGCGGCGACTTCCGCAACTGGGTCGATCAGTCCAACCGCCTGATCCCCGTCTACGACCCCTCCACCACCCGGCCCGCCGCTACCGGCTCCGGCAGCGTCCGCGATGTCTTCCCCGGTAACCAGATCCCCGCCAACCGCTTCTCCCGCACCTCCTCCGCCATCGCCGGCTTCGGCTCGGCCGTCGCCCCCAACCGCGGCTTCGCCCCCGGCACCAGCGGCTACGTCCGCCAGAACTACCTCGTCACCGGCGGCACCGAAATCACCCCCACCGACAAGTGGTCCGTTAAAGGCGACCAGATGCTCGGCTCCAACCACCGCGTGAGCTTCCTCTGGAACACCACCCAGTTCCGCCGCAAGCCCGGCCCCGCCGGCGCCCCAGGCCTGCCGGAGCCCCTCTGGAGCGGCCAGCTCCAGGCCTGGGACACCGAAGCCTACCGCGTCACCCACGATTGGACCATCAACTCCCGCATGGTCAACCACCTGTCTTTCGCCAAAAACACCTTCACGAAGAACAGCTTCTCGGCCAACGTGGACAAAAACTGGAAGAGTAAGGTCTGCATCGCCAACGTCGTCGACTGCAACCAGAACTTCCCCACCATCAACTTCACGGAGTTCTCCGGCTGGGGCAGCGCCTCCTACAACGGCACCAATCAGCCTGGTTGGGGCCTGAAGAACGACCTGAGCTACATCCGCGGCTCCCATACCTTCAAGTTCGGCTTCGCCTTCCAGCAGCAGAATGCCGATGGTTTCGGCCAGCAGGACATCGCGGGCCGCGCCGACTTCAACTTCCTCAGCACCTCCATCCCCGGCGCCACCGCCTTCCCGGCCAGCGGCGGCAGCTCCTTTGCCTCCTTCCTGCTCGGCGATGCGTTCCTCGGCCGGACGGAAACCATTCGCAACGTCACGCAACGCTTCCCCTACTACGGCTTCTACGCCCAGGATGACTTCCGCATCACCCGGAAACTCACCATCAACTACGGCATCCGCTACGACGTCACCATGCCCCCCACCAACCTGAAGGACGAGTACTCGGACTTCAATCCCGACCGTCCCAACCCCGGCGCCAACGGCCGCCCCGGCGCGCTCTGGTTCGCCGGTTTCGGCCCCGGCCGCGAGAACACCCGCAGCCTCGTCCCCGGCTGGTACGGCGGCATCGGCCCCCGCATCGGTATCGCCTACAGCCTCGACCCCAAAACTACCATCCGCACCGGCTACGGCCGCTCCTTCTCCCGCGTCACCGCCGTCCAGGGTTCCGGCCACTTCGCCGGCTTCATCGGCCAGTACCAGTTTGAAAACAACTCCCAGGGCCTCCAGCCCACTTTCCGCATGGATCAGGGCCTGCCCGCCTACGTCCTGCCCCCCTCACTCGACCCCGCCTTCTCAAACGGCCTGAACGTCGACTACTGGCAGGGCCAGGAAGCCACCCGCGCCCCCGAAAACTCCTTCTGGACCCTCACCGTCCAGCGGCAGGTCTCCTCGAACCTCGTCATCGAAGCCGGTTACAACGGCAGCGCCGGCTCCCATCTGCAAACCGGCCTGCTCGTCATGAACCAGGTGCCCACAAACATCTATAACGACCTCGTCAACCGCTTCGGCGGCACCCAGGCGCTCAATATCCTCCGGGCCGACATCACCTCGCCCCTCGCCGTCAGCGCCGGCATCACCCCGCCCTACCCGGCCTTCACCTCCCAGCGTCTCCGCACCGTCGCCCAGGCTCTCCGCCCCTATCCCCAGTACCAGGGCATCAGCACCGGCGTCCAGAACGGCGATAAGTCTGGCCACTCCAGCTACCACGCCTTCATCCTCAAGGCCGACCGCCGCATGTCCGGCGGCCTCACCTTCAACTGGAACTACGTCTTCTCGAAACTGCTGACCGACTCCGATACCTACTTCGCCAACGGCGCCGGCGCCCAGGATCACTACAACCGGCGCCTCGAAAAGTCCATCGGCCAGAACGACCAGACGCACTCGCTCAAGTTCTCCACCATCTATGAACTGCCCTTCGGCAAGGGCCGCAAGTGGGCCACCGGCGGCATCCTCAACCAGGTCATCGGCGGCTGGCGCATCGCTGCCATCCAGACCTACGCGAGCGGCCTCCCCATCGCGCTGCAGCGCAACAACCCGCTGCCCATCTTCAACGGCATCACGCGCCCCGTCGTCGACACCTACGAAAACTGGCGCGCCCCCATCGCCGGCGATAAGTTCGACCCCAACGTCGACCGCTTCCTCAAAGCGGCTAACCTCTTCCCGGCCCAGCCCGCCGCCGGCTTCGGCAACGCCACCCGCTTCAACCCGAAGGTCCGCGGCTTCTGGAACCAGTCGGAAAACGTCAGCCTCGCCAAGACCTTCAACGTCGGCGAACGCCTGCGCATCGACCTCCGCGCCGAGGGATTCAATATCTTCAACCGCACCATCTTCGGCACCGGCAGCACTAACCTCAACGCCGGCACCTTTGGCGTGGTCCAAAACCAGGGCAACGACCCCCGGCAGATGCAGATGGGCTTGAAGATCTACTGGTAGCCGTTACCGCAGCGGCTGCACGATAATCTCAGGCAAACGGCAAGCCTGCTTCGCCACCTCGGCGGAGCAGGCTCTTGTTTTTAGATCCCGCGTCAGACACACGCGGACCTCCTGCAAAAAACGCCCGCTGCAGTTCACCGTCACCGCCTCGGCCGCCACCCCCGGATTCGCCGCCAGAAACTCGCGCTGAATCACCGCCGGCGCCACCGTCCGCGCCCGCTTCGGGCTCCGCAGCGCCCCCGGAATCTTCACGTTCTGAAATGCCCGCCGCGCCCGGTCAAAGTACCGCGCCGCGTTGTCTCCGGAACACACCCCGTGCTTCCGCCACTCATGGCGGATCAGTCCCACGCTCGGCATCACGTCCAGCACCCCGTCGATCACGGCCTTCGACAACTGCTCGCCCGTCTCGCAGAACTGCGGCCACCCCCGCTCGTACTGCGGCCACAACCCATGCAGAATGAAGTCGTACTGCCGCGCCCCGCCGCACTGCAGCCGGTCGCGCTCCCCCGCCGGCGTCGCGCAGTGCTGCGGCGACCACGACAGGCTCAGCACGTAAAAGTCAAACTTGCCCGCCTCCCCGCGCGGTACCTCCCGCCCCTGTCCCCACGCCATTCCCAGCGCGCAAATCAATACCAGAGCCAATCGCATCGTCCTTCCAACTTACAATAAGCCTGTGGAAGAAGCCGAACTCATCGCCCGGATCGAACACAGCCTCGCCCGCCGCGGTCTCGCCACCGGCAACGGCATCCTCACCGGCATCGGCGACGACTGCGCCATCTTCCGCCCCCGCTCCGGCGAAGACCTGCTCTTCACCACCGATCAGATGCACCACGGCCGCCACTTTACCGCCGCCACCCCGCCGCGCCACGTCGGCCACACCGCCCTCGCCCGCTCGCTCTCCGATATCGCCGCCATGGGCGGTCGCCCCCTGTTCTCGATCGTCGCCCTCGCCTCCAACGACCCCGCCTGGATCGACGGGTTCTACGCGGGCCTCCTCGCCCTCGCCAGCAAACACCACGTCATCCTCGCCGGCGGCGACCTCGCCTCCACCCCCGTCCCCTCCTGCGATGTCATGGTCTGCGGCGCCGTCGCCCGCGGCCAGGCCCTGCTCCGTTCCAAAGCCCGGCCCGGCGATACCCTCTACGTCTCCGGCCCCCTCGGCGCCGCCGCCCTCGCGCTCGAAAAAGGCTCGCCCCGGCTCCCCGTCCCCCAATTGGCCTTCAGCCAAACGCTCTATGCCCAAGGCGTCCGCTGCGCCATGGATCTCTCCGATGGCCTGTCGATCGATCTCCGCCGCCTCTGCCTCGCCAGCGGCGTCTGCGCTCATCTCGACCAGGTCCCCCGCGCCCGCGGCGCCAGCCTCCACCACGCGCTCCACGGCGGCGAAGACTACGCCCTGCTGTTCACCGCGCGCCGCCCCATCCCTCACGCTATCCCCATCGGCCGCATCGCCCAGGGCCAACCCGGCGCCGTCTTCTACGCCGGCGAACCACTTCCTCCCCTCGGTTGGGACCACTACCATGAACCCTGTACTTGATCTCATTGAAGCCTTCCGCCGCTCCCAGGTGCTCTTCACCGCCGTCCACCTCGGCGTGTTCGATCTCCTCACCACCGGCCACACCGGCCCGGCCATCGCCAATCGCCTCAGCGCCGATCTCCGGGCCACCGAACTCCTCCTCGAAGCCTGCGTCAACCTCGGCCTGCTCACCAAAGCCGACGGCCGTTACCGCAACACCCCGGACGCCGACCGCTACTGCCGCCGCTCAAGCCCGGAAACCCTCGCCGGCTACATGCTCTACTCCCGCGACGTCCTCTGGCATCTCTGGGCCAACCTCCCCGACGCCGTCCGCGAAGGCTCCCACCGCTGGCCCCAGACCTTCCAACTCGACTCCGGCGCCGATATCTTCGGCCACTTCTTCCGCACCCCCGAATCGCTCCGCACCTTCCAGCAGGGCATGCACGGCTTCGGCCTGCTCTCCTCCCCCAAGGTCGTCGCGGCGTTCGATCTCAGCGGCTTCCACCATCTCTGCGATCTCGGCGGCGGCACCGGCCACCTCGCCGCCGCCGCCCGCGCCCACTGGCCCCGCCTCTCGGCCAGCGTCTTCGACCTGCCCACCGTCATCGCCGCCTATCCCGTTCCCGGCGTCGACGGCATCGCCGGAGACTTCTTCGCCGACCCCCTGCCCCCGGCCGACCTCTACGCCCTCGGCCGCATCATCCACGACTGGTCCACCCCCAAAGTCGAAACCCTCCTGCGCAAAATCTACGCCGCCCTCCCCCCCGGCGGCGCTCTCCTCCTGGCCGAAGCCCTCCTCGACGACGACCACACCGGCCCCCGCCACGCCCTCCTCCAGTCCCTCAACATGCTCACCTGCACCGAAGGCCGCGAACGCTCCGCCCCCGAGTATCGCGCCCTCCTTGAAAGCATCGGATTCCAGGCCGTCGAAACCCGCCGCACCGGCGCCCCCGTCGACGCCATCCTCGCCCGCAAAGGATAAACTACCTACTGCGCATGTCCATCGAAAAAATCAACTTCCGCGGCTGGCCCAACTCCTACAAGCTCTCAAACGGCATCGTCGATCTCGTTCTCACCTCCGACGTCGGACCCCGCGTCATCCACTACGGCTTCACCGCCGGCCCCAATTTCTTTAAGGAATTCGACGACATGATGGGCGGCTCCGGCGAATCCCAATGGATGATCCGCGGTGGCCACCGCCTCTGGAAAGGCCCGGAGGACCGCCACGCCACCTACGCCCTCGACAACGGCCCCATCGAAGTCGTCCCCGGCGAACTCTCCCTGCTCGCCAAACAACCCGTCGAGCCCGAAACCGGCCTCCGCAAATCCATACGCCTCACCCTGGCGCCCGACTCCTCGCAGGTCGAAGTCCTCCACATCATCGAAAACTCGAGCCTCCTCCCCGTCGAACTCGCCGCCTGGACCCCCACCGTCATGGCCCCCGGCGGCGTCGGCATCACCGGCTGGCCCCCCCGCGGCACCCACCCTGAAATGCTCGAACCCTCCAACCCCATCATCATGTGGGCCTTCACCGACCTCTCCGACCCCCGCTGGAAGTTCACCAAGAAATACCTGATGCTCCGCCAGGACCCCGCCAACCCCGTCCCCCAAAAGCTCGGCCACTTCAACAACCACACCTGGGGCGCCTACAGCCTCCACGGCGGCCTCTTCCTCAAGCAGTACTTCCCGGACGGCATCCCCGAAGAGCACCCGGAGTTCGGCGCCTCGTTCGAAATCTTCACCAACGCCGACTTCCTCGAACTCGAAACCATGGGCCCGCTCACCCAGCTGCGCCCCGGCGACGCCCTCACCCACACCGAACTCTGGAGCCTCCACGACGGCGTCGCCCTCACCGCCTTCACCGACGACGAACTCGACTCGAAGCTCCTCCCGCTCCTCGCATGATCACCCGCCGCCACCTCCTCGCCGCCCCGGCGCTCCTCCGCGCCCGGGGCCGCCAACCCGATATCGTCATCGTCCTCACCGACGACCTCGGCTACGGCGATCTCTCCTCCTTCGGCCACCCCAACATCAAAACCCCCAACCTCGATAAGTTCGCCTCCCAGGGCATCCGCTTCACCGACTGCTACGCCGCCGCGCCCGTCTGTTCCCCCTCCCGCTGCGGCCTCCTCACCGGCCGCAGCCCCGCCCGCCTCGGCGTCTACGATTGGATCCCCGAAAAATCCCCCATGCATCTGCCGCGCGGCGAACAGACCTTCGCCAAGCTGCTCCAGCAGGCCGGCTACGCCACCGCCCACATCGGCAAGTGGCACTGCAACGGCCTGTTCAACCACCCCGCCCAGCCCCAGCCCCACGACCACGGCTTCGACCACTGGGTCTCCACCCAGAACAACTCGCTCCCCTCGCACCAGAACCCCGTCAACTTCGTCCGCAACGGCCAACCCGCCGGCCCGCTCACCGGCTTCTCAAGCCAGCTCATCGCCGACGAATCCATCGCCTGGCTCCGCTCCGTGCCCGCCTCGAAACCCCTCTGCCTGTTCGCCTGCTTCCACTCCCCCCACGAAAAAGTCGCCACCTCCGACGCCTTCACCGCGCAATACGGCCAGGCCTCCCCCCGCGAACGCGCCGAGTACTTCGGCAACGTCGCCGAAATGGACCATCACTTCGGCCGCATCCTCACCGCCCTCGAAGCCCAGGGCCGCGGCGATGCCCTCGTCTTCTTCACCTCCGATAACGGCCCGGAAACGCTCCTCCGCTACCCCGCCGCCAACCGCTCCTACGGCTCGCCCGGCCCCCTCCGCGGCATGAAGCTCTCACTCTATGAAGGCGGCATCCGCGTCCCCGGCCTGCTCCGCTGGCCCGGCCGCGCCAAGGCCGGCCTCACCTCCGCCGAACCCGTCTCCGGCGTCGACATCCTGCCCACCCTCCTCGCCGCCGCCGGCGCTCCGCCCCCGGCCAAGCCGCTCGATGGCGCCAGCCTCCTGCCCGCCCTCCGCGGCAAGCCCGTCCGCCGCCGCGTCCCCCTCCACTGGCACTACCTCAACGCCATGTACGAACCCAAAGCCGCCCTCCGCGACGGCCCCTGGAAGCTCGTCGGCATGTGGCCGGAAGGCGCCCCCAAACTCCCCGTCTCCGGCTACCGCCCCGCGTTCCTCAATATCGCCCGCCAGCAGACCCTCAGCCGCTTCGCCCTCTACCATCTCCCCACCGACCTCGCCGAGCAGAAAGACCTCGCCACGCAGCAGCCCAAGCACTTCGCCAAACTGCGCGACCGCCTCACCACCCTCCACCGCGAGGCCCTCGCCCCGTGACCCGCCGCCACTTCCTCGCCGCCCTCGCGGCCCCCGCCCCCAAACGCAACGTCCTCTTCCTCGCCGTCGACGACCTCAACACCTGCCTCAGCTGCTACGGCCATCCCCTCGTCAAAACCCCCAACATCGACCGCATCGCCCGCGCCGGCGTCCGCTTCGACCGCGCCTACTCCCAGTTCCCCTTCTGCAGCCCCTCCCGCACCTCCCTGCTGACCGGCCTCGCGCCGGACTCCACCCGCGTCTATAACCTCGCCAAACACTTCCGCTCCACCGTGCCGGATGTCGTCACCCTCCCGCAGCTCTTCCGCAACCACGGCTACTGGGCCGGCCGCATCGGCAAGATCTACCACTACGGCGTTCCCGGCGACATCGGCACCCCCGGCCTCGACGACCCGCCCTCCTGGGACTACACCTTCAACCCCATCGGCGTCGACAAAACCGACGAAGAGCCGCGGCTCGTCAACCATACCCCCCAGCGGAAAAACATCGGCAGCGCCATCACCCTCTACCCCTCCCCCCACCCCGACGAAAAGCACACCGACGGCATCGCCGCCGCCCACGCCGTCTCCCTGCTCGAACAACACCGCCACCGCCCCTTCTTCCTCGCCGTCGGCTTCTACCGGCCCCACGTTCCCTGGATCGCCCCCAAGAAGTACTTCGACCTCTTCCCGCTCGATCAGATCGAGCCCCTCTCGTTTGAAGCCGAAGAGATGACCATCGCCCCGCCCCCGGCCTACTTCACCAAACCCGGCAACTGGGGCATGTCGCTCGAGCAGCGTAAAGAGGCGCTCCAGGCCTACTACGCCTCCATCGCCTTCCTCGACGCCCAGGTGGGCAAGGTGCTCGACGCCCTCGACCGCCTCCACCTCACCGCCTCCACCACCATCGTCTTCTGGTCCGACCACGGCTACCACCTCGGCGAGCACGGCCAGTGGATGAAGCAGGCGCTTTTTGAGCCCGCCACCCGCATCCCTCTGCTCCTCTCCGGCGCCGGCGTCAAATCCCGCGATAAAGTCTGCCGCGGCCCGGTGGAGATGCTCGACATCTATCCCACCCTCGCCGACCTCTGCGGGCTCCCGCCCCCTGCCAAACTGCACGGCCGCAGTCTCAAGCCTCTTCTCGACCACCCGGAGCGCGGCTCCACGCATCCCGCCGTCAGCCAGGTGCTGCGCGGCAAAGTCATGGGCTACTCCATCCGCACCAACCGCTACCGCTACACCCTGTGGGACGGCGGCGCCGCCGGCGAAGAGCTCTACGACTACCGGACCGATCCCCGCGAGTTCCGCAACCTCGCCGCCACGTCGCCCGAAAAAGCCGCCCTTCGCCGGCAGCTTGAAGCGATCATTCAGGCTCGCGGCGCGTAGCGTAGGCGTCGGAACCATCCCCGCCTTGCGCCCGCCCGGCCCCTCTGGCTAACCTGATCGCCGCCCCCGCCGCATCAAACTCGCCGTTAGGGTATTCGATCACTCAATCTCCGGATTCCCCGGGAACACCTTCACCCGGTTCCCCTGCCCCGGCGAATAACCCGCCGCCTCACCCGCCACCGCAATCTCCGCTTCCGCTAACCTCCGGTCCCTTCTGTCCTGGCTCTGTATCCACGACCTCGATACAATTTTGAGAACCAGGTGGGCATTTATCAAGGCCAGTGCGGTCGAGAAAGTTTAGCGGATCGCCGTGGACGTAGACTCCGCGTCCCCAGCTGGCGGGTTCGGAGGCTCCTCCGCTGGCTTCGTAGGGGTCGGCGGAGAGGAAGCGGCCGATGGTGCTGTTGTAGTAGCGCTGGTCGGCGTAGTCGAGGCCGGTCTGGTCGCGGTGGTAGGTTCCGTATTTGTTGCGGTCGCCTGCCGTGGGGGGTCGCTCCTCGCCGTAGGGGAAGTAGGCGTGGCGCTCGAGGCCCGTATAGTCGCCGGAGCGGGCCATCACACTCCCCAGGCGGTCCCGCAGCACCGCCTTGCCGTTCTGCCAGATCACCCTTCCGCCAAAGTAGACGTCGATCGTGTTCTGGTTCGCGGCCAGGAACAGGGTCCCCTCGTTGAGAAGTTGCTGGTTTACCGTGTAGGTCGCGATTCGCTCTCCTCCCACTCCATAGAGATAGTACTGCTCCGCGGGGTTCCCGTTCTGGTTTGTTTGCTTCCACACCCGCTTGTTGTCGGCGAGGTAGGCGTATTGCTCCCAGCTTCCGTTGCTGTTGGCGGAGAGCAGCCGGTTGTCGATATCGTAAGTGAGCCCCCATACGCCCGGCATTGCCGTCATGTTTCCGTTGGCGTCGTGGGCGTAGCCGGCGGAATTGACGCGGTTCGTCGTCTGGTCAAACGAGACGGTGTTGGGCGGGGCGGTGCCTTTGGTCACGCGCTGCTCCCAACGGTTGGCGAAGCCGTCGTAGTCCCAGGTGAGGCCCCAGGCGGCGGAGGTCGTCTCGGCTTTCTCGAGGCGCTGGAGGGCGTCGTCGGTGTAGGTGGTCCAGTGGAGGGGCGAGGCGTTGGCGGCGTAGGGCATGGAGACGCGGAGGACCTTACCGATGGAAGAGCAGGCGCAGGGGGTGTACTCGGTCTTGCCTGTGCTGACGGGGGTTTCGGTGGAGTAGACCTGGTAGCCGGTGGTGACGTTGTGCCAACTGGCGCCGGGGGCAGTGCCGAGGCTGTTGGTGTGAGTGACGACTTGGCCCGGGGGAGGGTCTGGATGTCTGGCGGCGCATGCCGTCCCAGTTGAAGGTGGGGTTGGCGTTGTTGGCGCTGGTGGTTTGAGTGAGGTTGAGGACGGCGTCGGGGGTGGGGTCTGCTGGGACTCCCCTGCGCTTCACTGAACCGAAGGGCGCTCGAATTTGGGGAAAGGTCGGCCCATACTTACTGTGTTTTTGTGCTTTGGCTCTGTCCTCTGTCGCCGCTCACAATCGCCGGTTATGTGGCTGTGAGGCGGGGCTCGACGTGCCGCCCGGCCGCTTCCTGCTGGCTAGTCAGGAGGCATGGGATTGCGGGTTTGGGATGGGGTCCATCGCTGCCGCGAGCTACCCTGCTGGCGATACTTCCCATTCAGGGTCCAGCGTCTGGCGGACAATCGGGCAGAAATCGAGATTCTGTAGACTGCTGTACGAAACTACAGGCCTGATCGGTCGCGATTCGGATCGCTACAGTTTCTGCAACCGAGTCGCCGGTTTTTGGCTTCAACGCCGGGATCACCGCATTCCGTTTCGCCGCATTTTTGAATATCTCGTATTGCGCTCCAGAAACGAGAACGATTTTATTTTCGCCGGGGACGGCGAGCACGGGTGTCGAGCGGGTGTTGCGTCCGGGCGACCCGCTCTTCGGGCCAGTAAGGAACGGCGGACGGAGATGGAGATAGAGATTATCAATTCTCTTTCGAAAGTCGCTCCCATTTCTGCACGCCGAGAACGACCAACTCTACTGGAAATAGCCCAAGCTTTCCGAATCCGGCCAGACGGGTCGGCATTCCAACCTCGGAGGCGGAACGCCTTTCCATAGTTCGAATATATCCGACGACACGAACAGAAGCACGGAACCCCTTATGTCGTCTAAAGTCGGAGGTAAGATGAATATAGTCCCTGAGCGATACACAGGTTGGGCAGGATCTTAGAACCTCCGCACTCTCAGCCGGGGAGGCATCAACAACCCAAACGGCACGGGGATAAGGGAATCCGTTGATTGAAATTGGTTCCTGGCATTTGCCTCGAAGAGCGCCATTACCACCGTCAATTCCCTCCACAAGTAATCTTAACCCCTCTAGGGAATGCCTTTTCTCAATAACCACGCAAACCGTCAAGGCCTCACCCTGGCCTTGAGCGCAGAGTAGGCGCGCAAAGCCAGATAGCAGTAGCGCCGTGAAGAAAGCCTGCTTTATAATCCACATTTCTTGAAAATGTACTCTCTGTTCCATTCTTGATCAATGTCGGAGCCATCGCCAGTCAGGAGATCCACATCGTAGACGATTAGAGACGACCCGAGTCCGGTTACCATATTAAAGAAGTGGCCTAATTCGTGTATGATTGTAGCAGCCCGCGATGCTACCGACATATTATTCGAGTTTGCGGCGTTTATCTGGATCATGCCTCGCTCATCGCAAGCCGGTGATGATCGCGCAGGACGATGCGATCCGCGATGCCCACTGGGCGTTTTTCACGGACGTCGGCGTCAACTAAGAACTCCGGCATCGCTTTCCTGCCGCCGGTCCTGTAGCGCCACTCCGTTCCTCACCAGAAACGCGATGAGTGACGAATCGCGCCCCATAGACTGATCCGCCCCGCCGCCGGGGAGTTCGTCACGGATCTCCGTTCCAACGAACAAAAGCGCCCAGGCCGCAGCAAGCCCGTTCTGCGCTTTCCTCAAAAGCGCACAGGCCGCTTCGGCGCGGCACCAACGGGCGAGGAACGCGCCCCTCCTGCCGGGCCGAAGCGAGTCCGTTGTGCGCGTTCCTCA